>JAFWQM010000217.1 GCA_017509065.1 Clostridia bacterium
CGGGTTTCGGGCGGCAATCCAAGGATTGCTCGCCCTCAGCCTCGCGTTGCTCGGCGCTATTCATGCGGAGATTGCTCGTTTCGGCTGATCTCACCGCCGATGATATTCCCGCCACAGGCGGTCATCGGCGGTTCGTCCCCGCACAGTTTTTCCTCTCGCTTCGCTCCCGGGCGGAAAAACCGTAAGGTAGTAAAATTTCATCTGGTCGTCAGCGCTCCTGTCTGAAATTTTCGTCCTTGCGCAGCACATGTCGGCGCTGCGGATTAGAGTCAAGGGGAGGCCCCCTTGACAATCCCCCGTTGACGGCGTTTCCCCAGTGGTTCTGATAATCATGGTTGAGTAATCACATTTTCCATTGTAATTACGATAGAACCATATTGAATTATAAAAAGCGCAGGGAAAGGCGATGGTTGCGCCTTTCCCTGTTTTTTCAGCGATTGCAGCAGGATCGGCAGGAGTTCGCGCAATTGCTGCAGGTGCTGCTGTTGGTAAAGCTGTTGGGAATACCCTGATTGCCAAAGTTTTCGTTGTCGCAAAGCGTCGCGGGCGGGAACAGCGGCAGGCTGAAAAACTCGTCGCAGACGGAATCCGCGAATTCCTCGCAGGGCGGAATGGTGCAGAAGCCGTAGCTGGGCACCAGAATCTCCACCTTGGCCAGCACCTTTAGCACCACGGTCACGCAGACGGTGAGCCGGAACACGTTGTTTCCACGATAGGTGCCAGCAACACAGACGGCGCTGGCCATACCTTCAAGGTTAAAGGGAACGATGGAATCGTCGGGTACTGCCAGCAGCACATCCCGGTTTACCGTCACTGTGCCCTTTCCGATATATTCCACGCAGCGGCTGTCAGTAAACAGGATGTCAATGGGGATCTGCAGGCTGCCGCGCACGCGGGCGAAGCAGGGACGGTCGCACAGGCGCTCCACGCTCAGGTTGCCGATGTCCACGTCCATGCTGCTGGAGCGGCAGGACTCAAATGTGATAGGCGGCACAGGAGTCGAGGTGGGCGGCGCTTCCTCGGTTTCGGCGTTGCAGCCGCAGCCGGTGGTCACCACCTGGGCGAAGCTGGTAATGGTCACATCCACGTTGGTCAGCTGCTGCTGCTGCAAACAGCTGTCGTACACGCGCTGCACCTGAATGCATACCTTTTCATCCAGACCATCCAGGGCGTTTCCGGAGATCGTTCCCGGACAGCAGCCGGGGTTCGCGTTCTTGTAGGAATAGAAAGACATAAGCGTTGCGCCTCCTTGCGATATAGTGGGGGCTGGATTGCAGCCTTCATCCTCATCCTATGCCGCACGGAAGAAACGGTGACAGCGCGTGGAATAAAAGAGGAGTGCACGTCACAGACGCGCACTCCTCGGTTTATGTTGGTTTTATCAGGAAAAATCAATCGATCAGCGGTGTATTACAGGTTGCCGGGGAACACGCCGCGATAGTTGCCATCCTGATAGGCCTGGCGGAATTCATCGATCATTTCCTGAGCGCCAGAGTTCAGGATATCCTGGATGCCGGCATCGTACACTGCGTCAAATTCTTCTGCAGAGCAGCTGACAACGGCGGCCAGGAATTCGCCCTGCTTGCTCTTCACGGTGGAGCCATAGTCGGTTTCAGCCTGAATGGCGACGGTGAAGCTGATCTGCGTCCAGGCGTCGGTCAGAGAATCGGCGTAGGAGGCAACTACATCGGCTTCATAGCCCTTGAAGGGCAGCGCCAGCGCGGCAGCGTTCTTGGCGTCATCGCCGTAGCACAGGCCGTTGGAGATAAAGCAAATGTCGCCGGCGTGCATCTTGTTCTCGTTGGGCACAGCGTCAGCGCTCTTCACGCCGTAGGGGATGCCCAGCTCGGGATCGATGCCTTCATAGTTGATGCCTTCGATACCGTTCTGCATAGCGAACATGTTCTCGGGAATGGCCATCCAGTCAAGATACTTGATCGCGGCAATGGCGGTTTCTTCGTTGGTGGTCAGGGGGATGATGATGCTCAGACCGTTGGCGGCATACTTGTCATGCAGGGTCTTTCCGCCCAGGGATTCGTTCTTGAAGGGGTTCACGGTGACCCAATGTCCTTCGGGAACGTTCTTTTCCAGTTCGATCTGGTAGTTCTTGTCGGTGCGCCAGGGCTGGTCGGGCTGCTGGGAGAAGAAGCCGTTGTAGCCCATGATCAGGGCGGTGTCGTTGGCCTTGTCGTTGTCGGACAGAGCGAAGGTGTCGGGCAGCAGGCCTTCATGATACAGGGTGTTCAGCCAGCGGAAGCCTTCCTTGGCGCCGGGCAGCATTTCGGGGTTGCGGGCATAGGCGAACCAGTCTTCTTCAGTGACCTGGGAGAAATCCACCCAAGCGTCGGTGAAGCGGCGCACGTTGTACAGGGGATCGGGGGCATAGATGCCAAAGGAGAAGGGCATGGTGTTTTCACCGGCCAGCTGAGCTTCCTTGGCGGCGCGCAGGTAGTTGGTGAATTCTTCAATGTTAGTGGGCTTTTCCATGTTCAGGGCCTTGAGCCAGTCCTCACGGATGAAGTTGCCCACGTTGGCAACGCTGATGCGGCGGGCGGGGATGTACCACTGTTCCTTCACGCCGTCGCCGTCATGGTCGCTCTGGCCATAGCCAAGCAGTTCGTCGCCAAGGAAGGCTTTCAGGTTGGCGCCGTATTCGTTGAGCAGGTCATCCAGCTGCCAGATGCCTTCGTCGTCGATGCACTGCTGCACCAGGCCGCCGTTATAGGTGATGCAGATGTCGGGGGCAGTGCCGCCGGCCAGCGCGTTGGTCAGCAGGTCGCCTTCAGTCCAGCGGGCGAAGGAGACGAACTCCAGCTTGATGTGATTGGGATCACCGAAGTTTTCCTGAGCGTAATGCAGCTGCCAGCAGTCCGTTACGTCCAGACCGGTGATTTCACGGTCGTAGGTTTCCACACGCAGTGTGATCCAGTCATCCGCCAGGGCGGAGCCGGTCAGACCCAGCAGCAGAGCCAGGGTCAGCAGGATAGCCAGTGCCTTTTTCATGGTTGTGTCACTCCTTTTTTTTATTTTCACCGCCATCTGGCGGCAAAGGAACTTTATTCAATTAGGAGTAAAGAGTTTTAATTTACCAGCGAAAAGACGATATAAAACTCCTAACTCCTAATTCTTAACTCCTAACTGAATTACCCCTTCACCGCGCCGATCGTGACGCCGGCCACGAAGTAGCGCTGCACGAAAGGATAAACCACCAGGATCGGCAGGGTGGCGAAGATGATGGACGCGGGTTCGATGGATTCGGAAATATCTGTCGCCACGGTGGAACTGCCGCCTTCCATGGCTGCGATATCCACAGCCTGGGAGCCCTTGATCAGGTGATACAGCTTTAACTGCAGCGGCTGGTAGGCTTTGGTCGAAATGTAGTACAGGGCATCCTGGAAGCTGTTCCACTTGCCCACGGCGTAGAACAGGGTCAGGGTAGCCAGGGAAGCCATCGAGAGGGGCAGATACATCTGCAGAAGAATCTGGAAATCATTGGCTCCGTCGATGGTGGCCGCTTCCTCCAGCTCGGAGGGCAGAGCGGTGAAGAAGCTCTTGAGGATAATCATGTTATAGGTGCTTAACATGCCGGGCAGAATCAGCGACCAGGGGGAGTCCAGCAGGCCCAGCTCCTTGATGTTCAGGTAAATAGGAATCGTGCCGCCGGAAAAATACATGGTGAACAGTGCCATGAAGTTGAAAAATTTGCGGCCGCGCATACGTTTCTTGGTCAGCGGATACGCCATCAGAATGGTCATGACCATGGAAAACGCAGTGTATGTGACCGTGATGAATACGGTGAACCACAGGCTGCGCATCATGGCCGGATCGGAGAAAATCGCCTTGTAGGCGCGGGTATCCAGATCCACCGGCAGGAAAGAGACTCGCCCGCTGAGAATAGCGGATTTGCTGCTCAACGAGGTCGCTGCCACGTTTACGAACGGCAGCAGACAGGTAAGGCTGATCAGAATGATGATCAGCGCCAGAATGGTCTGCGGGCCTGTCCATACGCGCTGCTTCTTGATATGAATGGCCGGGGAGTTTGCTTCTTTCTTCATTTCCTCCGCACCCCCTTACCAGATGCCTTCTTCGCCAAGCTTCTTGGAAACGAAGTTGGCGCCGGAAATCAGCACCAGCCCCACCAGGGACTGGAACAGACCCACGGCTGTGGCGCGTTCAAACTTATGGTTTTCGATACCGGTGCGGTAAACGAACGTGGAAAGCACGTCGCAGTACTTGCGCACCTGGGCGTTGCCCAGGATCTGGGGCCGGTCGAAGCTGATGTTCATCATCTGGCCTACGCTCAGGATCAGCAGCACCACGATGGTGGAGCGGATGCCGGGCAGCGTCACGTGCCAAATCTGCTGCATTTTGTTGGCACCGTCGATTCTTGCGGCTTCAAACAGTTCCATATTGATGCCGGTGATGGCGGAGAGGTAGAGGATGGTGCCCCAGCCCATGCCCTGCCACACGCCCACCAGGGTGTAGGTGAACTGCCAGTGTGGACCGTCCGTCAGGAAGGGGATGTTCTTGTCGATCCAGCCCCACTTGAGCAGGGTAGCGTTGATCAGGCCGCTGGTGGGAGAGAAAATCTGCAGCACCATACCGCCGATGATGATCCAGGAAAGGAAATGGGGAAGGTACAGCAGCGTCTGAGATACTTTCTTGATGCCAATGCTCCTCATTTCGTTGAGCATGATGGCCAGGACAATCGGCACAGGGAAGCCCGCGACAAGACCAAGCAGATTCAGCCACAGGGTATTGATGAGGGCGTTGGAAAAGTCCGACATCTTCATGACGAACCGGAAGTTATCCAGACCAACCCAAGGACTGCCCCACATGCCTTTAAACAGGTTGTATTTTTCAAAGGCTACGATGATGCCGATCATCGGTTTATAGCAGAAGATCAGATAAAAAGACACCGGCAGGATCAGCATCACATATAACCGCCAATCCCTGGCGAACCAATGCTTATTCCTTTTTGCTTTATTGGCCTGCACAGAAAGCCTCCTCCTTCTTTTTCTATTTCCAGCACATTGACTTTTGAATTATACCATAGCCAAATAGAAAATTACAATAGATTTATTGAAAAATTGTGTCTCTTTTTTTGCTTTTTTCACAGGAATTCTCTAAAGTTATAATACGAAGCAGGGGGCTTCTTCAGCCCCCTAAACCCCTGAACCAAGGACCTTCGGCCCCTGGACCCCAATAGCGGAAACAACATGTCAGAAATGACAGGCTTTTTTCGCTGATACTTGAGAGAGACAAACAAACTCACGATGTCATGCTTCTGACCCGGCGGCAAAGCCGCCATCCCGGACGCTTTGCGTCCGGGGAAAGCTTGGGAAGAATCCCCAGGGAAAAGCGAGCTTTCCCTCAGGGATTTTCCCGGCTTTCCTGGGCCAGAAGCCACTAACTTTCGTACCCCCCCATATCGACTGGCGAAAGTTGTTTTCTTTACCCGACCAAGTATCATCGCCTATTGGGATGCAAGGGATGAATCCCTTGCCGCGGAGGCCCCAGCGGTCCTTTGTCATACTATATACTAAATACCAATGAAGCAGACAATAAAACTGATTCCCGTTAGCATGTCGCTCAGCACCGTTTAGAAGCAGTACGGTTTTCCTGTATATTTTTGACGTGCGAAAAAAGGATATTCACCGTTTGCGTTGTATATTAGCAACAACAGGGAGGCGATGGGCATGACCATCCGGGAAGAGTTGGAGCAGCGGGAACGGACGTATTTATCTCCCTTTGCCGTATGCAGCGCGGACACGAAAGGGCGCGCGCGGCCGATGGAAGACTGTCCGCTGCGCACGGCGTTTCAGCGCGACCGCGACCGCATCCTGCACTGTAAGAGCTTCCGGCGCATGAAATTCAAAACCCAGGTCTTTATCGCGCCGGAGGGCGACCATTACCGCACCCGCTTGACGCATACGCTCGAAGTCTCTCAGGTGGCGCGTACCCTGGCTCGCTGCCTGCATCTGAACGAAGATCTGACGGAGGCCATCGCCTTGGGGCACGATCTGGGCCATACGCCATTTGGCCACAGCGGTGAACGATCCCTTGACCGCCTCACCCAGCACGGCTTCCGTCACAACGAACAGAGCCTGCGGGTGGTGGAAACGCTCGAAGGCGGGGAAGGGCTGAACCTCACCTGGGAAGTGCGGGACGGGATTCTTAAACACTCCGGCGATATGAAACCTGAAACCCTGGAAGGGGAATGCGTGGCCCGCGCCGACCGCATCGCCTACATCAACCACGATATCGACGACGCCATCCGTGCCGGGGTGCTCAAAGAATTTGAACTGCCGCACGATCTGATGCGCGTGCTGGGCGAGACCCACGGCCAGCGCATCAACACCATGATTTCAGACATCGTGCGCGAGAGCCAGGGGAAGCCGCACCTTCGAATGAGCGATGAGATTCAGAACGCCAGCGATGAAATGCGCGCCTTTATGTTCCAACGCGTATATATGGATGAATGGCGAAAGGAAGAAGAGCGACGGTGCGACCACGTGATCGAGGCACTGTTTGAATATTATATGGAACATCCGGGGAAAATGCCTCTGGAGTATGTCCAGATCTCTTATCGGGACGGAATCGAACGGGCGGTGACCGATTTCCTCGCCTGCATGACGGACCGCTATGCCCTGCGCACTTACCAGCAACTGTTTGTCCCCGTTTCCTTCCCGGTCATTTGATTGACAGCTTTCGCGGACTTATGGCGAAAAACATGCGAAAATTATCACAATTTGCAGGAAAAACAGCAATCACCGCGAATCTATACAAAGAACGCGCGGGGCGATGAGCTGGCAGGCGCGGCGCGAAAGGAGGCTGCGGGATGGCAATACGGCTCCCATCGGCATGGAAGGAAGAATTGCTCGCCCGCACGGATATCGTTTCTGTTGTTTCCGGGTATGTGACGCTGAAAAAGGATGGCCGCCGTTACTGGGGCCTGTGCCCTTTCCACAATGAAAAGACCCCTTCGTTTTCTGTCAACCCCGATTTGAACATGTATTACTGTTTCGGGTGCAAGGCAACAGGGGACGCGATCCGATTTGTGATGGAAATGGAGCGGGCGCCTTTTATGGACGCCGTCAAGATTCTGGCGGACAGAGCGCATATGACCATGCCCGAACTGCAGGAAGATCCTGACTACGAGCGCCGAAGAAGCCAGCGGGAGCGGATTTATGCCGCCAACCGGGACGCCGCGAGATACTACCACGACACCCTCTGGAAGCCCGAGGGAAAAGCCGTGCTGGATTACCTGCATGGCCGCGGGCTCACAGACGGCGTGATCCGCCGGTTCGGGCTGGGAGCGTCTACAAATCAGTGGGACGATCTGACGAAGTTTCTGACCGAAAATGGCTACACGCAGGAGGAGCTGAGTCTGGCGGGCCTTACGGTCGTTAAGGGTGAGAACGCTTTCGACATGTTCCGCGGCCGCGCGATGTTTCCAATCATCGACCAATACAACCATGTGCTGGGCTTTGGCGGACGCGCCCTGCAAAAGGACGCGAAGCCGAAGTATATGAACACAACCGATACGCCCGTCTTCAACAAGCGCAAAGGCGTGTACGCCATCAACCTGATCCGGAAAAGCCGCGATTTAAAGCGGGTCATTCTTGTAGAGGGATACATGGACGTGGTGGCGATCTCGCAGGCGGGCGTGACTGGCGCTGTCGCCACGCTTGGCACTGCGCTGACCAACGAGCAGGCGAGGCTGCTGGGGCGCTACGCGCCCGAGGTCTTCCTTTGCTACGACGGCGACGAAGCCGGCCAGCACGCCATTGAACGCGGGCTGGATATCCTGGAAGCGGAAGGCGTTCCCTGCCGGGTGATCTATCTGCCCGACGGGCTCGATCCCGATGAATTCATCCGACAGCGCGGGCTTGCCGCTTTTGAAGCGATTCAGCCCATGCGTCCCGCGGCGTACAGGATGGAGCGGCTGAAGCTGCAATTTGATCTGCAGACCCAGGAAGGAAAAACGGAATACGCCAAGAAATGCGCGGAGCTGCTCAGGCGCGTGAAGGATCCGGTTGATCTGGAAAACTACCTAAAGGAGCTGACGGTTCAGACGGGTTTTTCAAGGGACGTGCTGCTGGCCCAGATCGGGTCGCTTCCCCGGGGAAGCGGCGCTTCATCCGACGCGCTCCTTTCGTATCGGGACAAGCCCGTCCGGGAAAAAACGCCGCGCCTTCCCGAAAACTATATAACGGAACAAACCCTGCTTTCGCTGCTTGCCACGGGCAGGCTGCCGGAAGGCATGGTAAAAGAAACAGACTTTGAATCCGAAACCCTGCGGCTGATCGCGGGGCGGCTGATCGCGGGCGAAACGCCTGACAGCATCGTTGCCAGCGAAGATCTGACCGACGATGTGCGGCAGGCGGCGGGGGAGGCTTTTTCCCTGCCTACTGCCACAGAAACGGAAAACACGGCGTCAGTCGCGGACGATTGCCTGCGAAAGATGCGAATCAGGCATTTGATACAGGAAACGAAACGGCTTACTGAATCGATGCTCACGTTGGAATCAGAAGAAAAGAAAACGCAAATGCTTATTGAAATACAGGGGCTTTCCAAGGAATTGGAAAAGTTGAAGCAGCAGGGACGCTGATGGGAGAGGAGTGGAGCCATGAGCACGCATACAGACGCAAAACAGGCGAAACTGAACGAACTTTACGAATTGGGGAAAAGCAAGGGCGTTTTGACCTACGACGAGATCATCTCCAAGCTCGCCAATTATGAAATCGACCCCGAACAATTCGATAGTATACTGGAAACTTTCGAGGGTATGGGCGTGGTTGTCACCCGCGACGCGGACACGGCGCCGCAGCAGCCGGAACCCCTGCCGGAAGACCTTGACCTTTCTATGCCGGAAGGCATCAGCATCGACGACCCTGTACGCATGTATCTGAAAGAGATCGGCCGGGTGCCGCTTTTGACCGCCGAAGAAGAAATCGAAATCGCCCAGCGCATGGAGCAGGGGGACGAGGAGGCCAAGAAAAAGCTGGCCGAAGCCAACCTGCGTCTGGTGGTCTCCATCGCCAAGCGTTATGTGGGCCGCGGCATGCTGTTCCTCGACCTGATCCAGGAAGGCAACCTGGGCCTTATCAAAGCCGTTGAAAAATTCGATTACCGCAAGGGTTACAAATTCTCCACTTACGCCACCTGGTGGATCCGCCAGGCCATCACCCGCGCCATCGCCGATCAGGCCCGCACCATCCGCATCCCCGTTCATATGGTGGAAACCATCAACAAGCTCATCCGCGTATCCCGCCAGCTTCTGCAGGAATACGGCCGCGAGCCCACGCCGGAGGAAATCGCCAAGCACATGGGCATCAGCGAAGGCAAGGTGCGCGAAATCATCAAGATTGCTCAGGAGCCGGTTTCCCTCGAAACGCCGATCGGCGAAGAAGAAGACAGCCATCTGGGCGACTTCCTGGAGGATGAATCCGCGCTTGCCCCCGCCGAAGCCGCTTCCCACGCGCTGATGAAGGAACAGCTTTGGGACGTGCTGGACACCCTGACACCCCGCGAAGAAAAGGTGCTGCGCCTGCGCTTTGGCCTGGACGACGGCCATCAGCGGACGCTGGAAGAAGTGGGCAGGGAATTCAACGTCACCCGTGAGCGCATCCGTCAGATCGAAGCCAAAGCGCTGCGCAAGCTCCGCCATCCCAGCCGCAGCAAAAAACTGAAGGATTATTTGGACTGATGCGGCGTTTTTCCGAATTGGACGACCGCCTTTCCCGCGCGGCAGCGCTCTTTCCCGCCTGTGCATACGGCGCCGATATCGGTGCCGATCACGGGCGGTTATCTTGTTTTTTGCTGGAATCGGGGAAAGCGCGGCGCATGTGCGTGGCGGACATCAGTGCGGATTCGCTGAAAAAAGCGGAAGCTCTGCTCACGTCGCGGGGACTGGCAGACAGAGCGGATTTCCGGGTGGGCGACGGACTGAGTGTGCTGGAAAAGCCCGCCGACGCTGTCGCTATCCTCGGTATGGGCGGACATACTCTCTCCGGCATCCTGACGGCTGGGAAAGATCAGCTGAATAATGCCGCGCTGATCCTTTCCGCGCATACGGATATGCATCTTGTGCGGCAAACACTGATGGAACTGAATTACCGCATCGAAACGGAAGAAATCGCCTTCGCCGCAAACCGGTTTTACTGTCTGCTTCGGGCGGTGAGGGGAATCGAACTTCTGCCCGAAAAGCAGCTTTTGATCGGGCCGCGGCTGATGGAATCAATCGTGCAGCATTATCCCGATTACCTGCATTGGCGCATCGGCCTGGCCGCGAAAAAGCAATCGGATCATGGAAAACAGGAACTCAAGTGGCTGAAGGAGGAAGAAGAACGTGTGCGCGACTGTGAAAACGGTTGAAGACATTTTGAACGAACTGGCTCCCATGGAAACGGCGGAAAGCTACGACAACGTTGGGACCATCGTAGGCCGCCGGGACGCGAAGGTCACGAAGATCCTCGTGGCGCTGGACTGCACCTGGGATGTGGTAAAGGAAGCGGAAAAACTCGGTGCGGAACTGATCGTGTCCCATCATCCGCTGATGTTCCATGCAAGGAAAAATCTGCTGGAGGAAGACGCCGAGGGCCGTATCCTGTGCGAAATGGTGAGGAATAACCTTTCCCTGATCGCCGCGCATACGAACCTCGACCAGACGGAATACAGCGGCAGCGCCGCCTGCGCGAGGCTGCTGAAACTGCAAGACGTCCGGAAAGAAACAGAATACCTTTTCCTGGGGAAACTGGAAACACCGATGAAAGCGGCTGAACTGGAAAAGAAAATTTCCGCCGTTCTTTCGTTCCCTGTCCGCTGCTACGGTGACGGGAATGCCCTGATCACCACCCTCGCCATCGCGGGCGGGGCGGACGACGGCGACTGGCTGGCAGCGAAAGCGCTGGGAGCCCAGGCAATGCTGACTGGCGAAGTCCGCCATCACAACGCCCTGGCCGCGGCCATGAGCAGTTTTGTGCTTTATGACGGCGGGCATTACGGCACGGAAGCTCCTTTGGTGCCGTTTCTTACGGAGTATTTACAAAACCGCCTGAATGATGTACAATATAATGTGCGGGTTTTCCCGTCTCAATGCGCGCCTTTTGGCAGCTAATAACAATGAAGGAGGGCACAGAGATGGATCAGTTGCATCTTTTGTGGGAATATCAGAAAGCAGACGTGGAAGTGGATAAGCTGGAAGCTTCCATCAGACGCTCTCCTGTCAGGCAGAAACTGGTGAAATACAAGGAGCTCTTTACCGAACAGCAAAACGCCATGAAGCATATTGAAAATGAAGTGGCCACGATGCAGGACCGTCTGGAAGCACTTAAGGACGCCATCCGGATGACCAACGAGCAGGTGCACGCCCTTCACGCGAAAATGGAAAGCGAAGCGCCCAAAAGCGCCGAGGAAGTGCAGCAGTTTATGAACGACGCCAAGCGCTTCCAGAACAACCTGACCGCTTATGAGCAGGAAGTGAAGCGCATTCGCAAGGACGCGGCGGACCGGGAACGCCAGCAGCACGATGTGCGCGTGCGCGCCGCCAAGGCCAAGAGCGAATTTGACAAGCTGAAACTGGTGTTTGATGACGAAAAGCGCTCCAAGGACGGCGAGCTGAAAGCCCTGAAAGCCATCGCCGATGAGAAAAAACAGCCCATCGATTCCGAGCTGCTGGATCGGTACCGCGAGATCAAGCGCCACAGCGTTCCGCCGCTGGCCGCGCTCAACGGCGATCAATGCCAGGGCTGCAATATGTCGCTTCCCTCCTCTATCTCAAGAAAAGTAAGGGCGGGCGAGCTGGTGGAATGTGAAACCTGCGGAAGGCTGCTGGTTATTCTGTAAGCCCAATATACAAAAAAGAACCTGCTTCTTTCAGCGGGTTCTTTTTCAGTAAGAAGGTTCTTCCAGTAAAAACGGTTCACTCCGGCAGAAATACATGGTCTCCCCAATGTATGTTTTCACCTGGACCGTATATACCCCTGCCGGAGCGTATTCGCCGCTGTTCGTCTTTCCGTCCCAGTAAAAGCTGCTGGCTACGGGGGAGAGCTGCTGGGGCCTGGAAGGCGCGTCATACGCAAGCCTGCGCACCAGGCGGTTTTCTTCGTTCAGAATATTCACCGTCAGTCCGCAGGGCACGTCATGCTGCGCCAGGATCGCCATTTCCTGGCCGAGGGCTGGCACGAAGGATTTGCCTGTCACCGCCCGCAGATTCACTTCGCCTGACGCCGGCTGCACGCACAGAAGACGCGCGCCCTGGAACACAGGAGTTCCGTTTTCCAGCGTGATCAATTGAATGATCGCGTAGCCGTAATCATCTTCTCCCGTGTTCAGGGAAAGAACGCGCATCTTGCGTCCGGGGAGGATAGAGCCGTCGTCCTGCTCATTGTCGGGAATCTGCTGCGCCTGGGAAAACTGCCAATCGCCGTCGCGATGGTAGATGATCTGGTAATACAGCTCCGTCTGCCGCTGAACGGTAAAGGAAAAGCTGATTTCCGTATCGCCGGACGCGACCAGCGTGTCTTCAAACGTGAGGCCCGTGATCGCTTTCCGAATCTGCACAGGCACGTCGGGATCATAAACGAAGAGCACTTCATCTTCGTCGTGCTGCGGATATACCTGTGGTGTGGAAGCCGCGTACTGCTCCAGCAGGTAAGCGTAGGTCTCCGCGAGCGTGATTTGCCCGTCGTCGTTCTGGTCAGCGGCATGCCCGCCGGATGCGCCAAGGCCGGAGGCAAGCACAGCACAGAAGTAGCTTGCCCCTTCCGCCGCGGCGGTTGCGCTTTGATAGTACCAGCTGGCTTCGCTGCCGCCTGCGCTGCAAAGCACTTTATATTCCGGGCCGGACAGAAAACAGGTATCTGCGCCGCCGGACAGACCTTTCCCAATGATTGCCCCTGAATTGCAGGCGTCCAGGATCACCACTTTTTTGCCTGGCACCTGATCCAGTATCCTTTCGAGCGCTGCGCCGTCAAGCAGGCTTTCCGTCTGCCCGTCGCTGAGCAGCAGCCCGGCATTCGCGTTGCTGATACCATCCTCAAAGACGCCGTGGGTGCTGAGATACAAAACGGAGGTGTCTATCTCCGCGCTGTTCCCGAAAGCCGCCAGCACCGCTTCTTCAAACACCTCAACCGTGGCGACCGTGTTCGACGCGGTACGCACCAAGGCATAAGACCGGGCATCAGAAAACAGCACATCGGAAAGCGCGCGGACATTGTTTTCCGCCGCAGGCCAGGTATCCGGCTGGGAAAGAAAATGATCGCAGCCGATCAGCAGCGCCCGGCGCTGACCGGACTCCGCTGTTTCCACATCTTCGGCCGCGCCGGACCAGCACAGCGAAAGGAGGAGCATGCAGCATAAAAGCACGGTCATTTTAATGAAACGCACAGAACCTCCTCCTTCCCTGGATTGATGGTTTTCATTATACTACACCGGCAGGCAAAAATCCACCGATGACACGAGGATGCTGTAATTGGCATATCTGCCAGCGTTCCTTATATGAATTACCTATACGTGAATGGAATCCTGTCACCACAGAACAGAAAAAACCGCGGAGCGAATCGCTTCGCGGCTATGAATCAGGTTTTCGGTTTATTCTTTGATCAGTTCTTTCGCGGCGTTCCAGGCGTCTTTCAGCTGCGGGTCGGACAGGTCGCCCAGAGCGAAGTAAGCGTTTTTCAGTTCTTCCGGCAATTCGGAAACGATGTCGGGTGTCAGCCCGATCTTATGCACCTTTTCCCCGGAGGGCAGGAAGTATTCCGCGATGGTCATCTGGAAGCCTTCCGTATCGTCCTCCAGCGGGATCACTGCCTGCACGATGCCTTTCCCGTAGGAATTGATGCCGACCAATGTGGCGCGGCCCCGGTCATGCAGGCCGCCTGCCAGGATCTCGGAAGAAGAAGCGCTGTTCTCGTTAATCAGGATCACCAGCGGAATATCGTCCTTGCCCGGCTTCATGACAGTATCTTCGCGATAGCCGCTGCGATCCTGGGTGTAAACCAGCACCCCGTCATCCAGAAACAGATCGCCGATCTGCCGCGCGGAATCCACCCAGCCGCCATGATTGTCGCGCAGGTCAATGATCAGCGCTTTTGCCCCCTGATTTTCCAGGCTGTCCAGCGCGGCCATGAATTCCTTCTCACTCTCGCCTTCAAATTCATACAGGTTGATCAGGCCGATGTTATCTTCCAGCATGGTATATTCCACGCGGTTGATGTGGATGATGGCGCGGGGAATATGGAAGGTGATGTATTCCTCTCCGCGCTTGACTTCAATTTCAACAGTCCCGTCTTCAATGAGGCCGCGCATGATGTTCACGGCATTCTGCATGGTATAGAAGTTCACTTCCAAGTCTTCGACCCGGACGAGCACATCACCCTTCTTCACACCGGCTTCCTCAGCGGGCGCGCCTTTGAAGACGCGGGTGATCGTAACGGAATAATCTTCCGCGTTGCCCAGCATCTCGATGCCGATACCGCCGTATTCACCTTCGTCATCTTCCCACATCTTTGCCCATTCTTCGCTGTTGTAATAATACGTATAGGGGTCTTCCAGCCCGTAGAGCAGGCCGTTTGTGGCGCTTTCGATCATTTTGTCTATATCAGGCTCTTCGATGTACCAATTCTCAATATATTGCAGAATGGCATCCATCTTCCTGTAACGGCTCAGCCGATCGTATTCTTCCTGGGTGATCGTGACGGTTTTCTGGTTCTTGTTGAAGCGTTCAAAAATGCTTGAAGCGCTGCCGCTAAAAACAGCGATGCCTGTGATCAACACCAGAATGATACAAATAATTAATACCTTTTTCTTCATGGATGCTCCCTTCTTTAGGAAAGGCCGCGGCGTCAGCGCCCTTTCTTCACTTTTGTTTTATTGTTTCCGCATTTGCGCATTTCAAGCAGCATTTTGAACGTGACCGCGTCCTCGAACTTGCGAAGATCAAGCCCAACCTGGCGCTGCACCTTATCCAGGCGGTATACCAGGGTGTTGCGGTGAATGTACAATTGCCTTGCGGTATCCGAAAGGTTCAGGTCTTTTTTAAAGAACATTTCAATGGTGTAGAGCATTTCTTCGCCGAACAGCCGGGCGGTGGACCGGTTGAACAGCAGGCCGTGGTAATGCTCCGCCATTTCGGGGGAAAGGTCTGACAGGAAGCGTTCCAGCATCATCGAGCGGTAAACGTGGATGGTGCGCTCCGGCGCGTAGGCGCGCCCGATTTCGATAGCGCGGCGGGCCTGACGGTAGGAAGCGTGCAGCTCGCCCACGGTTTTTGCCACTTCACCGATGCCGACCATCACCGGAAGGGCAATTTCGCCCATCAGCGTTTCCTGCACTGCATCGGCAAATTGGCGCAGTTCGTCCTCGTCCTCTACCCCGCTCACGTCCTTGACAAAAGCGGCTGTGTGCTTGTCCATGGAAACCAGCACGTCCGTTCCGCTGCGGGGCAGGAACTCTTCCAGTATTTCATAGGCGGACCGCTGCTGTACCTGAACCATGTGCATGAGCAGCACACAGCGGGGCGTATTGGGAGAAATGCCGTGCTCGTCCACCACCGCGTCCAGTTCCGCGAGGGAGAGCTCGTTTTGCAATATGCGCTGGTAAGCGTTGTTCAGATCGTTGCCAGCTTCGTTGGCTGTGATGGCGGCTCCGATCATGGCGTCACAGAGGACAAAGGCGTCCCGCGCTGCGTCGGCGTCAGTGATGGTGGTCATGATGACCCAGTTGGGCGCGGAAGCGCACATCTGATACAGCCGTCCGTCCTGGGCGACGGGCACGCCCGGCTGGTTCAGGGGAGGAAGAGAAAAACGTATGTCTTCGTTCGGGATCAGACTGTTTCCGTCTGCGTCCAGAAGAGAAATCGGGGTGCGGAGTCGGGAAAAAATTTGCTGAAGCTGAAATAATAGACGGTTATCCATTCCTGTTTCTCCCTTCTCAAGATGGAGTTTGCCTGTATTCATTCGCTTCAAAAATATTTCATTTTGCATTATAGCATTTTTTCCCGAAAATGTACATCCCTATCTGTGAAATTTTTTAGAAAAATCACGCGGAAGCAGCATGAATTATTACTCGTGTAACTATTCTGAGGCGTCTGCGCGGATGATATCATCCCGCAAACGGTAGATCGTCGCTCCGCGTTTTTTCTTGCAGAAAGCCTCGGCCCACCAGTTAATGTCCTTCACCGCGTCAAACTGCACTTTGCCGTACCGCACGCCGTCCCGCTTTTCACCCACCATGTTGCTGTCCATCCAGCGGACGGTGTTGCTTTCCGGGTCGTAATCGGAAATCATGATGGCGCTGTGGGCGCCGACGCCGTAATAGTATTCAGCGCTCATCTGGAAGTAATCCCCGCGCTTGACCTGCTTCATGAATTCTATCGCGCGCTCCATGTTTTCCTGCTTTGTCGCGTTGCTGTCATACAGGAATTGGGCGGCGATATAAAAGGGATTGCCGTCCTCCGGCGCAACATCCTCCCAGCAATAGCCGTAAGCATGGGGCTTGCATTTTTCTGCCGGCAGATTATTCGGCACTTTCAGGGAAACGTCCGGAAACTCCGCCATGCGAAAGCTGGAGGCGTTCTCGCGGAAAACGTGAACGGTAAAATTTTTGCATACGTATATATCCCCGGCCTTCTGCGCGCGCTGCAGCTTGCCGTTCGCCGCGACGAACAGATGATGTCCCGTCTCGATGATCGCGTCGATCAGTTCATCCCGCGCGCTGTGATCGGTTTCTTCTCCGCAAGCGGGAATAACAGCAATCAGGCAAACGATCGTCATCCAAACCGCCAGGCATTTTTTCAGCACCGCTCCCGCTCCTTTCTTCCGCCGCTGTTTCAGCAGTGATTGATGAATCGCTACCATATATTAATCCTGCTTTCATTCTTTTGTCAATCTGAAAAAGTAATAAATATGTAAAACTGTTTTGCGAGTTATGAAAAAAGTATGCTTTACAAATAAGACAAATTCGGGTAAAGTTATGAAAAACAGATGATTCAGCAGGAGAGGGGAGCAAGGGTGATTTACGTTATTTGCAATCCCACCGCCGGGAATGGCCGCGGCAGAAAAATCGGTGAAAAGATCAGGCAGCTGCTGACAGAAAAGAAATTAGACTATCGTATGTTCTGGACGGAAAAGCCCGGCCACGCTTCCGACCTGGCCAGGGAAGCCAGCGCAGCGGGCGTGGAAACCGTGCTGTCCGTCGGCGGCGACGGGACATCGTTTGAGGTGGCGCAAGGGCTGGTTGGGTCGGACACGGCGCTGGGCATTATTCCGGCGGGAACGGGCAACGATTTCGTAAAGACCCTCGGTTCGCCTCTGGAGCCGGAAGCCGCATTGGAATTTATCCTCACCCATCCCGCGAAAAAGACCGACGCGGGAGAGATCAACGGGCGCATGTTCCTCAACGAGGTCGGCACGGGCTTTGACGTGTCGGTGCTTTTATACGCAGAAAAGGCAAAGCGCTATGTCCGGGGGCTGCTGCCGTATCTTCACGGCGTGGTGCAGACGCTGTTCCGCTTCAAATCCATTCCCATCACGTATGCCGTCGACGGTCAACCTCCCATTACAAAGGACGCGTTTGTGGTGGCGGTCGGCAACGGCGGCATCATCGGCGGCGGCATTCCTGTCGCGCCGGAAGCCAAGGCGGACGACGGGCTGTTCGACGTGGTGATCGTGGGGGCTGTAAAAAAGAAAGATTTGCTTACGCGACTTTTGGGGCTGATGCGGGGAAAGATACTGACTTTCCCCGAAACCACTTTTGTCCACGCATCCTCCGTGGCGTTTTCCGCGCCGGACATGCGTGTGAATATTGACGGCGAGATCGTGACGGAAGCCCGTGCCGAAGTCAGGATACTGCCCGGCGCATTATGGGCGCATAGGAAATAAACCATCCGTTTGCCGCTGTTCCAGATCTTTTGGGACAGCGGTTTTTGTCACCCTTTTTTCAGCTGGACATAAGCTGAAAGTGGCGGGGCAAACGCCTGCCATCTTGACAAAATGAAAAGCTGAAATGAGGGAAAAGCATGGAAATTCTGAACTGGATTGACGCGCAGCCCAGCGATCAAAATATCAATAACTGCCGCGCATATTCCGCGCTGTATCATCTCAGTTGCTGCAATTCCTGCGGCTGCCGCGGCCCCATCGGTCTGACCGGCGCAACTGGGCCCACCGGGCCTACAGGGCCTACCGGGCCTGCGGGTTCCGGGGAAGAAGGAGCGACCGGCCCGACAGGGCCGCAGGGTGAAACCGGTGAGACTGGGCCCACGGGTCCTCAGGGAGAAGTTGGCGAGACCGGGCCTACCGGACCTCAGGGCGAAGTCGGCGAAAATGGCCCTACTGGTCCCCAGGGCGAAATCGGAGAAACCGGCCCCACTGGTCCAACTGGGCCGACCGGCCCCGCGGGTGAAGACGGTCTGGACGGAGACGACGGCGAAACCGGGCCTACCGGCCCCACTGGGCCGCAGGGCGAAGCGGGTGAAACCGGCCCAACCGGGCCTACTGGCCCAACCGGTCCTGCTCCGGCGATTGAAAGGATTGCGCCTGTTTCAGACGCGAAATCTACAGACGACCTGGTGATGCAGTTTAATCTGCTGCTGGATCATCTGAGAATTTCCGGATTGATGAAAGGATAACCGTTTCAGGGGCGGCGGCGTCATGCCGCCGCTCTTTTCAGGAGGGGAAAATGAAAATCTGTGTGTATGCCATTGCCAAAAACGAAAGCAAATTTGCCGCTCGCTGGGCGGAATCCATGGCCGAGGCGGATGAGATTTATGTGCTGGATACAGGCTCGACGGATGACACGGTGTCAATCCTTCGGGAAAAAGGAGTGCATGTGCTGGAAGCGCTGATTGATCCCTGGCGCTTTGACACCGCCCGGAACGCGTCCCTGGATTTGCTGCCGGAGGATACGGACATTTGCGTGTGCACCGACCTGGACGAAGAATTTGAACCCGGCTGGCGAAAGATGCTGGAAAACGCCTGGCAGCCGGATACCACCCGCGTGTCCTACCGCTACACCTGGAGCTTTGAAGCGGACGGCTCGGAGGGGCGGGTGTTTTGGATCGATAAAATCCACTGTCGGCATTGCTACCGATGGACACACCCCGTCCACGAAGTGCTGGCCTGGCATGGGAAAGGAGCGGAAAAGCGGATCACAGTGGAAGGTATGCGGCTGTATCATCATGCCGACCCGGAGAAATCCAGGGCGCAGTACCTCCCTTTGCTGGAACTCTCCGTCCGGGAAGCGCCGGACGATGACCGGAACATGCACTACCTGGGCCGCGAATATTATTTCTATCATCGCTGGGATGACTGCATCCGCACCCTGACCCGTCATCTGAAAATGCCATCAGCCGCCTGGAAAGATGAGCGCTGCGCCTCCATGCGCTATATCACCAAAGCGTATCTGGGAAAAAATGACCCTGTTTTGGCGGAACATTGGCTTTGGCGGGCGATGGCCGAAGCGCCTTACCTGCGTGAACCCTTCATGGACTTGGCCTGGGTAAAGTATACGCAGGAAAACTGGGAAGCCGTGATTTATCTGACCGGCCTGGCCTTGGACATTCAGGAAAGAGCGAGAACCTATATCACCGAAAATACAGCCTGGGGCAGCCTTCCCTGGGATTTGCGGGCGCTGGGTTTCTTTTATACCGGTCAGACAAAAAAGGCGCATGAGGCCATCGACCAGGCGCTGCTGCTCTCTCCGGATAAAGAACGCCTGCGGGAAAACAAAAGGTTGATATGCGCCGCGCTGACCAAGTGAATTTCCTGTTGCCATCCCTTCATTCTATCTGGTATAATCAACGTATCAGGAAAGACAACCGCACAGCAACACAAACGCGATGAGGTGAAGAACATGCTTCCAAGTCAGAAACTGCGTCAGCTTGCCCCGGAATGTGATCCCCTGCGCATCGGCACGGGCTGGAAACCGGAGGATTTGGGCAAGGTCCAGGTATTCATCGAAAGCACCTTTGGCGACAGTCACCCCGGCTCCGGCCATCTGGATTCTTTGGTGCGGGAAGCCCGGCGGGGCGTTTCGGACGCGGGCGGGTTCGGGGCGCGATACTATTGTACTGACATGTGCGACGGGGAGAGCCAGGGAACCGACGGCATCAACTTCTCCCTGGCCAGCCGGGAAATGATCGCCAACATGATCGAGATACAGGCCAACGCCACGCCCTTTGACGCGGGTGTGTTCATCGCCAGCTGCGACAAAGGGATGCCCGGCAACCTGATGGGCTTGGCCCGAGTGAACATCCCCTCCGTGGTGGTGCCGGGCGGCACGATGGCGGCGGGACCGGAACTGCTGACCCTGGAACAGCTGGGCATGTACAACGCCAAATACGAGCGTGGGGAGATCGACCTAAGCAAACTGGACTGGGCCAAGCAAAACGCCTGCCCCGGCTGCGGCGCATGCAGTTTCATCGGCACCGCCTCCACCATGCAGATCATGGCCGAAGCCCTGGGCCTGGCCCTGCCCGGCAGCGCCTTGCTGCCTGCCGCCAGCCCGGACTTGCTGCATTACGCTTATGAAGCGGGGAGGCAGGCGGTGCGCCTGGCGCAGACGGAACACATGCGGCCCCAGGACATTGTGACGCTCCAAAGCTTTGAAAACGCCATTCTGGTGCACGCTGCCATTTCCGGTTCCACGAACGCTCTGCTGCACCTCCCCGCCATCGCCCACGAGTTCGGCATCGAAATCACGGGAGAGACATTCGACCGCCTCCATCGCGGAGCGCGGTATCTGCTGGACGTGCGGCCCGCCGGGCGCTGGCCCGCCGAATTCTTCTACTACGCCGGGGGCGTGCCCGCCGTCATGGAGGAAATCAAGCGTTGCCTGCATCTGGACGCCATGACCGTGACCGGCAAAACCCTGGGTGAAAACCTAAAAAAGCTGAAACAGACCGGATTCTACGACCGCTGCCAGCGCTGGCTGGACGAAGCCAACGCGAAGCGAGGCCTGCATGTGACCCGGCAGGACGTGATTCGGCCCTATGATGATCCCATCGGAACGGACGGCTCCATCGCCATCCTGAAAGGCAACCTGGCCCCGGAAGGCGCGGTGATCAAGCACACCGCCTGCCCCCGGGAAATGTTTGAAGCGACGCTGACCGCCCGGCCCTTTGACAGCGAGGAAGAATGTATCGACGCGGTGCTGCGTCATCGGGTGCAGCCTGGCGACGCGGTGTTCATCCGCTACGAAGGCCCCAAGGGCAGCGGGATGCCGGAGATGTTCTACACCTCTGAAGCCATTTCTTCCGATAAAGAGCTGGGCCGCTCCATCGCCCTCATCACTGACGGACGCTTTTCCGGCGCGTCCACCGGCCCGGTGATCGGCCATTGCAGCCCGGAAGCCCAGGCGGGCGGGCCCATCGCGCTGGTGGAGGAAGGGGATCTGATTTACCTGAACGTGAAGGAACGCCGCCTGGATATCGTGGGAATCGCAGGCCAGCCCATGAGCCCGGAAGAAATAGACAAAGTGCTCATGGAACGGAAAAAGCGCTGGCAGCCCAAACCCGCCCGGTACGCTTCCGGCGTCCTGCGCTTGTTTTCCCAATTGGCCGCGTCCCCCATGAAAGGCGCTTACCTTGAATACGACTGAATCGAATCCCACAATTGAATGAAAGCGAGCCTTGCGCGGCGCTTGACACTTATGATACAATAGCATCCTAACGAGAACGATTCGGAAGGATGCTTTTTCATGCTTTTGTACGACGCCGTGATCTTTGACCTGGACGGAACGCTGACCGATTCCCGGCCCGGTATTTTCGCCTGCGCGAAATACGCCTTACAGAAAATGGGTCTGCCCGTGCCGCCTGAAAGCACGCTGCAGCGCTTTCTTGGCCCGCCGCTGGCGGACAGCTACATCAAATACTGCGGCATGACCGAAGAGCAGGCCGCATACGCGACCGAGCTGTACCGGGAGCGCTACATCCCCATCGGCTGGAAGGAAAACAAGGTGTATCCCCGCATCCGGGCGCTGCTGAGCGAGCTTAAGGAACGCGGGGCTTATCTCGCGGTCGCCACCGGCAAGCCGCAGCATACTTCCGTCGATATCCTGCGATACTTCGGCCTTCTGCAGTACTTTGACGCCGTGGCTGGGCCGACGCCGCAGGAACTGCATATTGACAAGGCTGACCTGATCCGCCGCGTGCTGCCGAAAGGAAAGCGGGCCGTGATGGTGGGAGATATCGCCGGGGACATCAAAGGCGCGCATGACGCGGGCATCCCTTCCATTGCGGCGCTGTACGGTTACGGGGAAAAAAGCGAAACACTTGCCGCGCTTCCTGCCCACGCCGTGGAATCCATCCAGGCGCTTTGCGATCTCCTATGCCCCGGCATGGAGCCCCCCAAAGGCTTTTTCGTCACGCTGGAGGGCGTGGACGGCTGCGGCAAGTCCACCCAGGCGGCGGCATTGCAGGAACGGCTGGAGCAGTTCGGCTATACCGTGCGCCGGACGCGGGAGCCCGGTGGCTGTCCCATCGCCGAGGAAATAAGGAAAATCGTGCTTGCGAAAGAGGACGGCGGCATGTGCGCCGAAACGGAAGCGCTGCTGTTCGCCGCGGCGCGGGCGCAGCACTTGAAAGATACCATCTTGCCGGCTATCGGCCGGGGCGAGATCGTGCTCTGCGACCGGTTTGTGGATTCGTCTCTGGTGTATCAGGGCATGGCGCGGGGCCTGGGCCTCGATTGGGTGAAGGAGATCAACCGCGCCGCTTTCCGCGAAGGCGCGCCGGGGGCCACGCTGTATCTGAAAATGCGCCACGATAAGGCCATGGCCCGCCGTATGGCAGTGTCCCAGCCGGACCGTATCGAAAAGGCGGGAGATACCTTCCATACACAAACCGAAGTCGGTTTTGAGGAATTAGCCCGGCAGTATTCTGAACGCTTTATTTCCGTGAACGCCGACCAAAGCCCGGAGGAAGTGACCGAAGAAGCGTTCCAAAAGCTGTTCCAAAGAATGCAGGAAAGGGGTGTGCTGTAACGTGCGCGTGGTGGTTGGTCTGTCCGGCGGCGTCGACAGCGCCGTTTCCGCGCTGCTGCTCAAACGCCTGGGTTATGAGGTCATCGGCGTGTTCATGAAGAACTGGAACGAGGAAGGCGACGACGGCGTATGCACTGCGGAAAGCGACTGGCGCGACGTAAGGGACGTGTGCGATAAGATCGGGATTCCCTATTATGCCGTAGACTTCGCCAAGGATTACTGGGACCGGGTGTTCACCCTGTTCCTTAACGAATACAAAGCGGGCCGCACCCCGAACCCCGACGTGCTGTGCAACCGGGAAATCAAATTCAAGGCGTTCCTGGATTTCGCCATGAAGGCTGGCGCAGAGAAAATGGCCACCGGTCATTTCGTGCAGACGGACGAAGAAGGAAATCTTCTTCGCGGCGTTGACCCAAACAAGGATCAGAGTTATTTCCTGTACATGGTGCATCGGGAGCAGATGAAAAAGGCCATGTTCCCCGTGGGGGGCATGACCAAGCGGGAGGTTCGGACAATCGCCGAGGAAGCGGGACTCCCGGTGTCGAAGAAGAAGGATTCAACCGGCGTCTGCTTCATTGGCGAGAGAAACTTCAAGCAGTTTTTGAAGGGCTTCCTGCCCGCCCAGCCCGGCGATATGGTGACGCCGGAGGGCGAGGTGGTGGGCCGCCACGACGGGCTGATGTACTACACCCTGGGCCAGCGAAGGGGCCTGGGCATCGGCGGACGGGGCGACGGGCGCAGCTTCTTCGTGGTGGATAAGGATTTAAAAAAGAATCAGCTGATCGTCGTCCAGGGCGAGGACCATCCGCTTTTGTACAGCAAAGCGTGCACCGCGGATCAGGCAACCTTCGTGGGAGAGCCGCTTCCTGAAAACACGCCTTGCAGGCTGACCGCGAAGTTCCGCTACCGCCAGCCCGATCAGGCCGTGACCGTGACACGGAACGGCGACAAAATATACTTTGTCTATGACGAACCACAGCGCGCCGTGACCCCCGGGCAAAGCGCCGTGATCTATGACGGCGTCAAATGCCTGGGCGGCGGCATCATCGACACGGTGGAACGCTGAACCGTTTATCCTCTCCTTCGGGAGAGGCTTTTTATTTCTTCTCTGTGATCTGCTGAATCTGCTGGGCGTAAAAATCGCAGAGCTCCTGAGCGAACTCGCTGTTCATGGATTCGCTGGTGACACGCACCAGGTTCCGGTGGGCGTCGGGCACGATGGTGGCGTAGCCCTTTTGATGCTTGATCCGCAGGCCCTCGCCCAATGTGTGGGGAAGCTCCGTCTGGCCACAGAGCCTGTGCAGGATACGGCCCTTGTCCCGCACGCCGCAGGCAATGTCCCGGGCCAGGATGTGCGTTTCCGGAAGTCCCTGCAGCTGTGTTTCGAGCGGCCCCTGGCGCAGGGCATCGGCAATCAGAAAGAGGCCGGAAAGCGCGTCGTTCAGCACGGCGCGCTGAGCGGCGCATTCCTGTCCGCCGTCTGGCAGCAGGAGCGGAGCAATGCTTTCCGCCGCGCGGGGCACGCCCGGCAGATCGTAGAGCCTGCCGGTATTCTGATACAGCAGCGCGAGCAGCAGCATGGTTTTCTGCTCTTCGTTCAGGGCGTGGGAAGCGGTGAATACCGTCATTTCCTTCCCGTCCGCCGAGAGCAGAAAGCCCGTTTCCACCGGCCTGAGTTCCACGCTCGACACGGATGAAAAGCGAATGTTCCGTGCACCCATACGTTTCAGGCCAGCTTCTGCCAGCCGCGTCAGCAGACAGGAATCGCTGAATACGGCCAGAGGAGTAAACAGGGGCCGCGCGGCGTCGGGCGGCAGAACGGAGGCAAGATACACTTCCTCCGTGCCCCGGAAGGACCGCACAGGCGCGGGACGGGAAAAGGCGGCGGGCATGTCCTGGCGCAGCACACAGGCGTCCATGGCCGCAGCCTGCCGGGCGGAAAGAGGCAAGCCGTTTTTATCCAGGAACAGCAGCGTCTGGCCGTTGGCGAACGCTCCGCCGTCCAGGCGCAGCGAACGGATCAGGGCCGACAGCATGGGTTCGGTGCATTCGCCCGTATACAGCGCTTCCGCGCCTGCGGCGGTCAGCGCACCGGCGGCCAGCGTTTCAAGCGCGTCAGCGCCGCTGTGTCCGACGATAACGCGCCGCGCGCCGGTTACCTTGATGAACGCCCCACACAGCGCGCATGCGCTTTCCGCCGTGTCGCAGACCGCGCCTGAAGCCGTCCATTGCGGCGCGCTCCAATCGCCGCTCGTCACATTTCTGGAAACCACCGCTCCTGGAGCGACCCGGAAATGGGGCCATACCTTCACGCCGGGCCGCAGCAGAGCGAAAGCGCCTACCGCTGCGCGCGGGCCGAGCGCGCAGCCGTCGGACAGTTCCGCTTCCTGACGTATCGCCGCGCCGTCGCATATCACGCTGCCGGACACACGCGCTTTTTCCTGAACCGTCACATCCTGCCAAAGGCAGCTGTTTTCCACCACAGCTCCGCTGCCGATGTACGCGCGGTTACCGATCACCGCGTCGCGGATCACCGCGCCGGGGCCGATGAAAACGTCTTCACCGATGAAGCAGTTCCCTTCGACCTTTGCCGTTCCGTCAATCCGGGCGGATTCATGGATGCCGGAAGCATGGGGAAGATTGACTTTGCCCTCCAATAAATCCGCCTGCGCCTGCAAATACGCCCGCTGGTCGCCCACGTCGCACCAATAGCCGTCCGTTTCAAAGCTATACACCGGCAGCCCGCCGGCCAGCAGCGCCGGAAAAACGTCTTTTCCAAAGTCCGGCGCGCCTGTATCGGGAATATAATCGAAAATGTCCGGCTCAAGAATGTACACGCCCGTGTTCGCTAAATCGCTGAACACCCGTTTCCAGTCAGGCTTTTCGATGAAGCGGGTGATGCGGCTGTCCTGATCCGTCAGCACCACACCGTAGGACAGAGGAACAGGAACGCGCTTGAGCACTAAGGTCGCCAGGGCCTTTTTTTCTTTGTGAAATCGCAGGGCGGCAGTCAGGTCGCAGTCTGTCAGGCCGTCGCCGGAGAGAACGAAAAATGTGTCGGTCAGCGCCTTCCGCGCCATTTTCACGCTGCCCGCCGTGCCGACGGGCTCTTTTTCTTCATAATATTTCAGCTTCACGCCGTACCTTTCGCCTTTTCGGAATATCCTCCGTATTTTCTGTGGCTGGTACCACAGCGTCACGCCGATCTCGGAAACGCCGTGCTGCCTGAGCAGTTTCACCGCGTATCCCATGACCGGTTCATTCAGCAGGGGACACAGGGGCTTGGGGGTGTGAACCGTCATCGGACGCAGGCGCACCCCTTCGCCGCCCGCCATAATGATCGCCTGTAAGGACAAAATACATCGCTCCTCCCGCGTTGTTTCGTTGAGAATAGTATGCTTCTTTTCCGTGACGGATATGCCACAAATGTAAAACCGCAAAATTGACTCTTGCGTTTTTTTCTAAAAAGTGATATTTTCTATAAAAGGAACGCAACCATGCGTTTATCTTACAAAAAATGGAAGGCAATCTTTTTATGGACATCAACTGGTATCCGGGGCATATGGCGCGGGCCAAAAGGCTGCTCAGCGACCAGCTTTCCCGGGTGGATGTAGTGATTGAACTGTGCGACGCGAGGCTGCCTTTTTCCAGCCGGAACCCGGATTTGATGCGTCTGACCGCGAAAAAGGAACGGGTGCTGCTGCTGGGGAAAAGCGACTTGGCCGATCCGAACCTGACCAGCTTGTGGCTGAAAGAGTTCAAGCGCAGAGGTATTGAAAACTGTCTGGCCCTGGATATGAACAGGCAGGCGAAGAGCGCCTTGGGCCTGATCGACCGGGCCGCGAAGGAAACGGTGGAGCGAGCAGCTCAGCGCGGCATTATGAAAACCGTGCGGGCAATGATCGTTGGCGTGCCGAACGTCGGAAAATCCACGCTCATCAACCGCCTGCACGGCGGAAGCATCGCAAAGGTGGGGGACAAGCCGGGCGTTACGCGCGCCAACCAGTGGGTACGGGTCACGCCGTATCTGGAAATCATGGACACGCCGGGCCTGCTCTGGCCCCGCCTGGACGATCCCGTGGCCGCGCGGCGTCTGGCTTACATTGCCGCCATCCGCGATGAGGTGGTGGATACCGCCGCGCTGTCCATCCAGCTTTTGACCGACATGTTGGAAATAGTACCGGACAAAGTCGCGGAGCGTTTCAAGATCAAAGACACGTCCCTGCACGGCCCGGAGCTGCTGGAGGCTGTGTGCGCCGGGCGCGGCTTCCTGATGAAGGGCGGCGTGTACGATACTGAACGTGCCTGCCAGGTGATTCTAGATGAATTCCGGGGCGGAAAGCTTGGCCGCGTCACGCTCGAAGCACCGCGGCAGGAAGAGGAAAAAGCGCCTGAAGAGGCTGAGGAAGCAACCGATGAGCAAGCTTGAGGAAAAGCGCCGGGAACGGCTGCAAGCCCTGATTCAGACTGATATGCCCCTATGGGAAGCGGGCATTCGCTTCGCGGGCATGGATGAAGCGGGACGCGGGCCACTGGTTGGAAACGTCGTCGCCGCCTGCGTGGTGATGCCGAGGGAACCGCTGCTGCTCTGGGTGGACGACAGCAAAAAACTGTCCGCCTCCCGCCGGGAAAAGCTGTTTGACGAAATCATGCAGACGGCGCTGTTTGTAGGCGTTGGCCAGGCCAGCCCTTCTGAAATCGACGAATACAACATTTTAGGCGCGACCAAAATGGCCATGCGCCGAGCCGCGGAAAACGCGCCGGCGGACGTGTTCCTGATCGACGCCCTGCAGGGGCTCGGATTGCCAGGGCAAGAGAGAGGCATCATTCACGGTGACGCGGTGTGTTACAGCATCGCCGCTGCCAGCGTCATCGCGAAGGTGACGCGGGACAGGCAGATGGAAGAGCTCGATAAACAGTATCCCGGCTACGGCTTTGCGAAGCACAAGGGATACGGCACCGCGCAGCATATCGCCGCGCTGAAGGCGCTTGGCCCCTGTCCGGAGCATCGGCGCAGCTTCATCGGGCATTTTGTGGCTTTATGAGAAGCATATTTGAAATCGGCCTGCTGGGGGAAAACCAGGCGGCGGCGTACCTGAAAAAACAGGGAATGCGCATCCTTGAAAAGCGCTTCCGCACGCCGCACGGGGAAATTGACCTGATCGCGCGGGACAAAGACACGCTGGTTTTCGTGGAAGTCAAGGCGCGGCCCAATAGCGCCGAAGGGCAGGGATTGCTGGCAGTGAACAGGAAAAAACGCGGCCATCTGCGCTACGCGGCGCAATACTATTTGCAGTCCCACCCCTGGGAACAGGCGCGGTTCGACGTGATCGAAATCAGCGCCGAGGGCCTGAAGCATATCAAAAACGCTTTTTGAGGAGTAACTATGAAGCTTTTGAAACGGTATGGCTGGATCGCCGCGGCGGTATTGGCCGTGGCTGCGATTGCCTTTGTGTTTTTCCGTCCCGCAGGAAAACCCGCGGCTGTGGGTGAAAACCTGCTGGCCAACGGCGATTTTTCAGAAGTGAACGACGGTCTCCCCGCCGGCTGGTACAGGGATGCTTACGCCGGGCTGACCGGTTCGGATTTTGAAGTGGTGGATACGGAAGAAGGAAAAGCAGCGCATATCGTGAACCACATCCTCAAGGACGCGCGCTTTGCCCAGACCGTGGACGTGGAGCCTGACACCCTGTACCATCTGCACGGCTATATCAAGGCGGACGCCGAGAGCGGCTGGGGCGCGAATCTTTCCGTCGCGGATGTTTATCTGTATTCTGACAATGTGTTCGATTCCGACGGGGAATGGGAGAGCGTTTCGCTTTATGGCCGCACGGGCAAGGAGCAGCACAGTGTGGATGTGTTCGTGCGCCTTGGCGGTTACAGCGGCGAGTCTATTGGTGAAGCGTATTTCCGGGATATCACCCTCTCCAAAGTGGACGGCGTGCCCGAAGGATACACGGCGCAGGCCTGGTACAGGGATACGTCCGGTATTCCGCAGTACGGCCAAAGCGGTATTCAGAGCAACGCGGGGTTGCTGCTGGTGGCGATCAGCGGAGCGTATGTGCTTTGCTTCGCTCTGCTCTGCCGTTTCCTGCGCAGGCCTTACCGCGAACTGAAAAAGAAGCCTCTGTCCGCAAGCCCGTGGCTGGCCGCGTTTATTCTGCTGGCCGCCTGCGCGCTGCGTCTGCTGATAGCCGCCAACGTTTCCGGCTATAATGTTGACATCGGCTGCTTCCGCGCCTGGGCCAACAGGATGGCGGAAAACGGCCCGGTGAATTTTTATGATTCCGCCGATCCGTTCTCATTCTGTGACTATCCGCCGGGATATATGCTGGTGCTCTGGTTCGTGGGCTTGATCGGAAAAGCGGCGGGCACATGGGCCACGGAATTCATGGTGAAGATTCCGCCCATTCTGGCGGACATCCTGCTGTGCGCCGTGCTTTACCGGGAATCCAGGCGCATGAAGCTGTCCTCGGCGGCGGCGCTTGCGTTTGTTGCGCTGTACGCGCTCAATCCTCTGGTCATCATGACGGGCGCAGCCTGGGGCCAGGCGGATTCGCTGATGACGCTGTTCCTTGCGCTGGCCGTCCTGTACGCGGTGAAAGACAAGTGGATTTTCGCGCTGCCTTTCTATATCGTTTCCGTGCTGTTCAAGCCACAGGCGCTGATGTTCGGCCCGATGGGACTTGCGGCTTTCGCGCTGCATATCGCGAAGAACTGGAAAGAACCTGATAAACGGAAGGCGGTTCTCAAAGACGCGGGGCTGGGCTTTGCGTTCATGATCGCGGCGGCGCTCGTGATTGTGCTCCCCTTCTCCATTCATCTCCCCGCCGACTGGCTGTTCGTCCTCTACGGCAAGACCATGGGCCGCTACGCCTACGCCGCGGTGAACAGCTGCAATCTGTATTTCCTGCTGGGAAAAAACTGGGTGTCCGCCGACAGCAGCCTGAGCGGCGAATTTCTGCTTTCCTTCATGGCCTGGTGCCTGGCCGTGCTGCCGCTGGCAGCCGCTTCCGTCACCCGCGGGCCGGTTTTGCTCAAACAGCCCGGTGATAAGAAGGACAGAGTCAGGCTCTTTACGCTTTCCGGCCTGGCCGCGGCGCTTGGCATAGCGGTCGTCTTTCTGTCGCAGACCGGGAACCTGACGTATCATTCGCTCAGTACGGCCATGATCGTGTACGCCGTAGCTGTGATGGCTGCGCTGTATGCTTTTGCCAACGACGTGAAGCATCTGCCCGTGCTCGGCGCCGCGCTGCTTTTGCTGATTTACAACACGGGCGCCATGATGCACGAAAGGTATCTGTTCCCCGCCGTGGCGCTGCTGCTGCTGGGCTATCTCTGGAACAGAGACGTGCGCATCCTGTGGCTGGCCGTCGGCGTGACGGTCGCCGGTTTCCTGAACGTCGGCTGTGCCTTGGACCGCAACATCCGCATCGGCGGCTCATCCGGCCATCTGGACGCGCCGGCGGTAGGCCTGCAAAGCGATATGGCAGTGCTGGAATACGCTTCCGCTGCGCTGAACTGCCTGGTCTGCTTCGCTTCGCTGAGTCTGTGCAGCGTGCTCACGCGGGGAGAGTCCGTAACGTTCGCGGCGGAGGTACGCACAGCTTCCCCGCTCCCAAAGGAAGAGCCTGCCCCCAAAATGAACCGGCGCGATTGGATCATCCTCGCCTTCGTCACCGTCGCTTACGGCGTGCTGGCGTTTACGAATCTTGGCTCCATGAAAGCGCCGCAGACCGCCTATGTATCCCAATCGCCGGATGAGCAGATCGTGTTCGACCTTGGCGAAACGAAGTATTTCAACATCCTCTATTACGGCGGGATCCATCACTACAACAGCCCCTTTACCGTGGAAATCAGCGAGGACGGGGAAAACTGGAACTTCTCATACAGCGCAGGCATGGCGGAGGGAGACTGCTTTAAATGGAAATACCTGTCCTATGTGCCCAGCGGCTCCTACCCTGAAACGCTGAAAGGCCGATATGTCCGCCTCACAGCGGATCATTACAGCCTGACGCTGCACGAGATCCTTTTCCTGGACGCCTATTCAGGGGAACAGTATCTGCCCGCTGTCACCAGCAACACCGACAATGAGACGGTCGGAAACCTCCTGGACGAGCAGGACACCTTCGAGGGCGGTTATCCCAGTTGGTACAATTCCACCTACTTTGACGAAATTTACCATGCCCGCACCGGGTATGAACATCTGCACAAGCTGCAGACCTATGAAACCACCCATCCGCCGCTTGGCAAAATATTCATCAGCTGGGCAATCGCCGTTTTCGGCATGACGCCCTTCGGCTGGCGTTTTGCCGGCGCGCTGGCGGGCGTGCTGATGCTGCCGGGCATGTATATGCTGGGCAAGCTGTTTGTGAAGCGCTGGTGGGGCGGCATGGCAGCGGCGCTGTTCATGGCCTTTGACCTGATGCACTTCACCCAGACCCGCATCGCGACCATCGACAGCTTTGCGGTGCTGTTCATCATCTGGATGATGTACTTCATGTTCCGCTGGTTCTTCCAGGATTTCTTCCATATGCCTTTCTGGAAAACGCTGGTTCCCCTCGGCCTTTCGGGCCTATTCATGGGGCTGGGCGTTGCCAGCAAATGGACGGCCTGCTATGCGGGCGTGATCCTGGCCATTGTCTTCTTTGCCGGTATCTGGCGGCGTTTCCGCCTGATCAGGGCGGCGAAAAAAACACCGGAAAAGGACCGGTCGGACAGTGAGAAAGCCGCCGCTGAAAAAGGAGCGAAGCTATTACTGATTACTATAGCAAGCTGCCTCGTTTTCTTCGTGTTGGTGCCCGCTGTGATTTACTACGTATCCTATATCCCGTACTTCGCCTACGACGGCGTGGGCGTGACGCCCAAGAAGGTGATCGAGGCGGCGGTCGGCAGCTACTTTAGCAACGGTCAGGTGGGCGGCATGCTGGGCTACCACAGCGAGCCGGGCCGCGGAATGGATCACGATTTCTATTCCCCCTGGTATCAGTGGCCTGTGATCGGCAAGCCCATGTGGTACGCTTCCAACAGTCTTGAGCCGGATGGATACGAAAGCTCCATCATGGCGATGGGGAATCCGGTGGTCTGGTGGGACGGCCTGATCTGCATTGTCATCTGCCTTGCGCTCTGGATCAAGCGGCATTTGCAGAAAGACGATACGCTGTCTCCCTACACTGAAACGGATGATACCCGACCCGTATTGATCCTGCTTTGTTACTTCGGCCAGCTTCTGCCCTGGATCCTGGTTCCGCGCGGAACGTACATCTACCATTACTTCCCCTGCGTGCCCTTCCTGATCCTGGCGATCGTGCTGTGCCTGGACCTCCTGGCTGATTCCAGAGCTTTGATTGCCCTGCCCGGCATTGTCGCGCTGGCTGCGGGGGATGAGAAGAAGCGGGAAAAATGGAACGAGCGAACGGTATTGATCCTGCTTGCCGTGCTGCTCCTGGCCGCGGAAGTGCTGTTCATCCTATTCTTCCCCTACGCCAGCGGCATAGAGGCGAGCCGCTCCTGGATGGATGCCATGAAGTGGTTTGACCGATGGCTTTGGTACTGATAATTAGTCAGGAGTGAAGAGTTATATGGTATATTAATGAATCAGATCAGGCTTGACGATGAATCATTATAAAACTCCTCACTCCTAACTTCTCACTCAAACAACCTCTGCCCAGAAAAATCGTTTATGTAAGGGGAATGGCCCAATGCTGGCAAGAACGATATGCTTCGCCCTGCAGGGGGTGGACGGCAGACCCGTAACGGTGGAAACGGATGTAAGCGGCGGACTGTACAACTGGGCGATGGTCGGCCTGCCGGACGCAGCGGTTCGGGAAAGCAAGGACCGCGTCAGCAGCGCGCTGCGCAATTCTGGCTATGCCATGCCCATCGGAAAAGTGACGATCAATCTTTCCCCGGCTGATCTGCGAAAAGAAGGCGCGGCGTTTGACCTGCCGATTGCCGTTTCCATCATTGCGGCCAGCCGCCAGGCGGCGCTGCCCAACCTGGAAAGCGTGCTGCTGCTGGGTGAACTGGGCCTGGACGGTTCCCTGGTTCCGGTGCACGGCGTGCTTTCGATGGTGATCGCCGCGCGGCAAGCCGGGATCGACAGTGTGATCCTTCCGGCCGGAAACGCGCCGGAAGTTCAGTCCCTGACCGGGATGCTCATTTATCCCGCGAGGAATCTTGGCGAAGTGATTCATCATCTGAGCGGTAAAGCGCCGCTTTCCGCTCAGATACAGACCTCGTATTCCGAATTGCTTGTGGACAGCAAACCGCTGCTTGACCTGTCGCTGGTGAAGGGCCAGCAGGGAGCGCGGCGCGCCCTTGAAATCGCCGCAGCAGGCGGGCACAATATGCTCATGATCGGCGTGCCCGGCAGCGGCAAAACGATGTTGGCACGATGCCTGCCCGGTATTCTGCCCCGCATGACGTTTGAAGAGGCGTGCGAAACCACGCGCATCCATTCCGTGGCGGGTCTCATCAAACCAGGCCAGGGGCTCATGACGGAGCGCCCCTTCCGAACGCCGCATCACGCCGTGTCCGCGCCCGCGCTGGTGGGCGGCGGCAGCGACGCGAAACCCGGGGAAATATCGCTTGCCCATAATGGCGTACTGTTCCTGGACGAATTGCCTGAATACGCGCCGAATGTGCTGGAAGCCCTGCGTCAGCCTCTGGAGGACGGCTTCGCCACGATTTCCAGGGTGCGCGCCCGCGCACGGTATCTTTCCCGCTGTATGCTCATCGCGGGCATGAATCCCTGCCCCTGCGGCTATTACGGCAGTCGTATCCGGCAGTGCCATTGCGGGGAGGCGGCTATTCGGAGGTATCTCAGCCACATATCTGGCCCTTTGCTGGACCGCATCGACCTGCAGGTTGAGGTGGACGCGGTGCCGGTGAGTGAAATCAACGCTTCCGCTCCGGCAGAGAGTTCGGCAGCGGTGCGTGAAAGGGTGCAGAAAGCGCGTTCCGTCCAACAGAAAAGGTTTGTCGGGACCAATACACACGCAAATGCGCAGATGGACGGCGGCATGCTGAAAGAATTCTGCCCGCTGAACGGGCCGACGCAGCAGCTGCTGACCAGCGCGGTGGAAAAAATGGGCATGAGCATGCGTGGCTACACCCGCATCATCAAAGTGGCCCGCACCATCGCCGACCTGGAAGGCGAAGCGGACATTCAGCCCGCGCACATCGCCGAGGCCATCCAGTACCGGGCCTTGGATGGAAAGTACTGGAATCTGTAAAACCCCAACCTAACACATGAATGAAGGAAGGGATCGTCATGCCAAACATCAGGATTACAGAGGAACCGGACTGGTCGATGGATACCGATCTGCTTTCTCCCGCCGAGCCCCCGGAGACGTTATGGTTTTGTACTGAGCGCGGTTCATCCGGCCAGACGCCCCGTTTTGTTTATCTGGGCGACAAACCCTGCGTTCTGCTGTATGAGCGGCCCACGGAAGCATGCATTCCGAAGGAAGCCAGGCCGCCCGTTGTTTTTTACAGGTTCTATACTCATACGATGGGCTCGCGGTTTTATCAGATCGACGGACAGTGGCTGGTTGAAAACACCTACTGCCCGGACGCTCCCGATGCGTGGATGAACCATGTGATGAACAGCGGGGGAAGAAGCCGCGTTGTCCTACGCTGGGTGGAGAAGGAATGGTTTGAAAAGGTCAAAGCAATCTGCTCGGAATGGGGCGTATACCTGGACATTCCGGGCAGCGCGCTGGCCGGCTGGAAAAGCGTGGAATACGCGTGGAGGCGGAGCGATCCTCCGCATGGTCACGCGGTGTTCCTCGTCGGCTTGATCAATGAGAATAATTATATATTCAGCGACGGAACCCTGTTCTATTATGCCCATATCATGAATCAGTGGGAATGGGATTCCATGTATGATGAAGCAACCTGGCATACCTATCATCGGCTTGAAGACCTGCTCATCCGGCATTGCTTCGGAAACAGAAGCCTTGTTCCGCTCAATTACTTGCCGCTGGCGTTTTATTCCTATATAGGGAATTATCTGCCCACCATGGATTTTGCCTGGTTCATGTGCTCCCGGGAAGCGGGATATGCCGGCACGGTGTTTTTGATCGCCCGCTACGGTGACTTACGCGGGCATCCGCACAATGTTCGTTCGCTGGAGCTTCTGGTAGGAAACGGCGAAAAAGACCCTGCTGCCCGAAAGCTGACGCTGATTTCAGGGGAGCAGGATGAAATTCTGGATTGGCTGAAAAGAAAAGAAAACCAGGAAGAAATCATACAAACCGCCCGCCGAATGCTTGCCGAATACGAAGAACCGGCAGACGAAACAAGCGGGCCTGACAGGAGGATGTCCATGAAATCATTGACTGAAATCGGCAAGCTGATCTCTCTGGTCCTGCGCCATCACCCCGAAGCACTGGGCCTGAGCATCGACGAACACGGCTGGATGGATACGAAAGCCCTGATTGAAAAACTGAACGAAAAGCAGCCGTTTGACATGGCCATGCTGGAAGAAATCGTGCGCACGAACAATAAACAGCGCTATTCCTTTAACGCCGATAAAACGCGCATTCGCGCCAACCAGGGCCATTCCATTCCGGTGGATCTGGAGCTGCTGCCTCAGACGCCGCCCAAGGTGCTGTATCACGGCACGGCGACGCGGTTCGCGGCCAGCATCGAAGAGCAGGGCCTAAAGCCCATGGAGCGGCAGTATGTGCATCTGACTGACCAGTATGAAACCGCCGTTGCCGTCGGAAAACGCCATGGAAAGCCTCTCGTCTACGAAGTGGACGCGGAGGCGATGCAGGCGGCGGGCCGCCTGTTCTATCGCTCTGAAAACGGCGTATGGCTGACCGACGCCGTGCCGCCCGAATACTTGAAACGCAAGGAGACGTGACCTGTGGATTTATCCAGAGAACAGCTTGCCAGGGTCTGGCTCCAGTGCGCGCCGATGGGCGCGTGGGCCAGGCTGGAAGGATTTAAGGAAAAGTTCGGCGGAGCGCTGGGCGTGTGGGAGAACTTCACGCCGCAGGTGTATGAACTGCTTGGCACGGAAAGCTTCTCTTACCTGGCCGACCTTCGCGCTTCCCGCTGCGCGTCCGTGCTGCGGGAACTGGACAGTCTGAACGCATATCCCGTGTTTTTCGGGGAAGAAGGCTATCCAGAGCCGCTGCTGCATATCAAAAGCCCGCCGGACGTACTATTTGTCCGGGGCGCGTTGCCAAAGGATTTCTCCCGCTCTATCGCCATGGTAGGCTCACGCCGGGCTACCCGCTACGGTTTGGCGCAGGCAAGGCGCATCGCCAAAGGACTGGCCGAAAAGGATGTGACGGTAGTTAGCGGTCTGGCCCGGGGCATTGACGCCGCCTCCCATCAGGGAGCGCTGGACGGGAACGGCTGCACCGTGGCCGTGCTGGGCAGCGGGATCGGTCGGCTGTATCCCCGGAAAACAAGGAGCTGGCCCAGCGTATCCTAAGTTCCGGCGGGGCCATTGTGTCCGAAGTGGCTCCGGACGCTCAGCCGCTTCCGTTCCATTTTCCGGCCCGAAACCGGATCATCTCCGGCCTGTCGTCCGCCGTGCTGCTGATCGAAGCGCAGCTCAAAAGCGGCACGCATACCACCATCGAGCACGCTCAGGAACAGCGAAAAGAAGTGTTCGCCCTGCCGGGCAACGTGGACGCGCCGGGGAGCGAACTGCCGCTCATGCTGCTTCGCGCCGGGGCGAACCTGTGTACCGGCCCGGAGGATGTGCTCACGCAGATGGGATGGCAGGGAGAAGCCGCCGAGCAGGCGTCTTTCCTGCCGGAAGAGCCAAACATAGACGAATCCGACCCCACTTATCCCATCCTGAAAGCCCTGGCCATGGAGGAAAAGACACTGGAAGAGCTCATCGAAGAAACGGGCCGTACCGCCGGGGAACTGGGAGCTCAGCTCACCATCCTGGAAATCAGCGGCAAAATTGAACGGCGGGCAGGAAGGGCCTTTGCTATAAAAAGATGAAAGAAGTTTGAAGAGTACAGAGTTCAGAGTACAGATTATTTAGATAATCAATTCTGTATTCCGAATCTCGCTCATTATTCAATCTGTACTCTGTACTCTCTCATAAATCGTAAGTTACAAATTATTCAGCAATAAAAGCTTGGAGGAAATCACCGTGGCAACTGCATCGAAACTGATTATCGTGGAATCTCCCGCAAAGGCCCGCACCATCGCCAAATTCCTGGGCCGGGGCTACAAGGTAGAGGCGTCTCAGGGGCATGTGCGCGACCTGCCCAAGTCCCAGCTGGGCGTGGATGTGGATCAGGACTTCGCCATGAAGTACATCACCATTCACGGCCGGGGCAAGATCCTGACCAAAATTCGCAAAGAAGCCAAGGCGGCGTCCAAAATATACCTTGCCACTGACCCTGACCGCGAGGGAGAAGCCATTTCCTGGCATCTGGCCCAAACCCTGGGGATGGACGTGAATTCTCCCTGCCGCATTGAATTTCACGAAGTGACGGCAAAGGCAGTGGAAAACGCGCTGAAAAATCCCCGGCCTATCGATATGGAGCGGGTGGACGCCCAGCAGGCTCGCCGCGCCCTGGACAGGCTGGTGGGTTACAAGATCAGCCCGCTGCTGTGGGCCAAGGTGAAAAAGGGTCTGAGCGCCGGCCGCGTGCAGTCCGTGGCGACCCGGCTGGTGGTGGACAGGGAGCAGGATATCGAGGATTTTATTCCCGAGGAGTATTGGGACATTACCGCGAACGCGCTGCTGCCCGCGGCAAGGGGAAGAAAAACCACGTTCGTCCTGCGCCTCAGTACCCTGGACGGACAGAAGGCCGAGCTCCACAACGAAGCGGAAGCGAAGGCCGCCTTGAATCGGGTGGAAAACGCCCATTTCGCCGTGTACGGTATCAAGCGCGGCGAAAAGAAAAAACTGCCCGCCCCACCGTTCACCACATCGTCTTTGCAGCAGGAAGCCGGGCGGAAGCTGAACTTCACCACGCAGAAAACCATGCAGGTAGTGCAGCAGCTGTATGAAGGCGTCGACCTGGAGGGCGAAGGCACGCAGGGTATCGTCACCTATATCCGCACCGACAGCGTGCGCATTTCCCAGGAAGCCCTGGACGCCGTGCGAGCATTCATTCCTGAACGCTTCGGCAGGGAATACCTGCCTGATGAGCCCAATGAATTCAAGGGTCGCCGCAACGCCCAGGACGCTCACGAGGCCATCCGGCCCACGGATGTGACGCGCACACCGGAATCCATCAAGGCATCTTTGACCAAAGAACAGTTCCAGCTTTACCGGCTGATCTATTCGCGCTTTGTGGCGAGCCAGATGAACCCCGCCGTGTACGATACCATGAGCATGGATGTGAACGGCGAGGGCGTCGGCCTGCGCTTCTACGGCGAGCACAAGCGCTTCCCCGGCTTTACCAGCGTGTACGAGGAAAGCACCGATGAAACCCAGGAAGCGGCGGAAACCACCCTGCCTACTTTCGAGGAAGGCGCGCCTGTGACCATCGAATCAGCGGACAGCGTTCAGCATTTCACCCAGCCCCCGGCCCGCTACACCGAAGCCAGCTTGGTGAAAACGCTGGAAGAAAAGGGCATCGGCAGGCCCTCCACCTACGCACCGACCATCACCACCATCATTGCCCGCGGCTACGTGATGCGGGAAAACAAGCGCCTCTATCCCACGGAACTTGGCCGCACCATCAACGCCATGATGACCCAGTATTTTGGCCCCATCGTGGACACCGAATTCACTGCCGAGCTGGAAGAAGAGCTGGACGCTGTGGAGGAGGGAAACGAGGATTGGCGCAAGGTGCTGAGCGAATTCTATCCGCCTTTTGAAAAGATGCTGGACAACGCCGAGGAAGAAATCGAAAAGGTGGAAATCAAGGACGAGCCCAGCGACGTGGTCTGCGACAAGTGCGGGGCGCAGATGGTGTACCGCGTGGGGCGCTACGGGAAATTCCTGGCCTGCCCCAATTTCCCGGACTGCCGCAATACAAAACCCATCCTGACCTATATCGACGCCAAATGCCCCAAGTGCGGCGGGCGGCTGCTGGAAAAAACCAGCCGGAAGAATCGCAAATTCTACGGCTGCGAGCATTACCCGGAATGTGATTTCGTGTCCTGGGAAATGCCCGTGGACCAGAAGTGCGAAAAGTGCGGAAGCTATATGACCTTGAAGCGCTCCCGCAAGGGGGAGACCTGGTATCTTTGCAGCAACGAGACTTGCCGCCATCGGGTAGAGGTCAAGACCGAAACGGAGGACGAGGAATGAGCGTGACCGTCGTCGGCGCGGGCCTGGCGGGGTGCGAAGCGGCGTGGCAGTTGGTAAAGCGGGGGATACCCGTCACGCTGATCGAGCAGAAGCCGGAAAACTACAGCCCCGCCCATCATTCGCCCCTGTTCGCGGAGTTGGTCTGCTCCAATTCCCTGCGCTCCGACCGGCTGCAAAACGCCGTGGGCCTGCTCAAAGAGGAAATGCGGCGGATGGATTCGCTCATCCTCACGGCGGCGGACAATGCGCGGGTACCAGCGGGGGGAGCCCTGGCGGTGGATCGGGACGCCTTTTCGGGATACATCACCGAAACGCTGAAAAACCATCCGCTTTTGACATTTGAAGCCCGCGAGGTAACTAACATCCCGGAAGCCCCCGCCATCATCGCCACCGGGCCGCTGACCAGCGACAGGCTGGCCGACGCCATCGCCGCCATGCCGGAAGTGTCCACCCTGAATTTCTACGACGCCGCCGCGCCCATCGTGACGGCGGAATCCCTGGACATGAGCAAGGTCTACCGCGCTTCCCGCTACGGACGGGGGGACGATTACCTGAACTGCCCCATGAACCCGGAGGAGTACGACGCCTTTGTGCTGGCCCTGCTGAACGCCGAAACCGCGCCGGTACACGGCTTCGAGGAAAAAAAGGTGTTCGAGGGCTGCATGCCGGTGGAAAGCATGGCGCGGCGGGGGCATATGGTGCTGGCCTTCGGGCCGCTCAAACCCGTGGGCCTGCCTGACCCGCGCACGGGAAAAGACCCCTACGCCGTGGTGCAGCTTCGCCAGGACGACGCGGCGGGAACGCTGTATAACCTGGTGGGCTTCCAGACGCGCCTCAAATTCCCTGAGCAGAAGCGGGTGTTCGGCATGATCCCCGGCCTGGAAAACGCGGAATTCGCCCGGTACGGGGTAATGCACCGCAACACCTTCCTGAACAGTCCCGGCTTGCTGGATGCGCATTACCAGATGATTTCCAGACCCGGCCTGTATTTCGCGGGCCAGATGACCGGCGTGGAGGGCTACGTGGAAAGCGCGGGCAGCGGTATGGTGGCGGGTATCTGCGTTGCCATGCAGCAGATGGACAGGCCCCTGCCGGAGTTCCCCCGCACAACAGCGCTTGGCGCTTTGGCCCATTACGTTGCGGCTCAAAACCAGAACTTCCAGCCCATGAACGTGACCTATGGCATCATGGAAGGCTGGCCCGAGCGCGTGCGCGGCGGCAAACAAGCCCGGTATGAAAAGATTGCGGAACGGGCGCTGGAAACCGTCGGGCAGATCAAAAATCAATTGGACGCCTGATTTTTCTCTTGCCAAATCAGAAAGAATCTGCTATGATATGCAATGGTCAAAGAAAGACAACTTCTGCAAATGAAAGAGGAGGTTTGACCGTGAAACGAATCCTCTGTGTGGCTTTGACCCTGGTATTGGTTTTTCCTGTCCTCACTATAGCAGAGGAAACCTATACCGCACATTACGTATTCTCTCTTCTTCAATCCGAAGATTACGACGCGTTATATGCGCTGTTTGGAAAACCCATGCGAGCCGGAGTGAAGACTAAGGAAGACATTCCCTCTTACTTTCCTTTATTGGGTGAACCTGTACGCTTCGGTATTGAAACGACGACTATAGAGGAATCATTTGGTGAGTCATGTCGAAAGACCGTAATACCCTTCTATTACGAAGACAATGTGGTGATTTTTCAGGTTTACTGGCAGGATAACCTGATTGTGGGTATGTTTCAGGGAACAATCCCGATGGAAAAAGTATCCCTGGGGGAAATACCGGAAGGGATCAGAGAAGATGGCGTCTGTGTCGGCGATATGCCATTATTCGGTTTGGTGACTGTACCTGAAGAAAGGTCAGCGTTGCTGCCTGCCGTTGTTCTGTTGCATGGCTCCGGCCCAGCCGATATGGATGAAGCCGTTGGGAACACGAAGATGTTTCGGGATCTGGCGCATGGTTTTGCCCAGAAAGGCATCGCCTCGCTGCGATATTATAAACGGACGTATGTTTATGGAAATGAATATTCCGCGGAAGAAATAAAGCTTTTCACCGTCCGGGAGGAATCCATCAACGACGCTGTGACGGCGGCTCAAATTCTGCGCACTGACCCTCGCATTGACCCGGAAAGGATTTACCTGGTCGGCCATTCCATGGGGGCCATGCTTGCCCCGCGTATCGCACAGGAGAACCCCGGCCTGTTCGCGGGCATTATCCTTTTGTCCGGTACACCGAAAACCCTGGCGGACATTGTGCTCAGCCAGAATCAGGCGCTCGTGGACGCCATGTCCCCTTTGGAAAAGATCGTGGGGAACATGCAGATGGCCGCATTGCGTCAGAGCTGGAAGGACGTTCTGAAAGGCAGCGCGGAAGAAGCGAAAGGGAAAACGGTATTTGGCCAGCCCGCTTATTATTTCTGGGAAATGGCCCAGTATGACACCGCCGAAATCCTGAAAACCCTGGACATTCCTGTGCTCATTATCAATGGCGGAGCGGACTTCCAGGTGATCGACGCAGACGGCATCGACGCCTGGCGGGCAGCCGAATTGCCGGAGAATGTGCAATTATCTTATTATCCAAGCCTCAATCATCTTCTCATGAATCCTGACGCCCCGGACAGTATGCGGGGCACGACGAAGGAATACGACATTCCCTGCCACGTATCGGAAGAGGTCATAGACGAAGTGGCGGCATTTATTTTGAATTAAACGGAGGATAAACGAATGAAAATGATGGGAACCACCATCTGTGCCGTGAAGAAGGACGGCAAAATCGCCGTGGCGGGCGACGGCCAGGTGACCATGGGAGAACACACGGTATTCAAGGCCACCGCCCGGAAGGTGCGGCGGATTTACAACGACAGCGTGGTGACGGGCTTCGCCGGTTCCGTGGCGGACGCCTTCTCCCTGTGCGAGCGCTTTGAAGACAAGCTGACCCAGTGCGGCGGCAACCTGGAACGCGCCGCCGTGATGCTGGCCCAGGACTGGCGGGGGGACAAGGGCCTGCGCCAGCTGGAAGCCATGCTGATCGTGGCGAACAAGGAAACCATGCTGATCGTCAGCGGTACCGGCGAGGTCATCGACCCGGACGACGGTGTGGCCGCCATCGGTTCCGGCGGCAACTACGCCTTGGCCGCAGCCCGGGCGCTTGTGCAGAACACTAACCTGTCCGCGAAGGAAATCGCCGAAAAAGCGCTGCACATCGCCGCGTCCATCTGCGTGTACACCAATGACAACATCATCGTGGAGGAGGTGTGAGCCATGAGCGAAACCAAGAAACTGACGGGCCGCGCCCATGAACTGACGCCCCGCGAGGTCGTGCGGGAGCTGGACCGCTATATCATCGGCCAGGATGACGCCAAGCGCGCCGTGGCCATCGCCCTGCGCAACCGTTACCGCCGCTCTCAATTGTCTCCCGAAATGAGGGAGGAAATCTATCCCAAGAACATCCTCATGATCGGCCCCACGGGCGTGGGCAAAACCGAAATCGCCCGCCGCCTGGCGAAGCTGGTGGAAGCGCCCTTTATCAAAGTGGAAGCCACCAAGTTTACCGAAGTCGGCTATGTGGGCCGCGACGTGGAATCTATCATCCGCGACCTGGCGGAAAACGCCGTGCGCATGGTGAAGGACGAGCATGTGGCCCGGGTCAAGACACGCGCCCAGGTACTGGCCGAAGACCGGCTGGTGACGCTGCTCATGCACCCGGTCAAGAAAAACACTGCTTCCACCAATCCCCTGGACGTGCTGCTGGGCCGCGCCAAGCAGGAGCCCGACCCTTCCGAGGAGGAAAAAATCGAAATCGGGCGCAAGCGGGACGAGATTCGCGCCCAGCTTCGCTCCGGCCAGTTGGAGGACCGCGAGCTGGAAATCGAAGTGGAGGAAGCCGCGCCCCAGCTGGAGGTCGGCGGCGCGTCTATCAGCATCGGCGACATGATGGGCGGTATGCTGCCCAAGCGCACCAAGATGCGCCATGTAAAGGTAAAGGAAGCCCGTGAAATCCTCATTCAGGAGGAATCCCAAAAACTGATTGATGAGGACGCGGTAAAGGAAGAAGCCATCCGCCGCTGCGAGCAGAGCGGCATCGTGTTCCTGGATGAGATCGACAAGATCGCCGGGCGCTCCGCCATGGGCGGCCCGGACGTGAGCCGCGAGGGCGTGCAGCGGGACATCCTGCCCATCGTGGAAGGCTCCACCGTGAATACCAAATACGGTCCCGTGTGCACGGACTTTATGCTCTTCATCGGCGCGGGCGCGTTCCATGTGGCGAAGGTCAACGATTTGATCCCCGAACTGCAGGGCCGTTTCCCGGTGCATGTCAACCTGAAATCCCTGACCCAGGAGGATTTCGTCGCCATCCTGACCAAGACGGACAACGCCATCACCCGGCAGTACACCGCCCTGCTGGAGGTGGACAAGGTACACCTGACCTTCGACGAGGACGCCCTGAACGAAATTGCCCGCATCGCCATGTTGTCCAACGAGACCGGCGAGGACATCGGCGCGCGGCGTCTCCACGCGGTCTTTGAAGAACTCTTAGAGGATGTATCCTTCAACGCGGGCGGAGACAATATGCCCGACGTGTACCTGACCATCACAGCCGATTACGTGAAGGAGCACCTGAAAACCGCAAAAGAGATGGATATGCACAGGTATATTCTGTAAAAAAATAGGAGGTTGGAGGTAAGAAGTAGGAGGTTTATATAGTCAGTCAATCAAAGACAGTACACACTGCATCAGTGAAAAATGCAATCATTATAAACCTCCTACCTATAACTACCTACCTAAGAGAAGCGGGAGGGGAAAGAAATGCCATTGACCATCGCCATTGACGGGCCGGTAGGCGCGGGAAAATCCACGATCTCAGATGAAGTAGCCAAGCGATTGGGTATTCTGCACCTGGACACGGGGGCTATGTATCGGGCGCTCGGCTTGTGCGCCATTGAAAACGGGCTTGATTTAGACGACGAAGCCGCCGTTTCCGCGCTGTGCGCTTCTGAGAAAGCGCAGGTGAGCGTCCGCTATGAGAACGGCGCGCAGATCACGCTACTGAACGGCCGCGATGTGAGCGGCCTGATCCGCACGCAGGAAGTGGGCGGCGCCGCATCCACCGTCTCAAAATACCGCGAGGTAAGAAAAATCATGGTCAGACGTCAGCAGGAAATGGCGAGAGAACAGCCCATGCTGCTGGATGGGCGGGACATCGGCACGGTGGTTTTACCTGACGCAACGCTCAAGGTTTATCTTACCGCCACGCCGGAGGCCCGCGCACAGCGAAGAATGCTGCAATTGCGGGAAAAAGGCGATAATACGCCGTTCGAAGAAATTTTGAAAGAAGTCAACGCCCGGGATTACCAGGATACGCACCGGGAAGTGACACCGCTTCGGCAGGCCGACGACGCAGTGCTGGTGGATTCCTCCGATTTAAGCTTTGAAGAAACCGTTCAGGCAATTCTGTCCCTTGTGGAGGCAAAGCAATGAGCAACAAAGAAGCTGTGAAAAAGGAACCGGAAAAAAAGGTTTCTCCGGAAAAGGAGCGCACCTTCGTGTATACGCTGCTCCGCGTGATCGCGTGCGTCGGCGTGCACACGATCTTTCCTGTCAAGTATTATCATAAGGAACGGTATGAGTTAAAAGCGCCGTACATCACCATGTCCAACCACCAGAGCGCCTGCGACCCGATTATCTTGGCTTATCCCTGCAAGAAATACGAGGTTCGCTTCGTCGGCAAAAAAGAACTGAATCTCAACAAGTTCGTTGAAAAAGTGCTGGCGAAGCTGCACATGATCACCGTGGATCGCCACAATTCTGATATGGCGGCCATGCGCCTGTGCGCCAAAACCCTGCGGGACGGGTATGTCCTCGGTATTTTCCCGGAAGGCACCCGGCACCACAACGATTTGATGGAAGAAGTGGAGACCGGCGCGGCGGTGCTGGCGCTGCGGGCGAAGGTGCCCATTCTGCCGGTGTATATTGAATCCAAGCCGAAATTCCTGCGGATGAATCACGTCTATATCGGCGAGCCGATGGACATCTCCGATCTGGCAGCTCAAGGCTTCAACACTGAAGTGGTGGAAGCGCTGTGCGGCCGCATCCGCGAAGCGTTCTTTGCTTTGCGCAAGGAGTGCCAGGAGAGAAAATGAATTTGTGGGGGAACCGCTCTTTGCAGGTCAAAGATCGGTTCCCCCACACCCCTTCCGAGAAAACCATATGAAACCTTGACTGGTTTTCCAATTTTCTTATAAAAGGTGAACGAATGAATCAACAATTATTGACAATCCGCCGGGCGGAGGAACGCGATATTCCCGGCATCATGGATTTGCTGGTGCAGGTTTGCATGGTGCATCACCGCATTCGTCCCGATCTGTTTAATGGGCCGGCCACGAAGTATACGGAAGAAGAACTGAAAGCCATTCTCGCAGATGATAAGACGCCAGTTTTCGTCTGTACAGACGAAAATGGAAAAGTGCTGGGCCATTCCTTCTGTATTTTTCAGCGGCACGTAGGACACAACGTCCTGACCGACGTGAAGACCCTGTACATCGACGACCTCTGCGTAGACGAAAACCAGCGGGGGAGAGGCGTCGGCAAAGCGCTGTATGACCATGTGCTTAATTTCGCTCGGGAAAACAAATGCTATAATGTGACTCTGAACGTATGGGCCGGGAACGACAGCGCGTTGGAATTCTACCGGAAGCGGGGATTGTCCATGCAGAAATACGGCATGGAAGTTATTTTACAGAGGAACTGAAATATGGACAGGAAATTTGGCTGGACGACCCTTGGCATCATTGGTTTTATCTTCGCGCCCCTTGGCGCGTTCTTTATCGCTTTGGGCGTGCTGCTCTTTGCCGTGAAAGCAGGCACTGACCCGGAAGACCCCATGGTGTTTCTGTGCGTCTTTGGCGGGATGGGCCTGATCTTCTGCCTGATCGGCCTGAGTTTTTTAGGCGTTGACCTTCGCCGCAGGAACGCGATGAAGCGCGCCTTGGACGGCGGCGATTACGTGATGGCGAAGATCGTGGGCACGCAGCCCAAACTGAACGTCGACATGAACGGCTCGCATCCCTTTGTGGCGGAATGTCATTGGACGAATCCCGACACGGGGGAGACCCATGTGTTTTTCAGCCGTTATCTGTACTTTGACCCGACCGGGTTGTTCACCTCCGATGAGGTGCCCGTGTATATCGACCGGATGAACGAAAAGACGTTCTTTGTGGATATCGACGCCGTGCTGCCCAAGGTGGTTGTGCATCGCTGAACCTCATCCTTGCTATCCTGAAACCGGGAGCATTTTCACTCCCGGTTTTTTGTATGCATAAAAGCAAACTGCTTTTGTACTTTTTCTGTATAGTGCTTTACAGAATACCAATCTTCGAGTACAATTGTATACATGAATCCGGAAAGGAGATGGAGAAGAATGCTGGAAATTTCTCCAAAGACGAATCTGCTGGAGCAGAAAAACTACCGTTATGCTTTGCAGGATGTGGCGGAGCCCAACCTGTACCGGGATATTTATGATTATGAAAGCATTCCCAAGGTGCCCTTCAACCATCGCCGCGTGCCCATGGGGATGCCGGAGGAGATTTGGATCTCGGACACGTCATTCCGGGACGGGCAGCAGTCGGTCGACCCCTATACGGTCGATCAGATCGTGAACCTGTATAAGCTGATGAGCAAGCTGGGTGGGCCGTACGGCATCATCCGCCAGACGGAGTTTTTTATTTACAGTAAGAAAGACCGGGAGGCCGTGGCCCGCTGCCAGGAGCTGGGCCTGAAATTCCCGGAGATCACCACCTGGATCAGGGCCACGAAGGAAGACTTCAAACTGGTGAAGGACCTGGGTATCCGGGAAACTGGTATTCTGGTCTCCAGCAGCGACTATCATATCTTCAAAAAGATGAAGCTGACCCGCAGCCAGGCCATGAAAAAATACCTGGAAACTGTAGCGCTGGCCTTTGAGGCGGGCGTCATGCCGCGCTGCCATTTAGAGGACATCACCCGCGCAGACTTCTACGGCTTCGTGGTGCCCTTCGTGAACGAGCTGATAAAGATGAGCCAGGACGCGGGCATCCCCGTCCGCATCCGCGCCTGCGACACCATGGGTTACGGCGTGCCCTATCCCGAAGTGGCCCTGCCCCGCAGCGTGCCCGGCATCATCTACGGCCTGCAGCACTATTCCGACGTGCAGAGCGAATACCTGGAATGGCACGGCCACAACGATTTCTATAAGGCCGTCTCCAATGCTTCCACCGCCTGGCTGTATGGCGCGTGTGCGGTGAACTGTTCGCTGCTGGGCATCGGCGAGCGCACTGGCAATATTCCGCTGGAAGCCATGGTGTTTGAATACGGCTCCCTGCGCGGCTCGCTGGATGGCATGGACCCCACGGTGATTACCGAGATCGCCCAGTATTTTTCAAAGGAAATGGGCTACAAAATCCCGCCGATGACGCCCTTTGTAGGACGAAACTTCAACGTGACCCGCGCCGGCATCCATGCGGACGGATTGCTGAAGGACGAGGAAATTTACAACATCTTCAACACCAAGAAACTGCTGAACCGCCCCGCTTCCGTGATGATCTCCAAGACCTCCGGTCTGGCGGGCATCGCCTACTGGATCAACGAAAATTATCAGCTGCCCGCCAACGAAGCCGTTTCCAAGCAGGATCCGCTGGTCGTGACACTCAAAGCCTGGATCGACGAACAGTTTGACGCAGGGCGCCAGGCGTCCCTGTCCAATAACGAAATGGAAATGAAGATCGAGGAACTGACAGGCGGACGGCTGCATCGTCTGTAAGGCGGAAACGAAAGGAGAAACCTCATGGAGCATAAAATGATTTCCATTGCCGATCAGGTCTTTGAAGAACTGGAGCGGGATATTCTTTCCGGTGTGTTTGAGCGGGGCGAAATACTGACGGAAATGAAGCTCAGCGAGCGTCTGCACGTCAGCCGCACGCCTATCCGCGAAGCCCTGCGGCGGCTGGAGCAGGAGCGCATCATCGAGCCCACCAGCAAAGGCATGAAAGTCATCGGTATTTCCCGGGACGATATTTCCGATATTTGCGAAATCCGTCTGCGCCTGGAAGGACTTGCCGCCCGCTGGGCCGCGGAACGGGCGGATGAAGCGGGCATCCGCTTCCTCAAGGAGACGCTTGATCTGCAGGAGTTTTACACACAGAAGCAGGACCCCGAAAGCATCAAGAACGCCGACAGCAGGTTCCATCAAACCATATACGCCCTCTGCGGAAGCCATTCCATGCAGGACACGCTGGAACCGCTGCACAGAAAACTGGTGAAATACCGCCGCGTATCCGTGTCCGCGCAAAGCAGGGCGCAGAAATCCCTGGAAGAGCATCGCGCTATTTATGAAGCCATCGCCGCGCACGACGGCGTCACTGCGGAAAAGCTGACGATACTCCACGTGCAGAATGCCAGAGACAGCATCTTGAAACGGGCAATCGTGTCATAAAAAACGAGGAGGAAAGAACCATGTATCAGGAAGCAATAGAAAAGGCTGTCAGTCAGTATCGGGACCTTTTGATTTCCCAGGTGGAGCGCGCGGAAAAGCTGAACGCCCAGGACGCCGCGGAAAAGAAGGATAAGATCGTCATCGGCGTCGTGGGCGGCGACGGAATCGGCCCCATTATCACGGCCCAGGCCCAGCGCGCGCTGGAAGCGCTGCTGAAGGATGAGATTCAGGCGGGAAAGATCGAGCTTCGCGCTATTGAGGGCCTGACCATTGAAAACCGTCTGGCCGTGGGCAAGGCTGTGCCGGACGATGTGCTGGCCGCCATTAAAGCCTGTGATGTGCTGCTCAAAGGCCCCACCACCACTCCCTCCGGCGGCGAGCTGCTGGAAAGCGCAAACGTGGCCCTTCGCCGTGAACTGGATTTGTTCGCCAATGTGCGCCCTGTCAGCGTGCCGGAGCAAGGCATCGACTGGATGTTCTTCCGGGAAAACACCGAGGGCGAATATGCCATCGGCGGCAAGGGCATTGAGATTCCCGATCTTTTGACCATGGATTTCAAGGTGACCACCGTGGCCGGCACCCGCCGCATCGCCCGCGCCGCCTTTGAATACGCCCGCAAAAACGGCAAAACCCACGTGGCGATTGTGACCAAGTCCAACATCATGAAAAAAACCGACGGCATGTTTTCCATCCTGTGCCGGGAAATCGCCGCCGAATACCCGGAGATTCAGACGGACGAATATTTTATCGACATCATGAGCGCCAACCTGCTCAAGCCTAACATGCGCGATAAGCTGCAGGTGTTCGTGATGCCGAACCTCTACGGCGATATCCTGACCGACGAAGCGGCCCAGATTCAGGGCGGCGTCGGCACGGCGGGCAGCGCCAATGTTGGCGACCGGTACGCCATGTTTGAGGCCATCCACGGCTCCGCGCCCCGCATGATCGCCCGCGGCGCGGGCGATTACGCCAACCCGGAAAGCATCCTGCGCGCGGCTGTCATGCTGCTTCGACATATCGGGATGGGGGAGAAGGCCGACAAGCTCAGCGCAGCCATTGACCTGACTGTGAAAGAAAGCCCAATCACCGGAACGAAGGAAGGCGCCACTTGCAAAGAATTCGGGGACGCGCTGGTGCAGGCGCTGCAATAAGCAAAAACTTGCATACAAAAAAGGATGCTTCTTCCGGCATCCTTTTTTCGTTCGATTATATTTCTTTTGCGTTAATTCGCGTGAGCGCGCGTTTCAGCTTGACTTCGGCTATGGCAAAATCCTTATCCTGCCGATCCAGGACCTTCATGCGCTCCTGCGCTTCTTCCTCGGCGCGCTTGGCGCGGGCCAGGTCGATTTCGTCCGACCATTCATAGGTGATGGCAACGACGCGCACTTCATTGTCGTTTACGCTGAGCATACCGCCGTTGCAGGCGGCCTGCCGTGTGTTTCCGTCTGCGTCCGTTACGGAAGCCTGGCCGATGCCCAGGGGGATAGCAAAGTCAATATGCCGCGGCAGGATGCAGACGTCGCCGTTCACTGTTCGCAGGATGATCTTCTGCGCTTCGCCGTCAAACACCTTGCGGTCGGGCGTCACGATCTGCAAATGAAATGTGGACATGGCTCATCCCTCTTTTTACTCGCTCTTTTTCGCCTTGGCAACCGCTTCGTCAATGGTGCCGACGAACAGGAACGCGCTCTCGGGCAGGTCGTCGTGCTTGCCTTCGATGATTTCCTTGAAGCCGCGAATGGTTTCCTTCAAAGGAACATACTTGCCTTCCATGCCGGTGAACTGTTCGGCTACGGAGAAGGGCTGGCTCAGGAAACGCTGCACCTTGCGGGCGCGGGCCACGATCATCTTGTCTTCGTCGCTCAGTTCGTCCATGCCCATGATGGCGATAATGTCCTGGAGCTCCTTGTAGCGCTGCAAAATGCTCTGCACGCTGCGGGCGACTTCGTAATGCTCCCGGCCCACGATCTCAGGGCTTAAGATGCGGCTGGTGGAATCCAGCGGGTCAACCGCAGGGTAAATGCCCAGGGAGGAAATGGCGCGGCTCAGCACCGTGGTAGCGTCCAGATGGGCGAAGGTGGTAGCGGGAGCTGGGTCTGTCAGGTCGTCCGCGGGCACGTAAACCGCCTGCACGGAGGTGATGGAGCCCTTGTTGGTGGAGGTGATGCGCTCCTGCAGCGCGCCCATTTCCGTGGCCAGCGTCGGCTGGTAGCCCACGGCGCTGGGCATGCGGCCAAGCAGGGCAGACACTTCTGAACCGGCCTGGGTGAAACGGAAGATGTTGTCGATGAAGAGCAACACGTCCTGGTTCTCCCGGTCGCGGAAGTATTCGGCCATGGTAAGGCCGGAAAGACCCACGCGCATACGGGCTCCCGGCGGCTCGTTCATCTGGCCGTAGACCAGGGCGGTCTTGTTGATAACGCCGCTCTCCTTCATTTCGTTGTACAGGTCGTTGCCCTCGCGGGTACGTTCGCCAACGCCCGCGAACACGCTCAAGCCGCCGTGCTGCTTGGCGACGTTGTTGATCAATTCCATGATCAGCACGGTCTTGCCCACGCCCGCGCCGCCAAACAAGCCGATCTTGCCGCCCTTGGCGTAGGGGGCGATCAGGTCCACCACCTTGATGCCCGTTTCCAGGATCTCGGAGGAGGATTCCTGCTCTTCATAAGAGGGGGCGGGGCGGTGGATGGGCCAGCGTTCCTCGGTGACGGGGTCGGGCTGGTCGTCGATAGCCTGGCCCAGCAGGTTGAAGATGCGGCCCAGGCATTCGTTGCCCACCGGCACGGTGATGGGGCTGCCGGTATCCACCGCGTCCAGGCCGCGCACCATGCCGTCGGTGGCATTCATGGAGATGCAGCGCGCCACGTTGTCACCGATGTGCTGCGCCACTTCCGCGGTGATCATCTTGTCCCCGTTCTGAATCTGAATGGCGTTGAGCAGTTCGGGCAGTTTTCCATCCTCGAACCGGATGTCCAGCACAGGGCCGATGACCTGAACCACCTTGCCGATATTCTTGTCGCTCACGATTGGGTTGCTCCTTTCGGATGTTGGAGATTAGGGAATAGGGATTAGAGATTAGGGATTAGTTATTTAGTTATACAATTTGCATGGAAAACCGTTTGTTGGGTTCAGAATATTCTAATCCCTAATCCCTATTTCCTAATCCCTTTTATCACTGTTCCGCTCCCGCCACGATCTCCGTGATCTCCTGGGTGATGGCACCCTGGCGGGCACGGTTGTATTTGAGCCGCAGACTGCTGATCATTTCGCCGGCGTTCTTGGTGGCGGAGTCCATGGCGTTCCTGCGGGCGGACACTTCGCTGGCGAAGGAATCGCACACAGCGCTGTACAGCCGCCCGGCCAGGAAATCCGGCACGGCCTTTTCCAGCATTTCTTCAGGGCTGGGTTCATAAATGGTGACAACATTCCGGGGCGGCTGATCCTTGGATTTCTCAATGGGAAGCAGCTGTTCCACTTCCACCTCCTGGCTCATCATGGAGCGGAAAGAGGTATAAACAAGAAACAGTTCGTCATAATTCCCGCTGCGGTAGCCTTCGATCAGCTGCTGGGTCAGGCGGTAGCAGCGGCTGACGCCCAGGCCCTCCACATGGCCGATGGTATCGTCCAGCAGTGGAACGCCCAAGCGCTGGTATTTTTCGATGGCTTTCCGTCCAAGCGGCAGCACGCAGTAGGGGATATCTTCCGTGTGGGCTGCGACTGCCTTGAACACATTGGCGTTGTAGCCCCCCGCCAAACCGCGCTCCCCGGCGATGACCACATAGCAGCGCTTTTTTACTTCACGGGGCGTGACGAAGGGAATCTGCGGATCGACGCATTGAGCCACCGCTGCCATGATGGCTTCCCGGGAAATGGTGGCGTAAGGCCTGCTGTTTTCCATGCGTTCCTTGGCGCGGCGAAGCTTGGAGGTTGCCACCAGCTGCATGGCCTTCGTGATCTGCATAGTGCTTTCCACGCTTTTGATGCGCAGCTTGATGGCTTTCATGGACGCTCCTGCCATGCTGCCCCCTCCTTACTTCTTGGTTTTGAGGAAATCGGCGGTAAAGCTTTCCAGCGCGGCTTTGAGCACCGCTTCCGTTTCGGCGCTGAGCAGGCCGGTGGTGCGGATAACATCCAGCACATCGCTGTGCTGGGCAGCCATCCGGGCATAAAGCGCTTCCTCGTATTCCGCCACGTCCTTCACTTCCACTTCTTTCAGGAAGTCGTGGGTGACGGCGTAGAAGATGCACACCTGGTTTTCCACGGCTACGGGGTGATTGCGGTTTTGTTTGAGCACCTCCACGATGCGCGCGCCTTGAGCCAGGCGGGCTTTGGTATCCGCGTCCAAGTCGCTGCCGAACTGGGCGAAGGACTGGAGCTCCCGGTACTGGCTGTAAAGCAGCTTTAGGCTGCCGGCCACCTTCTTCATGGCCTTGATCTGGGCGTCGCCGCCCACGCGGCTGACGGAGATGCCGGGGTCGATGGCCGGCATGATGCCGCTGTGGAACAGCTCGGTTTCCAGGAAGATCTGGCCGTCCGTGATGGAAATGACGTTGGTGGGGATGTAGGCCGACACGTCGCCCGCTTGGGTTTCGATGATGGGCAGGGCAGTGATGGAGCCGCCGCCGTATTTGGCGTCCACGCGGGCGGAGCGCTCCAGCAGGCGGGAGTGCAGATAGAACACGTCGCCAGGATAAGCCTCACGTCCCGGAGGACGGCGGATGAGCAGGGACAAGGCGCGGTAAGCAACCGCATGTTTGCTCAGGTCGTCGTAAATAATCAGCACGTCCTTGCCCTGATCCATGAAATACTCCGCCATGGCGCAGCCGGAATAAGGCGCGATGTACTGCAGAGGAGCCAGCTCACTCGCCGAAGCACTAACCACGGTGGTATATTCCATGGCCCCCGCGGCATCCAGGGTTTCCACTAATTGGGCCACGGTGGACATCTTCTGGCCAATGGCCACGTAAATGCAAATGACGTCCTTGCCCTTCTGGTTGATGATGGTGTCGGTGGCGATAACCGTTTTACCGGTCTGGCGGTCGCCGATGATCAGTTCGCGCTGGCCCCGGCCGATGGGGATCATAGAGTCGATGGCCTTGATGCCCGTCTGAAGCGGCACAGACACCTTCTTGCGCTGGATGATGCCGGGGGCGTTGCGCTCGATGGGGCGCATTTCCGGACTTTCGATAGGACCCTTGCCATCGATGGGCTGGCCCAGGGAGTTGACCACGCGCCCGATCATTTTTTCGCCAACGGGCACGGACACCACCTGGCCGGTGCGCTCCACCGTGTCCCCCTCGCGGATGCCCTCATCGCTGCCCAGCATAACGATGGCGACGGAGTTTTCTTCCAGATTCAGCGCCATGCCGTATTCCCCGTTGGGGAATCTGACCAGTTCGTTGGCCATGCACTGATCCAGGCCGGTGGCACGCGCGATGCCGTCGCCGATCATGATGATGGTGCCGGTGTCGCTCTGAGAAATTCTATTGTTATAATGCTTAATTTGTTCTTTAATCAGCTTTGAAATTTCTTCCGGTTTCAATTGCATCATATCACCGCTTTCCATCCAATGTGCCGCCGGGTCACTCGCCCGCCATCGCCTGTTTGATGGCTTTCAGGCGGTGCGCCACGGTGTTGTCGTAGCGCTTGCCGTCCATCCGGAGCAGCACGCCGCCCAGAACGGAGGCATCAACCTTTTCCTTGATGACGACTTCTTTGCCGGTCATGTCCTGCAGCTTTTGGGTTAGTTTCTGCCGCTGCCCTTCGTTCAGGGGCTGGGCGGTAGTCACTTCTGCTTCCACCACGCCGTGCTCCCGGTTATAGCACGCCCGGTATGCGGCGGCGCATTCGCTGAACTCGTGGATCGCCCCGCGCTCGACCAGCAGCTTGAGAAAGTTGAGCACATATTCGTGTACGCTGCCCTTGAACGTATCGTCCACGATCTGAACGCGCTGTTCCTTGCTCAGCGTCATGTTGCCAAGCAGGCGGAGGAAATCCTCGTTTTCACGGAACGCTTCCTTTAAAGACTGCGTCTGCTGCAGCGCGTCCCGTTCGATATGTTCCTCGGCGCACAGGGCATATAGCCCCTCGCCATATTCTCTGCCGAACTCCGTCACTGCTGTTCACCAACATTCTGAATGAAATCGTCAACAAAGCCGTCGTAGTCCTTCTGGTTGATTTCGCGCTCCACCACTTTGGAGGCGATATTGACCGCCAGCTCGGAAATCTCGCTCCGCACGTCCTTGAGCATCTGCTTCTTCTGCTGGGCGATTTCCTCTTCGGCCTTCTGCTTGACGTGGGTGGCCTGGCTGTTGGCCTCGGATACGATCTGATCGCTCTTGCGCTGCGCGGTCTGCGTGGCGGTTTTGATCAGAGTATCGGCTTCCTGCCGGGCGGACGCCATTCTGGTTTCATATTCCTGTTTCAGCTGTTTGGCTGTTTCCAGGTTTTCATCCGCGTCAGTATAGATTTTATCCACCTGTTCCCGCCGGGTTTTGATCATTGCCTGAACGGGGCCAAACAGGAACTTTTTTAGAATCAGGAAAATAATGAGCAGATTGCACAGAGAAATCAGAGTCTGCCAAATGTTGACAGAAATAATATCCAATGACTGCATCTTCTCAGCCTTTCTGACTGCTGAATCAATTACAATCCAGCACCCCAAGTGGTCATAGCAGTTTTAAGAATATTCACGAAGGAGCCGGGGGCAACGAAGATCAGCAGGATGCCGATGATCAGGCCGTACAGACCAGTGGTTTCAGCCAGGGCGCAGCCCAGGATCAGGGTGGATGTAACGGCGCTTCTGCTTTCAGGCTGGCGGCCGACGGCTTCGCAGGCCTTGGCCACTGCCTGGCCTTCGCCGATACCGGGGCCGATGCCGGCGATCAGGGCGATACCGGCACCGATGGCGCAGCAACCGAGAATGATGCCAATTGCGATTTCAAGCATTGTGGGAAACCTCCTCAATGATTTGTTTTGTCATATGAACCAGCGGAACGGGTTCATCAGTTCCGCGGAGCATTGGGGTCACTCGTCCTCCGGGACGGCGGTGGCGATGTTCATCATGGTGAGCATAGCGAAAATGAACGCCTGCATGCACCCGCTGAAAATATCGAAGTACAGGCTCAGCACCGCGGGAAGACCAATTTGCAGGAAGGGAATCTGGCCCAGGAATCCGGGGAGCCAGCCCAGCACCATGGCGGACAGGTTCCGCAGCGCGAAGGCGATCAGCACGGAAATGACCATGCCGCTCATCACGTTGCCGTAATGACGGAAGGCCATGGAAATCGGCGTGGCGAATTCGCCGATCACGTTCAGCGGAGCAAAGAAGGGGATGGGGCTGAAAAAGCCTTTGATGTAGTTCCACAGTCCGCCCTGGAGCTTATAATGCGTAATGAGAATAAACACCAGGATCGCCCATCCGACCACCACGTTCATATCCGACGTGGGCGGGAACAGGCCAAGCAGACTGCTCAGGCTGCTGAGCGCCGACAGCGCCAGGATGCCCGCCACGAACGGTGCAAAGCCCAGGAACTTTTTGCCCATGTTGTCCGTCACCAGTCGAGTCACGGTTTCCACGATCCACTCAGCGGCCAGCTGGCGCTTGGAATCCGGGACAACCTTGATTCCGTGGGTCAGGTACAGGCAGATGCCCAGGATGGACAGCATCACCGCCCAGGAGTTGATCTGGGCCGCGGTGATGGGCAGCGCCTGGATGGGCATTGGAATGGTAAAGTAAATCTGCGCGCCGGAAATCTGCACGCCTTCGGAGAGAGGCGCGTCCGGGGTGGTGAGCACTTTCAGCGCCATCGCCCCCACCAGCGGCAGGACGATCAGCAGGATCAGAAGGAAGTCCACGAGACGTGAACGGTTTTTGCTTTCCACTGTGTTTGTCATGCCTCCTTCCGGTCGCTTCCGGTGAATCGCCGGAGCGTGATGAGAATATTGGGGAAGAGGAGCGGAAGCAGCGCGGCCCAGGGATTAAAGATTTGCCGCTGGGTCACGGCCAGGGCGGCCACCGCGCCGATTAAAAGCATCCGGAAAGTAAAGGACATCTGCATCCGTTTCCCGGCCTGCTTCGCTTCGTCGCTGAGGGGCTCCTCCTTTTTTTCGCTGTCCTCGCCGTCTTCGTCCGTTTCTTTTTTGGGCAGGACGGGCATGCTGTTCGTCACGTGCTGTACGGTCAGCGCCATGAGAAAAAAATTCCCCACCGTGGCGCAAAATCCCAGCAGCGCGCCGGTCAACACCGTCCAGTCAAACTTGCGGAGAATCAGGAACACGGCGATCATCAGCACGGTCAGAATCCCCGTGCCGACGGCGATCTTTTTTGTTTCCGCCTGTACGGCGGGCTCGATCTTCATGCTTGCTTTCCTCGGGCGATTACTTGGTGCCGAACAGCCGGTCGCCGGCGTCGCCCAGGCCGGGCACGATATAGCCGTGGTCGTTCAGGCGCTCGTCGCAGGCGGCCACATAGATGTCTACGTCGGGATGATCCTTCTGCACGCGTGCGATGCCCTCGGGCGCGGCGATCAGGTTGACCAGGCGAATGTTGCTGCAGCCGCGCTGTTTGATGAAGCTGATGGCCGCGGACGCGCTGCCGCCGGTGGCCAGCATGGGATCAAGCACGATCAGCTCGCGGTGCTCGGCGTCGTCGGGCAGCTTGCAGTAGTATTCCACGGGCTCCAGGGTCTCCGGGTCGCGGTAAAGGCCGACGTGGCCCACTTTCGCGTTGGGGATCAGGTTCAGGATGCCATTTACCATGCCAAGGCCCGCGCGCAGGATAGGAATGATGCCGATGGGCTTTCCGGCCAGGGTCTTGGTCTTCATCGCGCAGATGGGCGTTTCGATTTCCACGTCCGCGGTCGGCAGGTCGCGGGTGACTTCGTACACCATCAGCATGGATATTTCGTCCAGCAGTTCGCGGAATTCCTTGCAGCCGGTATCTTTCTGGCGCATGATGCTGAGCTTGTGCTGGATGAGAGGATGATCGAAAATATGAACTTTGCTCATGGGGGTTCCTTCCTTTCGTGAAATTGGCGGTACCGCGCCAAAGCTTATTTACAATATCTTATTATAAACGAAATCTCCATGGTTGACAAGCACATTTTCGCGGTTTAAAGATTTGAAGTTGATATTTCCAGTTCCTTTTTTTCATTTTCACTCTGGAAGCTACTTTTGTATTTCAGGATTTTTTCGGTGCATTTAGCAAAGGGCTTTTTCATAGCCCCAGCGTTTTTACTCAGAGTTCTGATAAAAAACCGTCTGCGTCGGCAGTTTTGATTATTGGGGCTGAGAACAGCATATAATTGGACGCACGCATGGAGCGCCCGATTTGCCACAAAAAAAAGAGATCGGAACATATTTCAGTTCCAAATCTCTCTCTGGTATTATTATCAATATTGTGTCGCAGCTTTCAGGCTTTTTTCTGTTTGAAGCGAACGCCGCGCATTGCCTGAATCGATGCTTCACCCACAATGATTCCCCCGGGAATATCGATCATCAAATGCTGTTTCACCAGCACCACGCTGAAGCAGACGAGCACAAAGAAAACGAAGTTGAATCCCTTGAACCATCCCGGTATGCGCGGACAGCCCAACAGCCCGCGCCAGCATACATAGCTGGCCAGCACGTGAAGCGACGGAAACAGATTGTTCGGCGGGTCCGCCCGGTATATGGCCCGCAGCAATTCCCGGAGCAGACCGTCCCCGATGATTTCGGGGCGCTCCATCGTCAGCGGCCAGGCAAGAAAGATGATGCACGAGATGATCAGCGCCAGTATGCACGCGCCCGAAAAGCGAATGGCGTGTTCTTTTCCCTGCGCAAGAATAATGACCGCGCTCACCACCCAGGACGGATACGCAAGACAATATACGCTGATCCATTCCGGGACGCAGGGAATAAAAGCGTCAATCCGCATGTCAAGCCTGTAGGACGGCAGATAGGGCAGGAACAGATGGGTGCCAAAATATACAAGAAGCAGGGTTGCGATCATCGCAGCGAGATATAACCAGACATAGGGCTGAGAAAGCCTTTTACGTATCGTGTCAGTCATAAGCAGCTTTTTTTCCACGCCGGCCGATGACGGAAAGCAGCGCTGTCACCAGTGCCATATAAACGGCAAGGATACCGATGCTCGGAATCAGGTACAGGAAAGGTACGGGGATCCAGCTGTAGAAAAGCTCCAGCACAAAGTTTCCTTCCGTTTCCACCGAAAAGAAATAATTCGCTTTCGGGTGCAGGCCGCTCTGGCGAAGCAGCATATTCACCCCGAAGATCGCAAGCGCCAGGATAAAAATCGTGAGCGCCGCTTTCGGAATATCGGAATACCGAGGCTTGAACAAACCAAAGGAGACCAGTGCCCATCCCTCGATCACGATCATGAAGTGCGTTCCATAGTATCCGAGCATACGCGGCAGCAAAAGCGAATACCCGTCAAATCCGTTCCCCGGCATAATCAGCGCCATCAGCGCGCCCAGCGGCCCGATAAAAAAGCCGAAGCACATCAGCGGACGGCTTTTCTTCATCACCGCGACCGGAATCAGGATCATGCTGATATTGCACAGCTGCAGCGGCAGTTCTCCCCACCAGTTGAACCCGCCCATGTTTGCCGTGATCACGTTGTACTCAGCGTCCAGTGATAAGGCGTACTTGTAGAAGAAAAAGCCCACGAACGTTACAGCGCAAGCCGCGATCAGCACGGTACGCCGGGTTTTTTCGCTCTTCCTGCGCAGCAAAAAGCTTGCGGCTGCGAGCGCCAGGATAAACGCCGCGAACACAGCGATAAACAGCGGATTGAACGGCTTCATGATCCAATGCATTCTGTATCCCCCTGATAAACGCAATGGCATTTTTTTGTGGTTGTGTCTTTTTTCTCAAAACGGTGACTGGATGTGGCTATTTTCCATCCTCAGACTTTTCGAATTGAGAAAATGATTATACCATCACAGGCTCATATTGTCAAAATTTCTTTTCAGAAACCGGGATTGAAAACGCTGTACAATTCCTCGCTCTTCATCTCTAACCAAATAAAAACCCATTATTATGACGACTGACCGATTAGCACAATGTGACGTATTATTCCGGGGAAATGCATCCTTTTGTCCAGCCATGAAACAGAATCCCGAAATATCTTTGTTCTGTGATAAAGAAGGAACAAAAGGATATTAGGCAGGACAGTGCAGATAAAACCCTTCATCATCAGTCCCCAAACGCCGGTATCGGGAACTATTGAGCATACGCAATATGTAGCACCGGCGCAAATCAGGCTGACCAATGCGTAAAACGCGTGCAGCTTATAATATATAATCAGTTTGATATTCGGGAAACAGTGTTTATAAACGATCATCGAACTCCACACAAAATTGAAAACAAACAACGACAAAAGGGAAGCGGCGATGATTCCGGTGACACCGCAGTATTTTACAAGCACGTAGTTGAGCGTAAGATTGGCGGCAGCCTCAAAGATTGCTCTGTATCTGTTTTCCCACCACAAACCGGCCGCGTCTGAATATATCAGTTTCATATCTCCCATTTTCAGGAGGTAGAAGTACAAAGTGAACAGCACGGCAATATAAAACGGAAACAGCATATCTGAACCAAAAACAAACGCTGTGAAAGGCTGGTACAGGCAGAGAAGGCAGGCGGAAAACCAGCCGGCAAACCACATATAAATAAAGTTCAGCCGCTTCATGTCATTGTGGTTCTTTTCCTGGCTTTCCGTAATAATGCTGTTTCCCACGCTGGCCGTGATCGAACGCCTGACAATCGTCATAATGCCGGAGACGGCGGTAAGAATGTAGAAATAATTCCCGTACCTTGCCGTGTCACCCAGCCCAACAAAAGATGATATGAATATACTGTCCAATGAATTTCTTGACGTTTGGCAAAGATTGTTGATCATCAGACCTTTCACTTTGATCTTTATCTCATTTCTTTTTTCCGCGGATAACACGCCTTTGCAGGAAACATTGGGAAAAGCCTTTTTGCTCAGGAAATGAACGGAAACGTTGGAAATGATGCTTGAAAGCAGCATGATGCCTGTAAACGCATAGTAGTTTTTCCACAGAATCAGAACGGCAATTTGAAGCGCGGAGGTTACGAATTTCACGGAAAGGTTGATTTTGCTCAGTATATCATTCCTTTGATACGCCAGAAACAGAGAGTTTTTATAGGCAAACAGAAAATAGCTGATGCTGGTATTGATCAGATAGATGATATACAGTAAATATATGTTGATACTGTCCGGCCATGCTCCTTTATTCAGGCGCGGCAAAAAAGGAAGAACAGTCAATCCACTGAAAAATATAATTGTTCCTATAATGGTATAAATCCTTTTATAATACTTTAACAAAGCGCACAGTTCATCAATATCGTTTCTCGCAATCGGCTTATACATGCTAAAGACAACTGCGCTTTCAAACCCGAGCTCGGTCAGGTTTAGCACCTGAATGATCGACGAAAACAATCCGCCAAGACCTAAAAATTCCGCCCCCAAATACCTGATCATGATTGTTCTCGAAACAAACGGAATGATCAGAGACATGATTTGAAACGCAAGAGCAAAGAGTATATTTCTTTTGGCATTCTGCGATCTGCTGCAATTTACTACTGGCATTTTTCTGAATTCTTCCCCCCGATCTTTCTCCAGACCTTCAGAATGTTTTCTGCATGCGACGATTCACTGAACACAAAATAGCGGTAAACAACGAAAAGGTTCCACAGTCTTCATGAAAAATACTTTATCCAGACAATCCTTTTTTCAGGTTTGCGTTCTTTTATGTGTTCGTTTCTTTTCTTTTGTTCTCTTCCTGTGGAAGATGATAAATCTGAATGATTTCCTGCGTATCGTTTCCGTCCATCGTTTTCGCGATCAGGGGAGGCTCGGTGATGAGGCCCGCGTGGACGTTCAGCATGGCTTCGATCAGCGCGAGACGGGCGGGACGGGAGACGTTCGCGTGGACGAAGCGCATCCGTTTGGGTTCCAGGCGGTGTTTTCGCAGGGTATCAAACGCTTCTGCCAGCCTGGCGGCGGGCAGCATCAGTGTAAGCCTTGCCCGGTCGCGCAGCAGCCAGGCGGCGGCGGCGCAGATATCGTCGAGGGTACACTCACTCTCCTGCCGGGCAGTGCGCAGCGCTGGTTTTGGACTGGGCAGAGAAGCGGCGCTGGGGCTGTAAGGCGGATTGCAGATCACCAGGTCATAGGATGCGCGCGAAAGAAACGAACGCACTTCCCGCAAGTCGCGGTGATGGACGGTGATCACGTTTTCCAGCCCGTTCAGCCGTATGGTGCGCGCCGCTCTTTCAGCTGCGTCAGGCTGAATCTCCACCGCATCACAGGTGATGGAGCATTCCCGCCCGTAAAGCAGCAGCGGCAGGATCCCCGTGCCTGTGCCCAGATCACATACCTGGCTTTTTGGATGCGGCCGGGCGAAGTCCGCCAGCAGCACGGCGTCCATGCCGAAGCGGAAGGCGTCAGGGGACTGGATGACGCGCAGGTCCATCAATTGCAGATCATCCACACGCTCACCGGGAAGCAGCAGGCCGTTCAAATCATCATTCATAAATCGTAAACTCCAGATACTGCATCATGCAGTAGCCACTGATGCCCTGATATGTAACCGCGCACCAGGTATCGCCGACGGCCGTGATGGTCGCGTATTCGTTCTTCGGGATTTCCAGCAGGATGCGCGAATCCGTGGAGCAGCCTTCGCGCAGGTTCAGCGTGCTCAGCGGCGTATTGACGCGGCCCAGCACGGGCATAGACAACGTGCGCATGGGCTCCAAAATGACGGAGGCGGAGGTGGGGGAGACTTGTTCAGGAGCGGCGGAGAATGACAGAAACTTTGTCATGACGTAACCCTGAATCCCCTCATAGACCACCTTGCACCAGTCCGCGCCTTCCTCGAGCACGATCACCTGATCGTTTTGCGGGATGGTGCACAGTACTTTCGCGCTGCTCTTTGGTTCGCGCCGCAGATTCAGCGAGCCTTTTTCCGTGGTCACAGCGGCTGTAACGCCCGCCTGCGGAAGTATCGGCGCGGGCGCGGCGGGGGTCTCAAACCGTTCGGCAAAGGAGAGAAAGCGCGTCATCACGTACCCTTCGCTGCCGTTATAGGCGACCAGGCTCCAGGTGCCGCCCCGATCATAAACGCTGATCTGTTCATACTGCGGAATCGTGCACACCACCTTCGCGCCGGTGTTTGGCGCGGAACGCAGGTTCAAAGCGCCGCTTTCCGTGTTGACCCAGGCAGTCACCACGGGCACGGACGGCCCGGGCGTTTCCGCGGGCGCAGGAGCTTCGGTGACCTGAACGGGCGTATCCAGCGTGTACAGCACGCGCACGCAGCAGGGGTAATAGAACCCAAGAATCTGGTCGTACGTATATCCCATCCGGGCCATCTGCATCGCTCCGCGCTGGCTCATGCCAACGCCGTGGCCATATCGCCGGGCGGAGATCACGAACTGGTCGCCGCTCTGCGAGACCGACCAGAGCTCATTTTTTGCTGAATTGATGCTCATGCCAAGCGCGCTTTCAAGCTCACTGAAAATATCAAAGGTGATGATGCCGGAGGCGGTCTGGCCGTTAAGGGTGTAGCCCACTTCAAAATCCAGCTTGGTATACAGCCGACTGGGATAAGCGTATTTGGGCGTATGCGGAACGACGGCGTACACCGCTGTCACCGCCGCGCCTTCTCCGAATGATGCTGTCGCTTTTTTATTCAGCAGGCCTCCCAGTTTGCCGCTCTGCGGATTGGACGCGCTCACCCGTACGGATTTCACAACCGCGTCCGGATTGCTGAGGTCATAGGGGTCGTCCCTGAGCGTCAGGTAATCGGGCCCGGACACGTTCCAGGCATTCTTCACCGTTTCCGTCTGCCCTCCGTTGGAGGCGGTATAATAGGTGGCTGTGTATTCGCTCCCGTTCTTCACCGCGATGCCGCTGGTTTCATCCACAGCCCGGCGGCAGTTATCGTTGCCGGAGGGCGTGCCGTTGTACATCTGATCGGCGGTGGTGTCCACCAGATCGTACAGGGACGATCCATTCCCCATGGCGTTCAGTGTGTAGGTACGAGCAGCTACTGCCTGGGCTTTCAGCGCTTCCAGGCCGGAAGAGTTGCCCATTTCGTAAGGCAGCACGCCGTACAGGTAATCCTCGATGTACACATACGCGACCACGTAGAGGGTACCACCTTTCGCCGTAAACACCAGATCGCCGGGATATACATTGCCGGGCTCCCGACCCTGGGCGATTTTCACGCCGCCGGAACGCCGAGTCAGCCTGAAAGACGCGCCCATATTGCTCACCGTCCCGTTGATTGTCAGGGACAGGTATCCGCTGCTCTTATTGAAGCTTACGACAACCGTCGCGCCGTTTCCAAGTGTCTGACCGTTCACGGTATAGCTGCCGCTGACCGTCAGTTTCAGGCTGGAAGGGTTTCCCAAAGATTGCAGCCGCACGCGGACGATGCCGCTCTTTTCGCCGCCCATGTTCAGCGGCGCGCTCTGCGGCCCGGTTTCCGCCAGCGCCGGGAGAAAAGCCATTTGTGAAATCAGCATGCCGATTACGATCAGCCAGGTTATTCCGCGTTTGTGCATCTGTTCTTCCTCCGTCTGCGCAATAGATCGTACAAAAGATTGCGGCAATCTCGTAATCACATGCAGTGTACCATATCGCGCCTTATTTGTCCATGGCAATGATTGGGCTGAAAGAAAGACTTCTTTTGATGCCAAGCCGAACAGTCTCATTTTTGTTTTTCCGCTTGTGTGACGGGGAAAAACGTGATAGGATAAAGAGGAGGGAAAAAAGAACAAGAAAGAGTAGTGAGGAACGAATGGAAAACGCGAAAGATCCGCTGATGAAGCGAAGAGTGATGCTGGCCCTGGCGGGGATGCTGCTGGCGGGTGTCAGCGTGGGTATTTTCAAGCGCTCGTTTTTCGGGGTGGATCCCTTCCAGTGCTTCTGCGGCGGGCTGGCAAACGTGATCCCGATCGGCTTCGGCACCCTGTATATGCTCATTAACGCGGCGCTGCTTGTAATCGTGTTCTTTCTGGATAAGCATTACATCAGCATTTCAACGTTCATCAATCTCTTCCTGCTGGGTTATGTCGCGGAGTTCACCGAAAAAGGTCTGGCCGCGCTGCTGGGAGATCAGGGGCTCATCGGCCGGGTTGTTCTTTTGATCGCGGCCATTATCCTGACCTGTATCGCCGCATCGCTGTATTACACCGCAGATCTGGGGGTTTCCGCCTATGATGCCATTCCGCTGCACATCGCAGATACGAAGCCAAAGCTGTTTGGCAAAGTGATTCCTTTCCGATTTATCCGCATCGTGAGCGACCTGATATGTACCCTGATCGGATTTCTGCTGGGCCTGATGCCCGGCATCGGTACGGTGATCACCGCGCTGTTCATGGGCCCGCTCATCACCTTCTTCCGCCAGCATCTTTCCGACCCACTGCTGAACAGAGGGAAAACGTCATGAAAACCAATATCGAACTGTACGACGACCGGCCGATTGAAAACGTGCTGGGCACGGAGATGTTCCGCCCCGAGGAAACGGTAATGGTCTGTTCACAGGAAGTGGCGGACAACAAGGAACTGCACCGCTCGCTGGAAAAATACTTTCAATACCGGGGCATCCCGATAAAGCTGACTTTCGTGCCCGCCAGCTTGCTGGACGCGGTGAAGGTGGAAAAGACGCTCAAAAAAGTGTTGGAAACACACGAAGACTGCGCCATCGACATCGCGGGCGGCAGCGACGCTGCGCTGTTCGCGGCAGGGGCCATTTCGGGGAACACGCCGGTGTACACCTACAGCCGCAAGCGCAATATGTTCTTTGAAATCAAAAACGCGCCTTTTGCCCGCGCTCTTCCCTGCACCGTCAGGCTGGACGCGGAAAGCTGCTTTCTGATGGCGGGCGGAACGCTGCTGCCGGGGCGTGAGGATAATGAAAAGCTGAAGGAAATGCTGCCGCAGATCGACGCGCTGTTCTCGGTCTACGCCGCGCACCGGCGCATATGGAACCGTCAGATCAGCTATTTCCAGAAAATCTCCCAGAACGCCGATCCTTCCCTCAAAGCAGAGGGAAGCCGTACGGGCAAGGCAGACAACGGGATCGTGGCGGTGGACGAAGGCATGGTGCACGATCTTGCCGGTGCCGGCTTGATTGACTGCCTGACCCTTACGGAGGAAAGCGTATCCTTCCGTTTCGCGGATGAAACCGTTCGTTTCTGGCTGCGGGATATGGGCTCCGTGCTGGAATTGCAGGTCTACCGCGCCTGCCTCGCCGCCGAATGCTTTGACGACGTGATCCTCAGCGCGGTGGTGAACTGGAAGGCGGATGAAAAGCGGCGAGACGCTGTGACCAACGAAATCGACGTGATGGCCGTGCGCGGCGTGCAGCCGGTGTTCATCAGCTGCAAGACCTGCGAAATCAAAACGGAGGCCCTCAATGAACTGGCTATCCTGCGCGACCGTTTCGGGGGAAAAGGCTCCCGGGCAATCATCGCCACTTCCGCCGCTTCCTCCAAAAGCCGCGCCGTGATGCGCAGGCGCGCGGCGGAGCTGGAAATCGAAGTGATCGAATGGGAAGATCTGCAGCTGGACAAACTGACAGAAAGGCTGAAGCAATGAGAATTTTATTGGTGGAAGATGAAAAGGGCATTTCCTCCGCGATATGCCAGGTGTTCAGAAAAGAAAACTTTTCCGTTGACCCGGTGTATACCGGCCCGGACGGGCTGGATTACGCGCTGGACGGCAATTACGATGCCATCATTCTGGACGTGATGTTGCCCGGTATAGATGGATTTCAGGTTTTGAAACGCATCCGGGAGAAGGGAATCAAAACCCCCGTTTGTATGCTGACTGCCCGTTCCGGCCTGGACGACCGTGTGCGCGGCCTGGAAAGCGGTGCGGATTATTACCTGCCCAAGCCTTTCCAGATGGCGGAGCTGATCGCCTGCCTGCGTGCTATCACCCGGCGCAAGGAGGAAGCGCCTGTGATGGAGCTTTCCTTCGGCGACATCCAGCTGAACCAGCAGGAAGCCAAACTGGTAAACAGAAGCAGCGGCGAGAGCGTGAAGCTGGGGGCGAAGGAATACCAGATCATGGAAATGTTCCTGCGGAATCCCAAACAGATATTGCCCAAGGAAACCATTTTCGACCGCGTGTGGGGCTATGAAAGTGAGGCGGATTACAGCAATCTGGAGGTCTATCTCTCCTTTTTGCGCAAGAAGCTGACCTTCCTGGGCTCCAGGGTGAAAATCAAAGCCACCCGCGGCATCGGTTATTCGCTGGAGGAAGAGGCATGATCCGCAAGCTGAAAGTCCGCATGATTCTGCTGGTGCTCATCGGACTGCTGCTGGCTTCCGCCGGACTGGTGGCCGCCATCAACCAGATGAACTGGAACAGCTTGTCACGTCAGGCAAACGAAGTATTGGACATGCTGGCGGAAAACAACGGCCAGCGGCCCAGCTTCCAGTTCCGCAGCGGTATCAATAATTACCGAAACAGTGGCAGAGCTTCGGAAACTCCGCCTGCCGAACCGGACAGAACAGCCTTGCCCAATACCACTCCTTCACCAGAGGAAGGAACCCTGCCGCCGTGGATGCAGAACGGTCAGAATGAACAGGGAAGAGACAGAACGCGCAACGCGGCAAGCCTGTCCAACTATTATACGATCACGCTCGACGCAGAGAACAGCGTAAAAAATTGGACAAGCGACCGAACGAATCTTTATACCGATGAGGAGATCAGCCAGATGGCCGCGTCCGTGCTGCAAAGTGGAAAAACGTCCGGCCGTGTGGGGACGCAGTTTTTTCGGCTGCTGGATCAGGACGAAGCGGGATCCCGCCTGTTGATCGCAGTGGACAACCGGCTGGAAATCCAGAATATGGAAAATGTGCTTCGTGTAACCGCTCTGGTAGCCGTGGCGGAGGACGCGCTGCTGAGTCTTGCCGCCATCTGGCTGATCCACAGGCTGGTGAAGCCCGTGGACGAGGCCATGGAAAAACAGAAGCAGTTCGTGTGGGACGCCAGCCATGAGCTGAAAACGCCGCTGGCCGTGATCTCCGCGAACGCGGAAGCGCTGGCCGGAGAAGTCGGCGGCAATAAATCGCTTGACTATATACAGTCCGAAGTCAAGCGAACCGACAGCCTGATTCAAAACCTGCTCACCCTGGCCCGCATGGAAAAGGGAACGGTCCAGGCCGCGCATCAGCGCTTTGACCTGAGTAACGCGCTGCTGGAGGTGGCATTGCCTTTTGAGTCCGCCATGTTTGAGGCGGGCAGGGAACTGACGCTGAACATCCCGGACGGAGTCAGCTGCGTGGGCGACCAGGATATGATCAAGCAACTCATCGTGATCCTGCTCAGCAACGCGCAGAAGTATTCCGACGAGGGCGGAAAAGTCAGCGTCAGCCTGGAAACCAGGGGGGAGAGGCGCATCCTGAAAATCCACAACACCGGCTCCGCCATCCCGCACGAAGCACAGGAGAAAATATTTGACCGATTCTACCGCGTGGATTCATCCCACAACCGGGAGATTGAAGGCAACGGCCTGGGGCTCGCCATCGCAAAGAGCGTCGTGGAAGCGCACAAAGGGAAGATCACCGTCCAAAGCGCCAAAGGAGAAGGAACGACGTTTACCGTGACGCTGTAGCAGATGACCATCTTTGCGAAAAAATTTTCTCCAAACCCTGTTAAAATGTCCATGATTATGTTATAATGAAAATGATAGGAAAAGCACATATCCAAATCAACACAAAAGGAGGCTCTCCACATGAAAAGACTCGTCGCACTGTTCCTGGCAATCATCTGCATCTGTTCCACCTGCACCGCATTTGCTGCCGAAAACTCCCGTCGGGCAAAGTACATCCGCTTCATTCCGACTGAAGTTGTTGCTGAAAGCAAAAAAGTAAAGGTAACCGGTTACTTCGTGAATTTAAACGATGACTATGAAGTGATGAATTTCTCAGATTTTAAGATGACAGTTCGTTACAACAACAAAGTGATTGCCGAAGGCAATTTCGGGACACTCAAAGAGTTCACCGTTCCGCCACTGGGAATGGTGAAGCGCACCTTCACATTCAATGAAAGACGAAATATAAAAACAGGTACATATATCTGTGATATAGATTTCGACTGCGTTATTTCCTGTTCGTTTGAATACTGGGAATAAAATGGAATGAACGATTATTGGCTGGAATGAATATAATTCATTCCACCCTCTGTTAAAATGTCCATGAATATGCTATAATGAACATGAGAGGGACAGACACATATCCAAAACAACACATAAGGAGGCTCTCCACATGAAAAGACTCGTCGCTCTGCTTCTGGTGATTGCATGCGTCTGCGCGACATCCACCGCGCTGTGCTACAGGGACGCGCCTATCGGCTACTACCTCCGTTTCGTCCCAACGATGATTACGGTTGGCAGTTCATATGTAAAGGTTACCGGATACTTCGTGAACCTGAATGACGACGTGGAAATATTGAATATTACTAAACTAAAAATGAATATTTACCAAAACAATAAGAAAATTCTTCAAGGCGATTTCGGTACCATCTCTCAGTTCAGCATTCCTCCACTCGACATGTATAAGATTACCCTCACCTTTAAGGGAAAGAATAGTCTGAAAGTAGGCACGTATGCCTGCGACGAGAATTATAGCAGTAAGTTCAGCTGCTCGTTTAGTTATTATGAATATTGAAAAAACGTAATAAAGTGTTAGCTCTGTTCGCGGACGGAAAGAAGCGTTCTTCTATGCCCTGCCGCTGAACAGATCATAGCACATAAAAAACGGCGGACTCGTTCAGATGTCCGCCGTTTTTATGAGCAGGTTTATTTGTCGTAGTTCACAACCTGGGAGAAGTCGGGAGCTTTCAGGGAAGCGCCGCCGATGAGGCCGCCGTCGATTTCGGGCTGCGCCATCAGGCCCTTAACGTTCTTGGGATTCATGCTGCCGCCGTACTGGATACGCACAGCGTTGGCCACGCGCTTGCCATACTTGCGGGCGATAGCGGCGCGGATAACGCCGATGGTCTCGTTCGCCTGTTCGTCGGTAGCGGTCAGGCCGGTGCCGATAGCCCACACGGGTTCATAGGCGATGACCACGTTCTTGATTTCGTCCTCGGTCAGGCCGTTCAGGGCGATCAGGGTCTGATATTCCACCAGAGCGTTGGTGTAGCCCGCTTCGCGCTCTTCCTTGCGCTCGCCCACGCAGATGATGGGCTTGAGCCCGGCCTTCACGGCTGCGATGGTGCGCAGGTTCACGGTGGCGTCGGTTTCACCGAAATACTGACGGCGTTCGCTGTGGCCGATGATCACGTATTCCACGCCCGCTTCCTTCAGCATGGCAGCAGAGAGTTCGCCGGTGTACGCGCCTGATTCTTTGAAGTGCACGTTCTGAGCGCCCAGATGAATGTTGCTGCCCTTGATTTCTTCCTTCACGGCCCAGATATCCACGGCGGGCACGCAGACCACCACAGTAGCGTTGGCATCCTTCACCAGAGGCTTGAGATCCGCAACCAGCTTCTTCGCTTCTTCGGGGGTCTTGTTCATTTTCCAGTTACCGGCGATAATAGGCTTGCGCATGGGAATCACTCCTTTATTGTAATTTTTTCTGGGGGAACCATTCTTTGGAGGCCAAAGAATGGTTCCCCCAGGCCCCCTCCAAGAAAGCCATAGAGGGGATTTTGTTTCATTTGCTTCGGTTTGAAATGAAAAAGGAAAGGATTCAGGCACCCTTTTTAACTTTCTCGGAAGGAGGTCTGGGGGAAACCGCTCTCAGCCTTCCCCTATTAGGGGAAGGTGGCCCGTAGGGCCGGATGAGGTTAACAAAGAGCGGTTTCCCCCAGAAAAAACTCAATTACTTCTCGTCGAGAGCGGCAACGCCGGGCAGCACTTTGCCTTCCAGGTATTCCAGGGAAGCGCCGCCGCCGGTGGAGATGTGGGTCATCTTGGCGGCCAGGCCCATCTGTTCCACAGCAGCCGCGCTGTCGCCGCCGCCGATGATGGTCACGGCATCGCTGTCGGCCATGGCCTGGGCCACAGCCAGGGTGCCCTTGGCCAGGGTGGGATTCTCAAACACGCCCATGGGGCCGTTCCAAACCACGGTCTTGGCGGCCTTCACGGCGTTGCCGAACAGCTCGGCGGTCTTGGGGCCAATGTCGCAGCCCTGCATATCGGCGGGAATCTTATCGGAGTCCACAACCTTGGTTTCGATTTCCGCGTCGATGGGGTTCGGGAATTCCTTCACGATCACGGTGTCGATGGGCAGGAGCAGCTTCACGCCTTTTTCCTCGGCCTTCTTCATCATGTCTTTGCAGTAGTCCAGCTTGGTTTCGTCCAGCAGGCTCTGGCCGATTTCATAGCCCTTGGCCTTGAGGAAGGTGAAGGCCATGCCGCCGCCGATGATGAGGGTGTCGACCTTTTCCAGCAGGTTGTTGATGACATTCAGCTTGTCCTCGATCTTCGCGCCGCCGAGAACCGCAACGAAGGGACGGTCGGCATTCTCCAGCGCCTTGCCCATGATGGACAGTTCCTTGCCGATCAGGTAGCCGGCAACATTCGGGGAGGTGAACTTGGTCACGCCCTCGGTGGAGCAGTGGGCGCGGTGGCAGGAGCCGAAAGCGTCGTCCACATAGCAGTCCGCCAGGGAAGCCAGTTCCTTGGAGAATTCTTCGATGTTCTTGGTTTCTTCCTTGCGGAAGCGGGTGTTCTGCAGCAGCACCACGTCGCCCTCGTTCATGGCGGCAACGGCGGCCTTGGCGTTTTCTCCGACCACGTTGTCGTCATCCGCGAACACAACCTTCTTGCCCAGCAGTTCGCCCAGTCGTTCCGCGGCGGGAGCCAGAGAGAACTTGGCTTCGGGGCCGTTCTTCGGCTTGCCCAGATGGCTGCACAGGATGACCTTGCCGCCGTCCGCGATCAGTTTCTGGATGGTGGGAAGCGCCGCCTGAATGCGCTTGTCGTTGGTGATTTTGCCGTCCTTCATGGGCACGTTGAAGTCAACGCGAACCAGGACCCGCTTGCCTTTTACATTGATGTCGTCGATGGTTTTCTTTGCCATGATAGATGCCACTCCTTTTTCCAATTTGAGTTTTTACCGGAAATTGTATGCCAAGGCCTTTGGGCCGTGGTACCGATTTGTCAGTTAGGAGTTATCAGTGAGTAGTTAGGAGTTTTATAGTCTGATACTGATATGATAGCCAGACATGGCCGAAATCGTAATAACTATAAACTCCTAACTTCTCACTCCTAACTCTTAAGTATTGCTACAATCTTCTGTGCTGCCGCTTCGTCGGTGATGAGGGAATCGTGCGTTTCGTGGCGCGTGGCGGCGATGATGGCTTCGGCTTTGCGCTCGCCGGCGGCCACAGCGACCATTTTCGTTCCCTTGTTCACCTTACCGATGCCCAGGGTGACGGTGCTGGTTTTGAGCACCGTTTTGCCGTCGCTGTCAAAGAAATCGCCGAAAGCTTCACCGACAGCTTTTTTCTTTCTCAGAATCTCCATGTCATCAATGGACAGCCGTCTGCGCTGCGCCATGGCATCGGCGCGCCCGATGCCATGCACCACCAGGTCGGCGCGCTGAAGCAGCTCCAGGGTTTCCCGAACGTCGGGCAGCTTCATCATTTCCTGCAGCGCGGCCGCGTCGAGTGAATCAGGCAGATGCATCACCCGGTAATGCCCGCCGATACGCCGGGCGATTTCCGCGGCGACGGCGCTGGCCTGGGTCTCCACCGAGGAACCCATACCCCCGCGCGCAGGCACGACCATCACATTCATAGAAGTTGCGGACTGCATCCCGTGGGCCATCTCGCTCATGGTGCGTCCGCCGGTCACAGCGAGTGTCATGCCGCTCTGTAGAAGCTTATGCACCCGGTGCGCCGCTGCCCGGCCCACTTCGCGCATGACCTGCGGATCAGTATCCGCGTTGCCGGATACCACGATCACATGCGGTACGCTAAGCAATTGGGAAAGCGCCTGCTCCAGCTTCGTCAGGCCGAACATCGCGCGGCTCAGGTCATGCGCCCCCGCAAGCACTTCGATCGCTTGGGAAGTGAGCTGCATTCCCGCAGCGTCCATGCTGATCAGCCCAAGCTCTTTGAGCATCGCCGCGGCCGCCCGCACTTCCCTTTCGGGCAGGTTCAGCCTGGCTGCCAGCGCCCGCCGGCCCACAGGCTGCATAACTTCAATAGAGGAAAGCACCTGCGCCCGCCGGCCGATATCCGCCATCAGATCAGGGGCAATACGGCTGAGCACTTTCATTTCGTCCAGCATCCGCAGTCCCCCTTTCTGTTTCATGGACGAACCTTGCCCCACTGGGCAAATCGTGTCCCGCGGGATAGTATAACATAACGGCGCTGGAATGTAAAGACAAATTCACGCTTCTTTTTCGCACGGATGCTTTCTTTACTGAAATTTAACAATTCAGCCGGTAATCAACCAGCGCACCGCCCGGCGCGTAAATCAGCTTGAGGGAAAAGCATTCCTGGCAGTATTGCAGCAAAGGCAGGAATACCCGGTCGCCCTCCCAAAGCGGCAGATCGGCGATTTTTTCTATCGGAATCCACGCCAGCGTCCCTTCGGAGCAGGGCGTTACCTCCGCCGTGTCCGTGCCGGCGGTATAGAGGAAGGTCAGCTCATTTCCCCAGTCCGGCAGGATGAAGGTAATGATGCCGCGAAGCCGCAGATCCTTCACTTCCAGTCCCGTTTCCTCTCTGATTTCCCGCAGCGCGCATTCCTCCGGGGATTCGTCCTCCTCCATATGCCCGCCCACGCCGATCCATTTTCCTTTGTTTTCGTCCACGGCCTTCTTATCCCGTTTCAGCATCAGGTAACAGCCGTCCCGCTCGATGTAGCATAGCGTGGTCAAACGCATTTTAAACTCCTTTATCAAAAAAAGTGTAGAGTGTGGAGTGTGGAGTGAAAAATGCTTTATCCAATGTACTTGTTTCCACGTAAGCATTCACAATCTTCAACTCCACACTTCACCCTCCACACGTTCACCTCAGTAGCCGGGAATATTCTCAAAGAAGTCGTTGCCGTTCACGTCATAGCCCACCGTGGTATAGGCCAGGCCGAAGCGGTAGCAGCTGTATTTGCTGTCGCGGGGTTCCACGATGAAGTATTCCCACTTGCCGGTTTCCGGGTTCTTCTGGCCCGCTTCGTGCTGGGATACGTGCCACTGGTAGCCCGCTTCCGCCACCTGATAGCCGGTGCGCCCGCCGAACGCGGAGAGCGGCTGATCCCAATCCATCTCAATCTGATTCTGGTTATACATATGCAGATACAGCTTTTTCACCTGCCATGCGCCGTACTTCTGCGCGGAGTCGCTGTAGTTTCCGGCCTCGGCGGCAACCGGGATGCAGTGCGCCATTACGTCGGCGCATACGCGGTGGATGCCGTGGCCGTATTCGCCGTTCACGTCATGGGTGACGACGACCTCGGGCTTGCATTTTCTGAGCAGTTCCACCATGGCTTCCTGCACTTTTTTCTTGCCTACGGCTTCATATGCGCTGTCCAGGTTCTTGGAAAACTTGTCCCAGAAATCATAGATCACGGGATAATTGCGCAGGCCCATTTCCCATAAGCCGTTCAGCAGTTCGCTGCGGCGGCCGGTGACGCGGTCGTTTTTGATCAGGTCGCTCATGTTGCCGGAAGTGAGGTAAGCAACTACCACCTGCATATTCCGCTCCGCGGCGTAATAGGGAATCGCCCCGCCGAAGAACAGGATCTCGTCGTCCGGATGACCGGAGAGCACCAGCAGGTCGCACTTCTCCGGGGTCGCCTGCCACTGCTGAACATAGGAAGGCGTTTCTCCCGCGCCGAACACGAACAGCTCGCTGACGGCCAGCACCGCCTGTTTGTTGCTGTTCAGGCGCACGCGGATATTCGTTTCTCCGTCGGGCAGGGGCGCGTACTCATGCGCGAATTCGCCTTCACTTTGGTATACCTGAACCCACTTGCCGTTTTTTTTGGTCTCCACTGTCCAAGGGTACAGCTTGCCCCCGAAGCAGACATACACGCCGTACATCGGCTGGCCCTTTGGCGCGGCGATTTCGATATACGGATTCTTCTGCTTGTCGCTGATGAAGCCGGTCAGATAGTCCCGGTCACTCATGCGCGACGCGCGCTTGGACTGGGAGGATACCGTGATTTTGCACTGCGCGGTCAGGTCGGGCGCTTCCTCAGCCAAAGCGGGAACGCAGGAGAGCAGAAGCAGAAAGAGAAGGATGAAAAGAGCTTTTTTCATGGGAACCTCCGAAGGGTTTAGAGTACACTGAAACAGAAAACGCCGCGCCGCAGTAATGCGGGCGCGGCAGGGAGAACAATAAGATTATTCGGCGTCGGCGGGGGCTTCCTCAGCGGGAGCGGCTTCTTCAACTGGCGCTTCTTCCGCTTCGCCGGGGATTTCCAGCTCGTTGTTTTCGAGCACTGTTTCATCTTCCAGCGCCTGGCGGATGCTCAGGCTGATGCGCTTTGCTTCGGGATCAACGGCCAGCACTTTGACCAGCACGTTCTGGCCTTCCTGCAGCACGTCTTCCACCTTGGCGACACGGGTGGGAGCAACCTGGGAAATATGCACCAGGCCGTCCACGCCGGGCTCCAGCTCGATGAACGCGCCGAAGGGGCGGATGCGCACCACGGGACGCTCCAGGATGACGCCCACGGGATACTTTTCTTCGATGTTGTCCCAGGGCTTGGGCATGAGCTCTTTGTAGCCCAGCTGAATGCGTTCGCGTTCGCGGTCCAGGGACTTGATCTTGACGTTGACTTCCTGGTTCACCTGCAGCACGTCGCTGGGATGATTCACGCGGTTCCAGGCCAGGTCCGTGATGTGGATCAGGCCATCCACGCCGCCCAGGTCAACAAACGCGCCGAAGTCCGCGAAGCGGCGGACGATGCCGGTGACCACAGCGCCGACTTCGAGCTTTTCCCAGGCCGCTTCCTTCTTGGCCTTGCTTTCTTCCTCGATGACCTGCTTGCGGCTGGCCACGATGCGCTTCTTCTGCTTGTCCACGTCGATGATCTTGAGCTTCATGGGCTGGCCCACGAACTGGCCGATCTTTTCGACGTAGCGCTGGGCGAGCTGGGAAGCGGGCACGAACGCGCGCACGCCACCCTCGACGCTGGCGAGCAGGCCGCCCTTGACGGCTTCCTTGCCCACGGCTTCGATGTATTCACCTTTTTCATACTTCTCCATCAGCGCGTCCCAGGCCTTGCGGTTGACAATGTTGCGCTGAGAGAGCAGGACGTTGCCTTCGCCGTCATTGACCTTGACGACCTCGACCTCAATCTCGTCGCCGAGTTTCACGTCCTGATCCACCAAGTCGGAGCGCTTGATCAAACCGTCGGACTTGTAGCCGATGTTGACGCACACTTCGTCGTCGGTGATTTGTACCACGGTGCCCGTAACGGTTTGGCCCGTGCGGATGCGAACCACGGTCTTTTCGATGTCTTCCATGGTGAGCGCCTGTCCTTCGGGAGCTTCCTGCTCGACGGGGGCGGCTTCCTGCTCAACCTGGGCGACGGGTTCCTGCTGGGTTTCCTGGTCGATGTGTTCCATGTCGTTCATGCGTGTGACAACCTCCTTAAATGACCAATCCGGCGTAGATGCGCCGGCGGCTATTCCTATGTGATGATTGTGGATATCGATAAAGTCCGCTGGGATTTCAGCGGCACGTTCCACCAGAATTGTGCGCGGGCAGATGGCCCGGCAGATTTCATATAGCTTGCGGGTATTCGCGCTGCTTTTCCCGCCTACCACCACCATGGCGTCCACCTTTGCGGCGAGGGCCCTGGCTTCCTGCTGGCGCTTCTGGGTGGCGGGGCAGACGGTGCAGCGGGCGTCAAGATTGTGAAAGCGCTTTTCCAGCCGCATGAGGATCCTTTCCCACGCCTGGAGGGAAAAGGTGGTCTGCGATACGGCGAGGGGCCTGTCCATCTCGGGCAGCGCGTCCACGTCATCTTCGCTCTGCACGATGTGGCATTCTCCCGGGCACCAGGCTGCTGTGCCCTGCACCTCGGGATGATCCGCTTCGCCGACCAGGATCACGGGAATACCCGCTTCTCCGCTTTCCCGGACGATTTTATGCAGCGCCTGAACCGAGCCGCAGGTAGTATCCCGGATGATCAGTTCCCTTTTTCGGCATTCTTCCTCCGCCTGAGGGGATACGCCGTGGCTGCGCAATAAAATGATACTGCCTTTTTCCGCTTCCTCCACCCGGTCGATGGATACGACCCCTTCGCTGCGAAGGGCGTTCACCGCCTCCGGATTGTGGATCAGCTCACCGAGGGAATAGCACTTCACGTTCAGTTCCCTTGCTTCCCGCGCGGCCTGGAACGCGATCTCCATGGCTCTGCGGACGCCGGCGCAGTAACCGGCATAGCGTGCGATGGTGTAGGGCATCTTCATACCTCTCCATAGTAGTGGCCATTTTCTATCTGTTCGGCGTATATTTCTTTTTTCCTGCTATTTACAAAAAATTTTTTTAAGAAATTTCAGGAAGGAAAAAAAGGTGCCGACGGGTGATGCATCAATGGAAAAATATTTTTATGTTGGAAGAAAAACTGGGCTTCATGTGTTATAATGGGGAAGAAATCAAGGAAAGGGGCTGGAAAATGGGGCGAAAGAGGTGTATAATACGGAAGACGCCGTCCCGCGGATGGCGGAAGACTGCTATCTTTTGCGCCATCGGCGCGCTGACGGCGCTGCTTATCCGGCTCATCTTTTTTCAAAACAGCGAGATCATGTGGCAGGACGCAGCGCTTGAGGCCGCGTCGGAAGGACTGACGGATTACCGGGTGGAGCTGCGGCTGATTCCCGAAGAAAGCGTTCTGGCGATTTCAGAATCTATCTGCTACTGCAATAGCACAGGCGACACGCTCGGCAGCCTGATGCTCAGGACATGGCTGAACGCCTTTCAATCCGAAGAAACCAGCCCCGCCGCTACGGAAGAGCTGTATGACGCCTGCTATCCCGAAGGTTTTTCTCCAGGCGGGCTGACGGTGTATAATGTGGAATGGAACGGACAAGCTGCGGAACATTCCTTCGTCAACGCGGACGAAACCGCCCTTCGGATCGACATTCCGGAGCTTGAGCCGGGGGAGAGTGGCACACTGTTTTTCCGGTGCCTGGCGAAGATCCCACACTGCGCTTTTCGCACGGGGTACACCGAAGGCTGCTGGCAACTGGGAAATACGCTTCCTCTGCTGTCCGTGTATGCGGACGGCGAATGGCGGACGGATACGTATTATGCCATCGGTGATCCTTTCGTAAACGAATGCGCTAACTTTCATATCACGCTGGAAGCGCCGGAAGGATATTTGCCCGCCTGCTCCGTTCCGCTTGAAAAGGAAAAGGATGGGCTTTGGCGGGGCGAGCTCCTGGCTGCCCGTGATGCTGCGCTGTGCGTGTATGAGCACGCCGCTATGGCGAAGGGACAAGCGGGGAACACGCGCATCCTCTCCTATGCCGAAACCGCCGCGGAAGCCAGACGCGCGCTGGACGGCGCGAAAAAAGCGCTGGAAACCTTCTCTGAACTGTACGGCGAATATCTTTATCCCGCGCTGTCTGTATGCGAAGTGAGCTTTCCCTTCAGCGGGATGGAATACTCCGCGCTGTGCATGATCGGAAACGGACAGTACGCTGAGAACAAGGCCGACAGTCTGGAACTGACTGTAGCCCACGAAACGGCGCACCAGTGGTTTTACGCCCTGATCGGGTCGGACGGCGTGAACCAGCCATGGCAGGACGAAGCGCTTGCCGAATATGCGATGCTTCGCTACGTCGGGAAGCGATACGGGCAAAGCAGCTTTGAAACCCTTCGGTATTACCGGGTGGATTCCGCCATGATGGAAAACGTGCCCGGCAGCCCGACGCCCGGAAGTCCCATCTCATATTACAATAACTATCAGGATTACCGCACCGTCGTCTATGGCAGGGGGGCTGCGCTGCTGTTGGCGCTGGACGAGTTTCTCCCCGGAGGAACCGACGCTTTTCTGCGGGCGTATGTAAAGGAATTCGCTTTCCAGTTTGTTACACGGGAACAGTTTGAATCCTTCCTGAACAGTTATTCCGGCTTGGACGCCGGCCCGCTGCTGCTGGATTATCTGGATACAATGACGTAAACGCAGAGATTTTTGAATTGCAAAGGAGAAAAACGATGAGACCACAGGAATGCAGTATCCTGATTCCATCCCTTTCCCCGGACGAGCGCCTGCCCGCCTATGTGAAAGAGCTGCTGGCCGCGGATTTCGGCCTGATCCTCGTGGTGGACGACGGTTCCAGCGCGGAGTATCAGAAGTTTTTTGACGAGATCGCCGGGTGGGAGCGCTGCCATGTGCTGCATCACGAGGTGAACAAAGGGAAAGGCGCGGCCCTGCGCACCGGGTTTGCGTATCTGAAACAGCACACGAAGCTGAAAGGCATGATTACAGCGGACTCCGACGGGCAGCACACCGTGCCGGATACGCTGAAACTGACTGCGGAGCTGGGCGAAAAGGAAGAACTGTTATTGGGCAGCAGGGACTTTTCCAGGAATAATCCCAACGTTCCGCCCAAATCCCGCTTCGGCAACCGCATGACCAGCGGCGTGTTCCGGGTACTGTACGGCCAGTGGCTGCCTGACACCCAGACCGGCCTGCGCGCGTTTCCCAGGAGCCTGACGGACTTTATGCTGTCCGTTACCGGCGACCGGTTCGAGTATGAAATGAACATGCTCATCCAGGCCAGCAATCAGAAAATCCCCATCCGGGCTGTCACCATCGAAACCATCTATCACGAGGAAAACAAGGGCACCCACTTTCATCCCATCCGCGACTCCTGGCGCATCTACAAACTGCTCCTTGGCAGCTTCTTCCGCTACAGCGCGGCGAGCATCATTTCCTTCCTGATTGATTATCTGATCCTCTCGCTTATGATGTTCTGGGTGTTTAAGGACAGGCCGGACATCACGCTGCTCGGCATCCCCTTCAGCTTCAAGGCGCTGGTGGCGACGCCTATCGCCCGCGTCTGCTCCGCGCCGCTCAACTTCCTGCTGAACAAGAATTTCGTGTTCCAGACGAAAAACGCGCCCGGCGCGGTGAGGCGATATATCATTCTGGCGGTGTGCGCTTTGGTCATCACCACGTTCGTATTCGGCTTCCTCGATCATTATGTCCACACAAATTTCCTGCATATCCTGCTCAAAATCGTCATCGACGTGGCGATGTACGTGATCAACTACCGCATCCAGAAAGCCTGGGTCTTTCCCGCTGAGAAAGTGAAAGGAGAACAATAAAATGATCATGCCTCTTCGTATTCTTTTGGCGCTGCTTTGCGCCGTCATGGTGGTGTCTTCCGCCTTTGTGATTTCGTCTCCCACTATCCTGGAGGACGCCCTCTGGGAAATGCAGGAGCAGCTGGACAGCGAAGCGGAGGAAAGCGGATTTCTCTCCCTTTTCGTTGCCTCCGCCCGCGCAGAAGCGGTAGAATCGGAATACTCCCTTCCGATTGATACTTCCGCTGGCATGAAGCCCGACACCTCCCTCTTTACCCCCGACGGATACGAGGACGCTTCCATCCGCGTGCAGATGGAGACCCGCGAGGAAAACGGCGTGGTGTGGCGCATTGCGTGGGTAGAGGTCGCTTCCCCGACCCAGCTACGCACCGCTTACGCGGGCAAGACCATCAAGAAGGACACCACCGGCCTGGTCACGGTGATGGCAAAGCAGCATAACGCCATCGTGGCTATCAACGGCGACAACTACACCAACGAAAAGGCCAAGCACAGCTTCATCTACCGCATGGGTGAAAAGCGGCAGGACAAGCTGAACAAGCAGAAGGACATTCTCATCATCGACGAAAACGGCGATTTCCATACTTTTATCAAATCCGCAGGCGCGGATAAGTTTGAAAAGGATACCGGCCATCAGATCATTAACGCTTTCATGTTCGGCCCCGCGCTAGTGCAGAACGGCGAAGTGCTCAAACTGGATAAGGAATACAATTTCAACCCCAACGGTCGCGAGCCCCGCTGCGCCATTGGCCAGCTGGACACACTGAGCTACGTGCTGGTCATCGCGGACGGGCGCGGCAATTCTGGCTCGGACGGCGCGACCCACCAGGAGCTGGCGGAATTCATGGCGTCCCTCGGTTGCCGCGAAGCCTACAACCTGGACGGCGGCAACAGCGCCATCATGGTGTACAACAACGAAATCTACAACTATAAAGCCAGGGAGCGCGACGTGGCCGACGTGATTTACTTCGCCACCGCTGTGCCCTCGGAGGGAAAATAACCGTGTTCGCATTGCGTGAGGACGCCCCGAAATCCGTTTTTCTGGGCGTGGAAATGTATTCGTTCGGGCTGTATGTGGCCCTGGGCTTGGCGCTGAGCTTGATTCTGCTCGCTTTGCTCCTGCGTCGGGCGAAATGGAAGCAGGGCACTACCGCTCTGACCGGCGTGCTATCGATGGCCTGTGGGTTCGTGGTGTCCCGCTTGTTTTTCGGATTCATGGATGAATCCCTGGGACAGACCATGCCGCTGTGGGCCGTGCTGCGGGTGAATACCGGCGGCTATTCCATGATGGGCGCGCTGATCGGCGCTTGTATCGGCGCGGTGTTTTCCGCGAAGCTCACGAAGCAGAGTCCTGCCCGTATGCTGGATTTCCTGGCCCCGTGCTTGCTGCTGTTCGCCGCCTGCGAGCGAATGGGGGAGGGCTGCGTCGAGGAATTCGGCGTCAGCCGCTTCCTGTCTGATGAGCTTTTCAAGGGCTCCTTCCTGGCGCGTGAAACGGATTTCGGCCTGCGGCTGAACACCTACATCATCGAATCCACCGTGATGCTTTTCCTGGCGTTGTTCCTATTCCTGGATATTTCACCGAAGCGCCGCGCGGGGGACACCTTCATCAAATTCATGCTGCTCTTCGGCGGGACGCAGATATTACTCGAAAGCCTGCGGTACGACCAGCATATGACCGTCAAAGCGTATGTGAAGCTGCAGCAGGTGATGGCGATCATGCTGCTTGGCGCGGGCATCATCACGCTGGCCATTCGGAACTGGCATAAGAAAAAAGGTCTGGCCATCGCCGCGCTGGTTTCCATCCCGATTTGCGTCGGCGCGGGCGTGGGCATTGAATTCATGATCGACCGCACGGCTGTGAGCCATTATCTGCTCTACGCCGCATTCCTGGTTGTGGTCGGCGTGCTGGTTGGCTTCGGGTTGAAACTGAGGAAGGAGACCGCGAAAGCATGAACAAACAGGACATTGATCGCATCAACGAACTGGCCCGAAAGAAAAAGACAGTGGGCCTCACCGCATCAGAAGCGGAAGAGCAGCAGCGCCTCCGCCGGCAGTATATTGACGAATTCAAAGCGAACCTGAAAGACACCCTCGATCAGGTCTATATCGAGCGCGAGGACGGCACCTACGAAAAACTGAAAAAGAAACCGCCGGTAAATTGAAATAATCTGATCAGTAGTTTTGGACGCGGATCCCCTTGAACAAAGAGGGTTTCCGCGTTTTTGCTTGCTTTTGTACGGCGGTTCAATTTTGCGGCAGCGTGAATATGCAATGCGGACTGCACTTTTTTACATTTTCGTTTCGTCCTTATGATTGACATTCCAGCCGGTTTGGATTATCATGGTAGAGGTATTCTTATGCTTTCCGCCGGGGCGGCGCTTCCGGCGCGGATTCATGCGATAAAAGATGGAGGCTCGGTTTATGCGCGAGTTACAGAAGCGTGGTTGGATCGTACTGTTTGGCTGTCTGCTGTTTCTTTTCCTGAGCGCTGCCGGCGCTCTGGCGGAATGCCGGTTAGGCGGAACCATTTGGGTGGAAAAGACCGTGGACGGCGTATACCAGAGCGACGAGGGTGTCTATAACTCCGGCGCGAAAATCACGCTGGAGAAGCGGAATGCTTCCGGCGAGAGCGACCGGTATACCTTCGTCACGTCCGACCAGAGCGGCAATTATTTGTTTTCCGGGCTGAAAGCCGGTGAATACCGGCTGCGCGTTGAGGCGGGAAGCGAATACCGCTTTACCATGCATGGTACGGGCAGCAGCGTTCTTCCCGCACAGGGTTCAATCGGTTATACGCCGTATTTCACCCTGCAGGATGGCATCAGCCTGAGAATGAACATTGGCCTGACGAGAAGCAATTCCGCCGTATCCCTGGTGGCGTTCCTTGACGAAAACGCCAACGGCGGGCGCATGCAGCAGGAAACGCTGGTGCAGGGCGTGCAGGCCGAGCTTTTGTATGAGTACGCAGGCGAAACCTACGTGGTTGCCAACACCATTTCCAATTTTCAGGGCGAAGCTGCGTTCCGCGAGCTGTCGCCCGGAACCTACAAGGTGCGCGTGACCCTGCCCAACAACCTTGTGATCGGCCCGATCGGCCAGAAAATCAACACATTCTATAACTGCTTCTACGCAAACGCCGACGGCACCGGTATTTCCGCCGCTTTCACCGTCGCCCCCAAGGAAGGCGTTGGCATGGGCGTTGGCATGGTGCGCTCCGGGTCGCTTTCGGGCAAGGTGTGGTACGACGCCAATTTCAACGGCAGGTGGGACGCGGATGAAGCCGGCCTGACCGAGGCGGTGGTGGCGCTGTATTCGTCTTCGCTCGGCTTGCTTCGCACGGTTTCTCCCAATCAGCAGGGGGAATTTGTTTTCCAGAACCTGCAGTCCGGCCAATACCAACTGGGCTTCCAGCTGCCAGAAGGCATGGTGTTTACGTATCCCGGCGTGTCGCTGATCTCTGAAACCGCCAGCCAGGCGGCTGTCGGCGTGTCTGTGCAGGTTGGCATTACCACCAACGTCGGCAGCGTTGGCGCGATTCCGAGCGCGGGGCTTTCGCTGTATATTTATCAGGATGTGGACCAGAACGGTGAACCGGATGAAAACGACGCTCCTGTTTACGGTGCGCAGATCACCGCGTACCAGGGCGGCAGAGCGATCGAAACGGTATATACCGACGATCTGGGGAAAGCGGTTTTCCATTCGCTGCGCGGCGGCGAAACCGTGATCTCCGCTATGCTGCCGGGCGGATATGTGTTCAGCCCCGGCCAGGACCAGCTGTTCAGCGTTTCCGGCGCGCAGAATACCGCCGAAGCAACCGTTTTTCTGGACAGCGCGCAGGGAAGCGCTTCTTACTCCGCGGGGGTGACAATGACCGGGTCGATCACCGGCACTGTGTTTGAGGACACCAACAGCTCAGGCGTGTATCAGGCAGGTGCGGCCTTTGTGCCTGGCATCACGGTGCAGGCTGTGGATCAGAATGGAAACGTTCAGGCGCAGACACAGACCGATTACAGCGGCGTCTACAGCTTCGGTTCCCTCCTTCCCGGTGTGTACTCCGTGCGTTTCCTGCTGTCTGACGATTATGTGGCGTCTTCCTCGCCCGCGGAAGCGCAGGGCATGTACAGCCATATCACCTTCCAGACGCCCGAATACGGCCAGACCGACACGGTGTCTGTTTTTCCTGGTCAGCAGGCCGCGGGCATCGACGGCGGCGTGTTCCGCGCCGGACGGGTGGACGGCTATGTATTGATCGACGATGAATATGCCCCCGCCAACACCGGCCTTTCCGGTGTGAATGTGGTGCTGCTTAATGAAAACGGCCAGCCCGCTTCCGCTTACAGCTACGGCGTCACCGATGGCAACGGCTATTTCTTCATCAAGGGTGTGCTGCCCGGCACGTATTCCGTCAATTATATCATGCCGGACAACGGCCAGTTCATCTCCCCCCGCACGATGGAAAAACAGTGGGCCTCTCCCGCGTTCACCACGGAAAGCGGCTCGGAGATCCATATGACGACGCTGTTTGGCATTTACAATTCTTCCCTGTCGGGCAGGATCATTTACGACGCCATCGACACCGATGAAAACTTCAGCGCTCTGATTTCCCTCTCCGGCCAGCGTTCGCGCCAGGCGTTCCAGATCCACGCCCAGCCGGACGGCTCCTACGCCTTCAACAACTTAAAGCCCGACACCTACGTGCTGCAGGTCATGCTGCCCGATTATCTGGTGTTCGGGCAGACGGAAGGCTCGCCCGTCGAGGCCACCGCCTCCTCTACCGCCACCGCCACGATTTCCTTTTCCATGGGCGAACAGAAGACCGACGCCAATATCCTGGCTTCTCTGCCCGTCACCGTGTCCGGCACCGTGTATTACGACGACAACATGTCCGGTCAGATGGATGCGGGCGAATACGGCGCGGAAGGGCGCAGTGTTTCCCTGTGGCGGAATAATGAAGAAGCGGCCTTCGCCGTCACCGATGAGAATGGCGCGTTCATCATGGAGCATCTGATCCCCGCGGATTACGAGCTGCGCATCGGCATGGACGATAACGAAGTGCTGGTGAACGTTGATGGCGCGCGGCAGCAGGAGGAAAGCTGGACGGTGCCGCTCAGCGCGCGGAGCGATACCGGCGTGGTGCTGCCGATGATGCGCTATTCTTCCGTTGCAGGCCAGATGTGGAGCTTGGACGGCAGCATGAACGGCGTGGACGGGCTGGCGGTTTATCTGCTGGACGAAAACGGCATGACCGTCGCTTCCGCCATGACCGATTCTTTCGGCGCTTACGCCTTTAACCGCCTGCTGCCCGGCACCTATACACTGTCCGCGACCCTGCCCCTTGGGCATCTGTATGCCAGGGAGCAGGACACCGGCAGCCGGGAAAGCTATATCCAGGGCAATCCCGACGGTTCTCCCAAGCCCATTCCCTTTGACCTGCCCATGGGAGAGGAGCTCTCCGGCGTGGATATCGGCATGGGCGCGATGGGCGAAATCGGCGACCGCGCATGGCTCGACGAAAACGGCAACGGTATGCAGGATGTGGGCGAGCCCTACCTGCCCGGCATCAGAATCGAATTGTACCAGCATGGCGAAAAAATCGCCGAAACGGTCACGAATGAATATGGCAAGTATATGATCTCCGACATTTACCCGGGTGAATACGAAATGCGCGTGACTATGCCCGCGGAACTCAAAGCCACTGTGCGGCAGACTGAATTCCCGCTGGTGGCCAGCATCCTTCCGCAGGAAAAAGGAACCACCATCACCGTTCCTTCCGTGATCGTGCCCAGCGGCGGGCGGAATCTGCACTGCGACCTCGGCTTCCAGCTGCGCAAAAAGGGTGTGTATCCTGAATCCATGAATCAGATTCCCGTGAAGGACTGGCGGCCCTATTCCGAACGGTAAACAGGAATGGAAACGCGCCGGGACAAAACCAAAAATGGCAAGGCGCGCCGTGTATTCGCGGCGCGCCTTGCTGTCGTATGCGCGTTTGCGGTCTGCGCGGGCGTCCTTTTGTTTGAGGGAGCGGAGTATACGCTGTCCTTCCGCCGGGAAAGCATGCCCGTTACGGCTTCGGCGGGGACTGCGGAGCGCCTTATAGCCGATGAACCCGACGGGCGAATGGATATCAATGCTGCCGAAGCAGAAGATTTGATGACGGTGCCCGGGATCGGCCCAGCGCTGGCGCGGGGCATCCTGACGCTTCGGGAAGAGCGCGGCGGATTCCGCCTGCTGGAAGAGCTGATGGATGTAAACGGCATCGGGGAAAAGCGGTTCATGGCGCTGAAAGAATTCTTCTTCTGTCCGATGCAGGGGAATTACCTGCCCGCCAGTCCGCCAAGCTTCTGATTCAGCTTCTGATACACCCTGTTGACCATCCAGGGTTCGGAGCAGTTCTTCAGCGCGTCTTCGAGCGTGAACCAGCGAACGTCGGCATTCTCGTCGGTTTTGGCGCGGATGGGTTCATTTTCGTCAGCCATGAGGAGATACGTCACGTTCAGGTGCAAGTGGCTCGGCACATAGCGACCGCGCTTTTCGTGGCCGTCCACGGTGAGAATTTCAATGGAAAAGATGTCAGCGGTCATGATCGACGCGTGAATGCCCGTTTCCTCCCGCGCTTCCCGCAGGGCGACGGCCGGCAAATCCCTGTCCCCGTCCGCATGGCCGCCCGTCCAGGCCCATGCGTTGTAGATGTTATGGTACGCCATGAGCACTTTTGTGCGCTCCCGGTTCACGATCCAGGAGGACGCGGTAAAGTGCATCACTTCGTTTTCCCGGGTAAACGGGTCGGGAGAAGCGGAAAAAGCCGTCCGCATGATTTCCCTGTCCCGCGCTTCCTGCTCGTTCCAGGGGCGGTATTCGTCCAACGCTTTCATCAGATCGTAGCTCATAACGCTTTCCTTCTTCTTTATCGTATCTTCGATGGTGAAAAACCCGGCTTCCTTTGATGATTATAACAACAATCCAATTAATCCGCAAGCTCATTTTCGCTTGCGGATTTTGATGTTTACGGTGATCCAGCCGTCATCCTCGCCAGTATCGGCCTGTACGTCCATACCGGCGGTTTGCATGTTCTCAACAATGCTGTGAATTGCGTTCACGTAAAGCCGCGGTTCCCAAACCACGGAAATGATTTTTCGTTTGGGTGGGGCATCGGCCCCGCGGTTCAGTGCTTTTTCCACCAGCGCTTCCGTTTCGCGGGGGGATAGACGCAGAAGCGCTGAACGCAGAGCGATATTCAGTTGCTGTTCTGCGTCCGTCAGGGGCAGCAGCGCTCTTGCGTGGCGTTCGCTTAAGCCCTGCTCGCGGATCAGCGCCCGGGTTTCTGGGGGCAGCTGCAGCAGCCGCGCCTTTCTTTCCGCCCAGTCCGCGCTTTCTCCCACCAGCTGAGAAATGACCTCAGGCGGTGTACCGCTTGCTTCCAGCGCGGCGCAGGCTTCTGCCTGATCAAGAAAATGAAGTGGCTCAAACTGGCTGTTTTCCAGCATCGAATACAGCGCCGCTTCACATTCGGTCACTTGCAGCACAAACGCGTCGATGTAGGAAAAGCCAAGCATTAGGCACGCCTGGAATCGGCGCTCGCCCAGCACGATTTCATATCCGCTGTCTGCCCTCCGGACGGTAATGGGCTGCAAAAGGCCGTAATGCCGGATGGAAGAAGCCAATTCCAGCAGCTTCTGTTCGTCCTCTCCGCCACGCCGTGCCGCGGGCCGGGAATGGATCAGGGATATTGGCACGTAATACACCGCCCGATAGCTCGGCTGTATTTCCCGCAAAACGCTCATGCGTGTTCCTCCGGTATCAAAACGACTGGTATGACAGCGTAAAAAAGCGCGTCCTGCATGTGATTCTGCAAAGAACAAAAATCCTCCTGCCGAAGAACAGGCGGAGGATGCGTCAATCGTATGACGAAAAACGACAGCTTGCGGGAAAAAGCGCCGCCGTTATTTGTCCTTTTTCAGGGGACGCTTGGCGGGGATGCCGTTTTTACGAGGATATTGGGGAAGGGTTGCTTCGTTCTTGCGCACGGGAACGAGCAGGTGGTTTTCCCCGTACAGGTTCAGGGCGGCGGGCTTTTCGATCCTCCCGCCCAGCTTCCGTGCGGCGGCGTCGCCGTCGTCCATTTCGTCGCTAACGGCCGGGCCCTTCCAGCAGAGCGCGAACCCGCCCACCTTTACGAAGGGCAGCAGATATTCACATAGCACGTTCAGCGGCGCGACGGCGCGGGCGACGGCCCGGTCGTAAGCTTCCCGGTGCCCTTCCACGCGGCCCAGCGCTTCAGCGCGCTCCTGAATCACGGTCACGTTCGGTAGGCGCAATTCATCGCAAACTGCTTGCAAAAACTGGCATCGCTTGCCCTGCGCTTCCAGCAGCGTCACCCGGAAATCCGGCCGGGCGATGGCCAGGGCCAAGCCGGGAAAGCCCGCCCCGGTGCCCATGTCGATCAGCCGGATACCCTTCGGAAAGCATTGCGTCAGCTTAAGCGGCAGCAGGGAATCCAGAAAATGCCGCCGGGCAATATCGCTGTCCGGCACGCTGGTCAAATCCATGCGCGTGTTCCAGTCGGTCAGCATATCGTGATACACGTTCAGCGCCTTAATCCTGTCCTCTCCGACTGGCACGCCCGCGCCGAGCAGCAGCGCTCTCATATCAGCCATAACGGTTCTCCTCCCGCATGGAAAGAATCCGCAGCATCACATTTTCCAGGCTGCCCGCATCCATCAGCTGGCCGGACTTGACCAGGTATTCCGTCTCCAGACACAGCCGCGCCATATCATTCAATTGATCCTGTGTGTATGCCCGAGCGGTGTCCAAAAGCTTCCTGATCACAAACCCCGGAAGACCCATTTTTCCAGCGATTTCGCCCTGTTGCGCGCCGTTTGCTGCCATCGCCTTCGCGTAGGAAAGCTGGCGGCACTGGCGGCCCAGGAGCGACAGTAGCATCAGCCGCTCTTCTCCGTCGCGCAGCAGCGCTTCAAGCATCCGAAGGGCCTTAGCCCCCTGACCGGACAGTAAGGTGTCGGCCATGTCGTATACCTTATACTCGGTGGACTGTACGCACACGGCGGCGATGTCGCTCTCAATCACTTCTTCGCGTTCGCCCACATAGGCGGCCAGCTTGCCGATTTCGTTGGCGAGCAGCGTCAGTTCGCGTCCGGCGGAAAACCACAGCCGCTGGCAGGCGGACAGGCTGATTTTTTTACCCTCTTTTTTCAGCGTGGCGGTGATCCAGCGGGCGAGCTCCCGATCATCCAGCGGGTCGAAGGAAACGATGCTGGCTTTTTTCTTGAGTACCTGGTACAGTTTCTTCCGCCCGTCCGCCTTACCGCGCACGAAAAACACGATCACCGCCGTGTCGGGAAGCTGGCCAAGATAGCCGTCCAGTTCCTTCACCGCGCTGTCTTCGTCATAGTCCTTTGCTTTGCCCGCGGTCAGCATAGCGCTGTCCCGCGCCTCAATAAAGCGCCTGTCGCTCATGAACGGCAGCGTTTCAGCCGCGGCGATCAGCGCATCGGGGGCCGGGTCGATGAGCCGGGTGTCGTTCATGGCGGCGAAGTCGCCCCCCGCCACCTTTTCCCGCAGGGCTTTCAGGGCGGAGCGCTTGATGTATTCCTCCTCGCCCTCGAAGAGATAGCATCCGCCGATGTTCCCTTGCTTCAGGGCGGTGAAAAACTCGGTGTGATTCATGGCTGTTCCTTTTCGTTCAAAAACGTAGTAATGACTGCTTCTCCTTGTTTCGTTGTGATTGTGACAGCGCCGGTTTTACCGGTTTCGTAAATGATCGCTCCGGCGGTTTGCAGGCGTTTGAGTGTATCGGGGTTTGGCAGGCGGCTGCTCATGCGGTTGGACGTAATGAGCGCGATTTGAGGCGACACGGTTTCCAGGAACGACGCGCTCATGCTGCTCTTGCTGCCGTGGTGGGCTACCTTCAGAATGTCCGCGTCCCAGGCAGCATAGGCTTCGTACTCGCCGGGAACATCTGCGCACGTGAGCAGTTTCACGCCGTCCAGCTCGCACAGCAGGCACAGGCAGTAGCGGTTCGCGTCCTGGCCGGAAACCACTGTCCCAGGCAGGGGCCAAACTGCGGTGAGCGCGGAGCGTGCCAGGCGTATTTCGTTCCCTGCTGAAAGATGAACGATGGGAATGCAGCGGGCTTTAATCTCCTCCAGCAGCGCGAGGCACTGTTCGTCGATGAGCTGTTCCTCCGCGCCTTCGGGCAAATAGACCGTTCCGATAGGAACGTCATGTTTCAAAAGCTGTTCCACGCCAAGGCAATGGTCGGTATGCAGATGCGTGAGAATAAGGTGATCCGCCTTTCTGCCGGTGGACAGCAGGTAATCCGCCACATCGCCGCCGTACTCGCCCGTGTCAATGACGGCGGTTTCCGTTCCGTCCGTCAGAATCGCGGCGTCAGCCTGGCCCATGGCGAGCTGGATAAACTGTACGTCCCGGCATACGGTCAAGCGCCACGCGCCAAAGGAAAACATAAGCGCCAGGATCGCGGCCAGCCACTTCTTCTTCCGTGACATCACGGAATATCTCGTCGCCAGGATCAGCGCCAGCGCTACGGCGATCACACAGTACCAGGGAAGCGACGGTACGCGCACGGTGGCGAAGGGAAGTTTCCCAAACCATGTGATCACGCCGACCGCGCCGCGCGTGACGGGATTGATGAAATTAGCCAGCCATATCCCGCCGCTCAGCCAGCAGCACCCGACCGCAGCAGTAAGAAAATAGGCCGGCAGAAGGATGGCAAAGAAAGCGCACGCGAAAGGATTCAGTATGAGGCCGATCAGGGAAAAACGGTGAAAAGTCTGGATAGTGGGCAGGAAAATACCGACCGTCGCGGAAACGGTTGCCCGCCAGGCGGACAGAAGGGGGCGCTTGGAAGAAACCGGGAAAAGATGGCCGAACGCAGCAATCTCCAGCACGGCGCAGAAGGAGAGTTGGAAGCTGGCGGAAAACAGATCCAGCGGGCGGAAGAGCAGCATAAGCAGGAACGCGGCGCAAAGCGCGGTCAAAGGATCAGGCGTGCGCCTGACCACCCGCCGCCATGCACCAATCATCATCAGCAGCGACGCCCGCACAACCGGCGCGGAGAAATTCAGCAGGGCACAGTAACCAAGCAGGAACACGCCCAGGAAAACCATCCGCGCCCTGGGGCCGAGGAGCCAGCGCAGCGGGATCATCAGCAGCGCGGCCAACAGGCCCACATGCAGCCCCGATACCGCCAGCAGATGCGCCGCGCCCGCGTCGGAAAACCCCCGCGCGGTTTCCTCCGGGAGCTGATCACGCTGGCCCAGCAGCAGCGCTTCGGGCAGAGCGCTGTCCTCACCGAAGATCAGGCGCACGCGCTCGGTAAGCGTTTGCCTGATACGATACAGCGCTGAAGCCAGCCCACGCCCGGGATGCCCGATCAGCGCCGTTTCCCGCGCGCCGGACACACCCGCCCGAACGCCTCTTTGCAGCAGGTACATCCTGAAATCAAACCCATAAGGATTCACCCGGCCCGAAGGATGATAGAGCGTGGCATCAAACGAAACCAGGTCACCCTCTGACGGCATAAAAGGCGCGTCTTTGTCGGGGGTGTATGTCCAGTACAGCTTGCCAATTCTGATTTCGTTTGCTTCCGTCTGCAGGACGGCTTGTTCCAGATAACCAGCTGCCGTGCCGTCCTCCCGCAGCGTCAAGTCGCAGGACAGCACGCCGGTGACGCGGTATTTGCCTTCCGACGGAAGTGCGGGATGGCTTCGACAGCCGCCAAGCAGCATACCAAGAAACAGGAAACAGGCCATCACGCCTGTTACTCGTCTCCTGCCAAGCTTCGGAAGAAACGCAACTATTAGCGCGCTGGCGATCAGGCCCAGCGTGTACAGGCCCGGACGCCAGGCAAACAAAACGCCCGCCCATACCCCCAATCCAAAGGTAAGCGCAGTGCTGACCAGCGGACGTTGGTGATGAAACGGGCGGACGCTCACAGGGAGATCACCAGCCCCGGGAACGCTGCCTGGACGCGGGGATACACCGCCTGCGCCTCCTTTACCAGAGTGGCGGGCTCGTGTTCGATCGGGAGATGGGTCAGATACAGGGCTTTGGCATTGGCCTCCTTTGCCAGCTTCGCCGCACCAGGCGCGCTCATATGGGGTTTTTTATCCGTCCATTCGTCCGCCAGGAACGCGGCGTCGGCTAAAAGCAGGTCCGCGTTTTCCGAGAATGCAGCCAAACCTTCGCAATCGTTGGTGTCGCCGGTATAGACCAGGGTCTTTTCTCCGTCCGTCAGGCGCAGCGCCCGGCAAGGCACCGGATGGCGGACCGGCATATTGGTAACGGTGAGACCGGCAATTTCGAGCGTATCCGGAAAGGGACGAACATCAAACGCGGGTAAAGTCAGTAAACCGCGGAAGGAGCTGTCATCCTCCCCGGGCACATAGACGGGCAGCGTCTTTCCCGCGAATTCCATATAATACCGCAGTACCAGCATATCACTCGCGTGGTCAAAATGCAGATGGGACAGCAGCACGCCCTCCAAATCCGCCGGATCGCACAGGCGCATAAGGCGGCCCATCACACCGGATCCGCAGTCCATGAGCAGCTTTTTTCCTTTATTCTCCACCAGATAACCGATAGCCGCCCCGCCCGCCGGGGGAAAACGTCCGTGACAGCCCAGAACATGAAGCTTCATCGTGGCACCTCGCTTGTTGGGTTTTTAGGGATTAGGGACGAGGGAGCCATGATTTTGCCTCTTCCTCTGGGAGAGGTGACGACAAAAGGAGGCGGAGAGGGCACTCCATCCTAATCCCTCATCCCTTATCCCTCGAATCTCATCCCTCAATTTCAAATTTCTTGCTCACCCGGTCACGCCAGGCAAGGCCCAGGTGAATGTCCTCGCCCACGCGCACACCTTCACGGGTAAGTATTTCCGTGTGCGTTTGCATCGCCAGCTCGGGCGTGTTGTTTTCGCTGCTCAGGTGACCAAGCAGCACTTCACGAACGCCCGATTCGATCAGTTGCAGCAGCGCTTCGGCGCTGGCCTGATTGGACAGATGGCCGTGGTTGCTCAGAATTCTTTGCTTTAAATACAGGGAATAGTGTGGATTGAGGCGCAGCAATTCCGGATCATGGTTGCTTTCCAGCAGCAGCGCGTCCACGCCCGCCAGGGTTTTGAGCACGCTCTTGCGCGCGTGGCCCATGTCCGTGGCCGTGGCGACGCTGCGTCCGCCATAAAACACGCGGTAGCCCACCGGGTCGGCGGCGTCGTGGGGGATGGGGAAGGGGTACAGCGCCAGATCGCCGATATAAAAATCGTTTTCATCCTCGAAGATTCGGCGGTTGCCGGGATGGATTTCGCCGACACTGCGGGCCATGGCGTTCCAGGTCCGCTCATTGGCGTAAACCGGGATATGGTATTTCCGGCTCAGGATGCCCACGCCCTTGACGTGGTCGCTGTGTTCATGCGTTACCGCGATACCGCTCAGCGTTTCGGGCAGCACGTTGATTTCCCGCAGCGCGCGCTCAATGGCCTTTCCCGTCATGCCCGCGTCAATCAAAATCCTTGTGTCTCCCGCGCCGATGAACAGCGCGTTTCCGCTGCTCCCGCTGTAAAGCGGGCAGAATATAAACCGCATTTCCGTTTCCTTTCAAGTATGATCAAAACCGTTTCCGCTATATTATAACCGGATTTGAACATTCTTGCAAGTCTGCGAAAAAAGATTGTGGGGAGCGTTCGGAATGAACGGATCAAAAAACAGTACATTGAGAAGATGCGAAGGAGTGAAAGAATTGATAAAGAAAGACCTCCTTTGCCGTTTGCAGTGAAGGTCTTTTGGATATGGTGCCATAACGATAGGTGACTTTAAGCGAAAGGTTTCACAAAATGGTAAATAGTCCGAAAGTTTTTATGGCTTTCTCGGCAGGGGGGCTGGGGGAACCGCTCTTTGGCCTCCAAAGAGCGGTTCCCCCAGAAAATTCATTCGGTTCATCCAGCTTAGGATAAGCAGATTATTGTCTCATTTTACTTCTCCGCCGGCGCAAGCACCACGGCAGTTCGGACGGGCAGGTACAGCTTCACATGGCTGTCCTCATTTGGCATTTGCATATGAGCGATGCGGCCAAAGCCGTTGTAGCACCAGTCATCGCTGGAGAACAATACGTCGTAGGGCTTGTCCGAACCGACAGGGATGGGATAATCCACGTAGCTCTGGGTGGGGGAGAAGTTGAAGACGAATAGCAGCCCGCCGCGCTCGAAGGCGATGACATGGTCGCTGTTGTGAATCCATTTGAGGCAGGGATATTCCTGGTCGAGAATATGGTATTTTACAGCAGTATGGATCATGTCGCGGTCAAACGCGTAAAGATCCTGATACTTCAAAGAATCGTTGTTCAGCAGGCTCCACTGGCGGCGGCAGTAATGGAAACTGTTGCCGTTGCCGGGACGGGGAAAGTCGATCCATTCGGGATGGCCGAACTCGTTGCCCATGAAGGTGAGGTATCCGTTGCCGCCCGCCGCCATCGTCAGCAACCGGGTCATTTTGTGCAGCGCAACGGCGCGGTCAATCACGTCGTTGTGGCAGTCCTTGTTCATGTCGGTGTACATGGCGGCGTCGGCGTAGCGGAAGATCATGGTCTTGTCGCCCACCAGCGCCTGGTCGTGGCTTTCCACATAAGCGATGGTGCCCGCGTTGCGGAAGGTCAGCTCCTTCCACATATCTTCCATCCACCAGTCCTCGTCCTTCTTCTTGGAGAGCTTGATCCACATATCCGGCAGACCCATGCCCAGCCGGTAGTCAAAGCCGATGCCGCCATCAGCCACCGGCTCGCACATGCCGGGCATGCCGCTCATGTCCTCGGCAATCGTCAGGGCGCGCGGGTTCACCTGGCGGATCAGTTCGTTGGCCAATTGCAGGTAGTTCACCGCTTCGATGTCCGTATTCATGGTGAAATACATGCCCAGATTGCTGAAATCCGTGCCAAGCGCGTGATCCTGGTACAGCATGGAGGTCACGCCGTCGAAGCGGAAGCCGTCGAAGTGGTATTCGTCCATCCAGAATTTCAGGTTGCTCAGCAGGAAATGGATGACCTCGGGCTTGTCGTAGTTGAAGCACTTGGTGCCCCAGGCGGGATGATCGCCCTTGCCGCCCTCGTGGAAGAACTGGTAGCTCGTGCCGTCGAACAGGTTGATGCCCTCCAGCGTGTTACCTACCGCGTGGGAGTGGACCACGTCCAGCAGCACCCGGATGCCCATTTCGTGGGCCTTGTTCACCAGGTATTTCAAATCCTCCGGCAGGCCGAACCGGCTGGAGGCGGCGAAGAAATTGCTCACCTGGTAGCCGAAGGAGCCGTAGAAGGGATGCTCCATGATGGCCATGAGCTGGATGGTGTTGTAGCCCGCGTCTTTTACGTGCGGCAGCACCAGGTCAGCAAAATCGCGGTAGGTGGCGATGCGGTAATCCTCCGTGCACATGCCAACGTGTGCCTCATAGATCAGGGGCTTTTCGTCGCAGCGGAAGTCCTGGTCCGTCCATTCGTAGGGCGTCAGGTCGTCCCACACCTCGCAGCACCAGCTTCCGTTCGTCCAGTCCTGGATGGCGCGGCGGGTATAGAGGGGGAGATGCTGGGTCAGGTGGTCGCCATTCTTCACGATGGTTATGACCTTGCTGCCCTTGTGCAGCGTATCACCGGGCAGGAACAGCTCCCAATTGCCGTTCTCCGTGCGGGTCATGGGCGTCTTGGTCCATGACCAGTCATTGAACTCGCCCGCCAGATACAGCTGATCGGCGGCGGGGGCCCATTCCCGATATATCCAGCCGTCGGGCCGCTTATGGAAGCCGTAGTATTCATGCGCGTTTGCAAAGTCCTTCAGAGATGTTTTGCCTTGCAGCAGCTGATACAGCTTGTTTTTGTAACGGTCCATACGCAGGTTGATGTCGCCTTCGAAGGGTTTCAGCTCGGGATGTGTTTCCAGAATATGATACATAAGATTCGACCGCCTTTCCATTTGATTGCGTGGGGGATCTTCGGAACGTTCTGTATCCTTATTATAACAAGAGAATAGTGTTTAGGCAATAGGGGAGAGAGGCTGTATTTAAACGCATGACAGCCTTTCATTCAATTATTTCGACAGAATAAAACTCCTAACTCCTCACTCCTAACTCTTCACTCACGAAAGCACTTCTTCCCAAATTCGGCAGCAATTATTGACGCATGTAACCCAGATGGAAATAAGCAATAAATGTGATGGAATACCAAATTGTACATGATGCAGAGTTGTCGATCGCCGTTGATATGGTTAAATAAAGACTGGAAAGGACATCAAATGAGGCAGAATATCTTATTTCTGAACGCAAGAAATGAAATTGCTGATCGCAAAAAATGAGAGAAAAATACCTGATTGTCAATTGTCCAAAGCGCATGATTTGAGCATAATAGTATCATCGGGCGCTGAAATGCCCAAAAGTGTAAGGAGGAAAGAAAGATGAAGAAGTTCCTGGCGGCCCTGTTGGCTCTGGTACTGATTCTGTCCATGCTGCCCAATGCGCTGGCGGCGGACGAAACCATTACCCTGACCGTGTTCCGCGGCGATCCCGGCGATCAGCCCACCGCGGACAACAAAATCTACAAGCTGATCGAAGAAAAGTTCGGCGTGAAATTCGAGTTTGAATTCCTGGCCGGCAACCTGGATGAAACCCTGGGCCTGAAGATTTTTGGTCAGGATTATCCGGATCTGTTCGACGGCGGCAACAGCGCTGACCTCATCATCGACGGCGGCGCCCTGATCAACCTGCTGGACTATGTGTCCCCCGAAAAGACCCCCCGCCTCTGGGCCCACATTGAGCCCCAGAAAGCCCGCCTGATCGAAAAGGACGAAGACGGCAACGACGTGCTGTACATTATCCCCAACTACGGCCTGGCGGACGGCGACCAGATCGCCCTGAGCGTGGGCGGCCCCGCTTTCTTCATCCAGAAGCAGGTTCTGGCCTGGGCCGGCTATCCCACCATCAAGACCCTGAACGAATACTTCGACGTGATCGAAAAGTTCCTGGCTGCCAACCCCACCAACGCGGACGGCACTCCCTATATCGGCTTTGACATCCTGTGCGAAGACTGGCGTCATTTCTGCCTCATCAACCCCGTGCAGCACCTGATGGGCCGCCCGAACGACGGTGAAGTGTACATCTGTGTGACCGACCAGAACTACGCCGTGACCGGCAACGATCCTTCCATCCCCTACAAGACCGAGACCTTCATCGACAAGCCCTACGCAAAAGCTTATTATCAGAAGCTGAATGAAGAATTCCACAAGGGCCTCATCAGCCGCGACACCTTCCCCATGACCTATGACCAGTACATCGCCCAGCTGTCTCAGGGCATCGTTCTGGGCATGTTCGACCAGGCCTGGGACTTCGGCACCGCCACCTCCGCTCTGCTGGACGCCAAGATGTTTGAAAACACCTATGTGGCCCTCGGCCTTGTGTACGATTCTGAAACCGTGGGCGGCGTTGAAATCGACGAACACTATCTGAACGGCTCCCTGCCCAATGTACGCCGCGGCTTCGGTATCTCCGTGAACTGCCAGTGCCCGGAACGCATCGTGGCCATGTGGGAAGAAATGCTGTCCGACGAATGGCAGCTGATCTTCAACTGGGGCATTGAAGGCGAAGATTACTACATCGAGAACGGCCGCCTGATGATGACTCAGGAACAGTATGACAACACCCAGAACGCCACCTGGAAGCTGGCCAACAAGGCTGAAGCGTTCTTCCAGAGCAGCCCCAAGAAACAGGGCTGGATCCTGAACGACATCCAGGTGGGCGACAATGTCGTCAAAGCCGGCAACTGCTGGGAGCCCGGCAACCAGAACGAAATCGTCTTCGGCATGATGAACGACTATGACAAGGAATTCCTGAGCGCTTACGGCTTCTCCAAGTTCGCCGATTTCGTGAACCCGCCCATCGAGCTGGCTCCCTACGGCGAAGCCTGGCAGATCAACTATGACCCCGTAGACACCGAACACACCGACTTCCTCAAGATCCAGGATCAGCGCCTGCCCGAACTGATCATGTGCGATCCTGCCGAATTCGACGCCAAGTGGGATGCCTTCGTGGCGGAAATCACCCCCAGCGCTACCGCCTTCGCTGAATTCATGCAGCAGGCCGTGCTGGACGAAGTGGCCAAGGTTCTCGGCAAGTAATTTCCTGATTGCCAGCCAGGGGGAGAGAACAGATCTCTCCCCTTGGTTTTTTCGGAAAGGGGTTTTTAACCATGACCGGTATCCAGCGGAAAGCACAGTCGGCGCTGAATCCGACACCCAAACACGGCTTTTTCTATACGCTGGGAAAGCAGTGGCAGCTGGCGCTCATGTCGGTGCCTATGCTGCTGTACGTGCTTCTGTTCAATTACGCGCCTATGTGGGGATGGGCCAACGCCTTCCTGGATTACACCAATAAAAAAAATATCGCCAAGGGCATCACGCCGTACATCGGGTGGGCCAATTTTAAATGGCTGTTCAGCCGCCCGGACTTTTTCCAGGCGATCCGCAACACCCTGGCCATGAGCGTCATCAATCTGGTGTTTGGTACGTTCTCGGCCATTCTGCTGGCGGTGCTGCTGAATGAAGTGCGCAACACCAAATTCAAGCGTACCGTGCAGACCGTGACTTATCTGCCTCACTTCCTGTCCATGGTTATCGTGGTCAGCATGGCGCAGAATATCTTTGTCAGCAACGGCCCCGTGAACCAGCTGCTGCTCAGCGTAGGCCTGATCAAGGAACCCGTGTTCTGGCTGGGCGAAGGAAAATATTTCTGGTGGCTGGTGGGCGTCATCAATGTTTGGAAAGAAGTGGGCTGGGGCACCATCATTTATATTTCCGCCATGACGGCGATCGACCCCTGCCTGTATGAAGCCGCCTCCATCGACGGCGCGGGGCGCTTACAGCGCATCCTGCATGTTACCCTCCCCGGGATCAAAGCGACCTTCGTGATCCTGCTGATCATGAACATCGGACACCTGCTGGAAGCCGGGTTTGAAATTCAGTACCTGCTCGGCAGCGGCCTTACGCGGGATTACTCCACCACGATCGACATTTTCGTGCTGGAGTACGGCACGGAGAAGCTCAATATCGGCGTTGCTACCGCCGCCGGTATGTTCAAGAGCGTGGTGGCCATTATTCTCCTGGTCGGGGCCAATCTGGTGGCCAAGCGACTGGGCGAAGACACATTGATCTAAGGAGGGAGAGCAATGTCTGTTTCAGCAATCCAGAATAAACGTAAAAGAGGAAAGCGTCAGGATATTGTGTTTCCCATCGTCAATACCATCGTGCTGACCCTGCTGATGTTTGTGACGCTGTATCCTGTTATCAATACGGTTGCTTATTCTTTCAATGAGGGCACAGACGCTGTCCGCGGCGGCATCGGCCTGTGGCCCCGCGTGTTCAGCATGAAGAGCTACGAGGCCATCATGGCCGATAACTCCGTGTACCAGGCGGCGTGGATCTCCGCGTCCAAAACGGTTATCATCACCCTGCTCAACCTATTCTGGACGGGGATGCTGTCCTTTGCCCTGTCCCGGAAGGAATACGTGCTGCGCCGGTTCATCACCATCGTGATGGTGCTGACCATGTACGTCAACGCCGGCCTGATCCCCAATTATCTGCTGATTTCCAAAACCCTGGGGCTGGCCAAGAGCTACTGGGTCTATATCATCCCCACCATGTTCTCCTGCTTCAACATGATCGTGATCCGCACGTATATCGCCGGTCTGCCGGATGCCTTGGTGGAATCCGCCCGCATCGACGGCGCGGGAGATATCCGGGTGTACTGGCAGATCATCTTCCCCCTGTGCACGCCAGTGCTGGCGACGGTGGCCCTGTTCGTGGCCGTGGGCAGCTGGAACAGCTGGTTCGATACCCATCTGTACTGCGCGGGGCAGAAGTATCTCCATTCCCTGCAATACCTGCTGAAAATGAAGCTGGCCACCACCCAGGCCAGCGCCAACGCGGCCAAGACCGCCACGGACGCCCTGAAATCCAACACCCTGACCACGCCGGTCACCATCCGCTGCGCCATCACCGTCATCTCCACGGTGCCCATCCTGGTGGTGTATCCCTTCCTGCAAAAGTATTTCGTCACCGGCATGGCGCTGGGCAGCGTGAAGGGATGATCCATGGACGTAAGCCAAACGAGAGGGGGAAGGATGCCGCATGATGTCTGAAATGCCAAAGCATACGGAAGAAGCAAGAAGCAGGTTTCCCGATGGATTCCGCATTCTGCAGGGACGGCAGGAATACATCACCTACCTGGAGCATTCTTCCATCCGCGTCTGGCAGTCCGACGTCTCCACCCACTATGACAACCACTGCCATTCCGCCGTTGAGATCATCATGCCCAACCGGGGCGTGGCGGTGTACCAGGTGCAGGACGAGGTGTTCCGGGTGCTGCCGGGGGAGATCCTGATTCTCCCCTCCGGATGTATGCATTCCCTCACCGAGCCGCCTGAAACCCAGCGCTACCTGCTGCTGTTCGAGCCGAACCCGCTTCTGAACCTGCGAGACATTCCAAGCGTCAGCGCCATGATGCAGCAGCCGGTCTATCTAAGGGCGGAAAGCGAACTGGTGAGTGAGGCAAGGAAGCTGCTGGAAAAGGTGGTGGAATGCTATTTCCGGAAGGAACCGCTCTGGAACACGGAGTGCTACTCCTACCTGATGCAGATGTACGCCCTGCTGGGCCGCCATTATCTGGAATCCGCGGGGCCTCAGCATCCCTCTCAGCACAGCATCGACCCCGCGATCATGAACAGCGCCATCACTTACATCAACGAGCATTACATGGACGAAATGTCCCTGGAGGACGCCGCCCTGTTCGCGGGCTTTTCCAAGTATTATTTCTCCCGGATGTTCAAGCAGTTTTCCGGCATCTCTTTTTCGGAGTATCTGACAAGAAAGCGCCTGAACGTTGCGGTGGACCTGCTGGTGCGCACAGACCAGTCTATCCGCGAAATTGCTCAGTCCTCGGGCTTTGGCAGCATGGCCACCTTTAACCGCATTTTTCGGGAGCATAAGAACTGTACCCCGTCCCAATACCGCGCAATTTACAGCATGGCGCTCAGCCCCCAGACCGATAAACCCATTTTCTGATTTTTTTCCTCCCTCCTCCACCCCCGGAAGCAAAACGCTTTCGGGGGATTTTGCTGTGGACTGTGGATTTTTCGGAAAAGTGAAAGCCTGAAAATATTGACGGGAAGAAAAAATCTGATATAATATGTACAAAAGGGGAAAGGAAACAGATGAAGCGGTGCGCCTGCCGCCGTCATTTTTGCGTTCTTTTCCCAAACAGGAACACTTTAACAAAACAAGGAGGAACCATCGTAATGAAGAAATTCGTAGCGCTGCTGCTGGCGCTGGTCATGGTGCTCAGCCTGGTTACCACCGTACACGCCGAAAAGAAAATCAAGATCGGTATCTCCATCTGGAGCTCCACCGACACCCTGGGCAGCGAGTGCAAGCGCATTATCGACGCAGCTGCCAAAGCCCTGGGCGTTGAAACCCAGTGGGTCGACCAGGCCCACATTTCCGAGCAGGTGACCGCCTCCGCCGAAACCCTGTGTATGGCGGACTGCGACGGCATCATCATCTGCAACTCCGCTTCCGCTGAAATGGGCAGCGTGATCAAGACCTGCGAAGAGAACGAAGTCTATGTGGCCCAGTTCTTCCGCGTGATCAACCAGGAAGCCAACCCCGACGAATACGCTCAGGCCTGCGCTTCCCCCTATTATGTGGGCGCTGTTCATGAATCCGAATTTGACAACGGCAAGAACCTGGTGACCATTCTGGGCGAAAAGGGCTGCCGCAAGATCGGCCTCGAAGGCTGGGAGCCCGGCGACGCCACCTTCCTGGGCCGCTGGGAAGGCTACAAGGCCGGCGTGGAAGCCTGGAACGAAGCGCATCCCGACGACCAGCTCACCCTGCTTGATCCGCAGTATGGCCGCACCACCACCGACACCGGCCGCGCCACCGCGGAAGCTATCCTGGACGCCAATCCTGACATCGACGCCCTGATCGTGGCCGGCGGCGGCGGCGACACCCTGCTGGGCGCGATCGCCGGTATCGAAGCCCGCGGCCTCACCGGCAAGATCGCCGTTGTGTCCACCGACTTCCTGCCTGACCTGGACGTGAAACTGCAGACCGGCGCCATGGCCGCTGAATCCGGCGGTCACTATGCCGATCCTTTCTTCGCCTTCCTGATGGTCTACAATGCCATCCTGGGCAACTATCCCGTTGCCACCGACGGTTTCTATGATATGGTGTTCCCCTACATGTTCGTTGCTTCTCCCGAAGACTATGCCAACTACGCCGAATACTTCACCGGCGCTGAACTGCCCTACTACGAGGACGAGATCGCGAATCTGGCCAGCCTGAGCTACGACGACCTGGCCGCCGCCTGCGCCGCCCTGTCCGTTGAAGACGTAGTGGCCCGTCACGCCAAGTAATCAATCATTCCCTCTTCCCGGGGGAGCGGGCAGCCGCCAGGCGCGGCGGAGCCCCTCTCCCGGGGTTTTATTAAGGCACGCTGCGTCCCGCAGGAAGCCGGAAGAATAGGAAGCGAATCTATGTCCAGTACCCTGGAAAAGCTCAAAAGCAGCAGATACTACGGCTATCTCCTTCTTGCGGTGATGCTGCTGTTTTTTTACGGCGTGTTCAAAATCCTGACGCCGGACAACTTTGGCTCTCCGGCCAATCTGTACGCCTACCTGCAATCCTCCATCATTTACTCCGTCGGCGGCTGCGGCCTGTACTTCATCGTGGTGATGGGCCTGTTCGACTTTGCCGTCGGCTCAAACATCGTGCTTTCCTCGATCGTGGGCGTGATCCTGTCCAAGCAATTCGGGTATGTCGGCTTCATCGTCGGCTGCCTGGGCTGCGGCACGCTGATCGGCGTGCTGATCGGGTTCCTGTATAACCAGCTGAACGTGCCTTCCATGATCGTCACCGTAGGCCTGATGCTGATTTTTGAAAGTGTGGCCGTTTTCGTGGCAAGCGGCAGCAAACAGACCCTGGATGAAAACCTGCGTTTTTTCAGCGGAGCGCCGGGCAATATCATCCTGGCGGCTTTGGCGTTTGTGCTGATGTATTTCATCCTGAATTATACGAAAATCGGCACGTACTGCAACGCCATCGGCAGCAATGAGTTCACGGCGAAAAACATGGGCATCGACGTGAAAAAGTACAAATGGCTGGGCTTTATCCTGCTGCATTTTTTCGTGGGCATCATGGCCATCCTGTCCGTTTCCTACGGCACCACCATGACCGCGCTCACCGGTATGAGCACCATGAGCCGCAACTTCCAGCCCTTGATGGGCACCTTCTTTGGCGTGGCCTTCCGCAAATACGGCAAGCCCATCACCGCCATCATCGTGGGCGAGTTCATCATCGCCATCATCTTTAACGGATTTGTGGCGCTCGGCGCGCCGACCACGATCCAGAACGTGGTCACCGGCGCTGCGCTGCTGGCGATCGTAGCCCTGACCGCCCGTGGACGCAAGGGCAGCGTGGTGAAGTGAGGTGAGCGGCATGGAAGAAAAGAAAACCTTATTGGTGGCCGAGCATATCGACAAGCGCTTCGGCATCACCCACGCTGTAAGCGACGTTTCGCTGACCATCGCCGCCGGAGAGATTCGGGGCCTGATCGGGGAGAACGGCTCGGGCAAGAGCACCTTCTCCCAAATGCTCTGCGGCATTTATACCATCGGCGGCGGCACCTTTACGCTGGACGGGAAAGAACTGCATGTCCGAAATCAGGTGGAAGCCAACAACGAAGGCATTTCCATCATCGTGCAGGAAATGGGCACGCTGTCCGGCCTGACTGTTGCCGAAAATATTTTTCTGGGCCACGAGGAGCCCTTTATCAGCCACGGCATCAAGAACACTCGGGCCATGAACAGGGAGGCTCAGCGGCTGCTGGATGAATACGGCTTCGGCCGCATCAAGGCCGGGGCGATGATCGACCAGTACAACTTTGAAGACCGCAAGCTGATTGAAATCGTGAAGGGCACTTACATGAAGCCTAAGATCCTGGTCGTGGACGAAACGACCACCGCTCTATCCCAGAACGGACGCCTTGAGCTTTACAAGATCATGGACAATATCCGGGCGGACGGGCGCTCCGTCATCTTCATCAGCCATGACCTGGGCGAAGTGCTTGCCCATACCGACACCGTGTCCATCCTCCGCGACGGCGAGTTTATCGACACTGTGCAATCAAAGGACGTGACCGAGGACGACCTAAAGCGCCTGATGGTGGGCCGCGAAATCGGCTCCGCCTACTACCGCACGGACTACGGCACGCCTGTGAGCAAAGAAGTGGTGCTGACTGTCAAGGACGTGACCGTGCCCGGCCAGATTCAGGATGTAACTTTTGAATTGCATAGGGGAGAGATCCTTGGCTTCGGTGGCCTCTCCGAGTGCGGGATGCATGAAGTGGGGAAGGCCATCTTCGGCGCTTCGTGGGACAGAAAAGGCACCGTGACCCTGGCTGACGGCACCGCCATCAACGATATCCCGACAGCGATTAAGCATTCCGTGGGCTACGCCTCCAAGGACAGGGACAACGAATCCATCATTCTGAACGAATCCATCCGCAATAACGTGGTGCTGCCCTCCATCGACGACCTGGCAAACCACCACCTGCTCAACGGGTTCAAGCTGACGAAGTTCGCCAAAAAGCACGCGGACGACATGCAGACCAAGATGCAGTCCGTGCGGCAGTTCGTGTCCGACCTGTCCGGCGGCAACAAGCAGAAGGTGGTGCTGGCCCGGTGGCTCGGCAAGGGCAGTGACATTCTGGTGCTGGACTCCCCGACCCGCGGCATCGACGTGAAGGTGAAGCAAGCGATTTACGCCCTGATGGAAGAACTGAAACAGCAGGGTAAATCCATCATCATGATTTCAGAGGAAATCCCTGAATTGCTGGGTATGTCCGACCGCATTTTCGTGATGAAGGACGGCCGCATCAACGGTGAATTCATGCGCGACCAGGCGCTCAGCGAAGAAGACCTCATCGCGAAAATGGTGTAAGGAGGCGAAGCATATGGAAAAGACGAAAAAACAGGAAATCAGCCAGTCCAGGCTTCGCGCGTTCCTGACCGGCGATACCTTCAAAGCCCTGCTGCCCTTCATCGGCCTGGTGGTCATTGTGGTGGCCATGAACATATTGACGGAGGGCCGGATCCTCCAGCCGAAGCGCATCCGCTTGCTGCTTTCCCAGGTGTATTATCCTGCCATCGTGGCGACGGGCGTATTCTTCCTCATGACCCTGGGCTCCATTGACTTTACCGAGGGCTCCACGCTGGGCGTGGCCTCCATCGTGATCAGCGTGCTGTCCTTTTACAGCATCCCGCTGGCGATCATTGGCGGCATCCTGACCGGCGCGGCGATCGGCGCGTTCAACGGTTTCTTCCATGTGAAGTTCAAGCTGCCCAGCTTCATCGTGACCATCTGCACCATGTACCTGTTCCGTGGCGTGTGCGCGTATCTGACCACGGAAACCGCCGTGCCCGCGAGCGCCGCCATCAAGGCGTTGGACCAGGACTGGATCAAGATCACTGTGACGCTCGTGGTGCTGGCCGTTGCTTTCTTCCTGTTCCAGTTCACCCGGATTGGCAACGATGTGAAAGCTGTGGGTTCCGGCGAAACCGCCGCCCGATTCTCCGGCGTAAAGACCGATAAGGTGAAGTTCCTCGCCTTCGTGTCTGCCGGCGCGCTGACCGGCCTGGCCGCGTTCGTGAACGTCATCAAGGTCGGCTCCATCACCGCCACCGCGGGCAACCAGCTGGAGACGCAGATTCTGATTTCTCTGGTACTGGGCGGCCTGCCCATCACCGGTGGCGCGAAGGTGCGCTTCTCCAACATCGTGGTCGGCACGCTCATGTATACCGTGCTGAACAACGGGCTGGTCATGATGGGCTTCGATTCCGCGACACAGCAGCTGATCAAAGGCATCATCTTCCTGATCTTCGTGGCCCTGACCATTGACCGCAAGGCGCTCAAGGTCATCAAATAATTCTTCCGAAGAAGCAAAGAAAGCCACCGTTTTTTCAGCGGCGGCCTTCTTTGTTTTTGCGCTTTTCCGGAGCGTTTTCTATTCCGCTTTCTTTTCCTCCGCGGGGTTCACATGGATCATGATGTGCTTCACCTTGGGAAACTGATGTTCAATATCGTTGTGCACACCCTCGGCGATTTCGTGGGCGTCGGTCAGGGTCATGGAACCGTCGGCGGCGATTTCCATTTCCACGTACACCCTGCTGCCGAATTTCCTCGTCATGAGCCGGTCGATGCCAAGGACGCCGGGATGGGCCATGGCGCAGGCGCGCAGCGCGTTTTCCGTTTCCTCATCAACGCTCTGATCCACCATTTTGTTGATGGCGTCGCGGAAGATGTCATAGGCCGCCTTGGCGATGAACAGGCAGATCACCAGGCTGGCAACGGGGTCGAGAATGGGGAAACCCAGCAACGCTCCTCCGATGCCGATGAGCGCGCCGATGGAACTGAGCGCGTCGGAGCGGTGATGCCAGGCGTCGGCCATAAGCGCGTCGGAGTCGATTTGTTTCGCTGCTTTGCGCGTATAGCGGAACATGGCCTCCTTTACCGCAATAGACAGCACTGCCGCCGCCAGCGCCAGCACGCCGGGCGCCTGCAAATCCTCCGGATGCTGGATTTTTTGCACGCCTTCGTAACCGATCATCAGCCCCGTGGCCAGTAGTATGCCTGCCAGCACGATGGCCGCGACGCACTCCATCCGCTCATGACCGTAGGGATGCTCCTTGTCCGATTCCTTGCCCGCAAGGTGCACTCCGATCATCACGATGAACGTGCTGAACACGTCGGACATGGAATGCACCGCGTCCGAAACCATGGCCCCGGAATGGGCTACCAGACCCGCCAGCAGCTTTACCGCCGACAGCGCGGCGTTTAAGTAAATAGATATCCTCGAAACCTTGAAAGCGATTTTGGCTGTGTTTTTCATCATAGTCAGTTCCCCGTTCCTGTTCCCTATATATAAAAAAGGGAACAAGCAAAGATATGCCTGTCCTGCAGAAAATATACGTCTGCTGCCGCTGCGCGGCCCGGCTCCCATGGGCCTGATCAAACCTGACAATATTATACATGAACCGGGAGTAGTTTTCAAGCGTTATTTACCGGTTACGCCCGGGTCACACGGGGGAGCGCTAGCCATTCAGCTATAATTAAAACCCAAGAAAAGGAACGCCGGGGCCTCCGTGGCCCCAGACCCCACGGCAAGGGATTTCATCCCTTGCATCCCAATAGGCGAAATTACTTGGCTGGGCAAAGAAAACAACTTTCGCCAGTCAATTTGGGGTTGCGAAAGTTAGTGGCTTCGCCGCCGGGCCAGAAGCATAACATCGAAAGCACGCTATTCACTTTTAAGCAACAGCGAGAACCTGTTTCACTTTTCAAGTCAATAAACATCCGCTATTGCGGGTCCAGGGGCCTCAGCCCCTGGTTGGGGACGAATCGCCGATGACCGCCTGTGGCGGGAATCTCATCGGCGGTGAGATCAGCCGAAACAAGCAATCTCGCCATGAAGGCGAGTTGCGCCGTTTGAGGCTGCGGAACTGGGGCGAACAGCCCCAGCGTAACCCTCTGTAACTGGCCTCGATACCTGAATAGAAATTGGAATGAAAAAACAGATGCCGCTTCTGAAATAATTATCGCGGCAGGCCTCCAAATCGTCTGATCCGCCATTGTGAATTTGGGAAGAATATAGTATAATCGATTCTGACAAGAGTTGGAGGTTTCGGAAGATGCGGAAACAGAAAGCAGTCTGCCTGTTGATCCTGCTCATGCTGCTGTTCAGCGGCTGCGGGAATGAGGACGCAAAGGACGCGGCTCCTTCTCCCACACCGGAGCACCCGGAAGCACCGGTCATTGTGGGCGAAGGGGAGCTGGCGGAAGCGGCGAAGGCTGTTATGTCCGTATACGCGGAGGAACTGAGCGCAGTGGCTGCCAGGAGCCTGGAGAACCTGACTTACACTATCCCCGTCACCCTCATCAACCAGTTTATTCTGGACGCGCAAGCGGCAAACGCGGAGCCGGCGGACGGCTACTACCGTTTCTCCTGGTCGGAACGTGGGGATTACACGTATGAAACGACCGTGGATGACGCGCCAGAAATCGAAAGCGTCACGCCTGATCCACGCGACGAAACGCCCATGGACAGCCAGCTGAACGGAGATTACGCTGTATCAGGCGGCGGCCTGTTCGAGCGGGTACGCAGCTATGAAATCGCGGAAACCGTTACACGTGGGCGGATGGAGATCAGCGATACGCTCAATGGGGAAGTGACAGGACACGAATACTTCGCGTTCAGCGTGCGGGACGGCAATCTTTATTTTGTGGACGCGACGCTGAACTTTACCATCGATCAGGACGGATTCAGCGCTCAGGCGGGTTTTTTGACAGCGGTTGGCGTTCTGCGCGCTGACAGCCTGGAGACCGTCGAATGCGCGTACACGGACCCTGAACAGTTTCCTGACCCGGCGAAAGTGAACTGGGCGGAGTTCATCGCATCCGCGGAACCGATCAACCGGCTTTCGGCGCAAAAAGATCAAGTGACAATTTCACCGTAAAGCGGGATAATTTCCGCCCAGGGCTGGTCAAAAAAGGAAAGTTCGTGTATAATAAAGAAGTCCGGTATTCCCTGAATTGAAATGAGAGAGGATGATTACAAATGGCTCTGGTTACTTCCAAGGAAATGTTCAAAAAGGCTTATGACGGCGGTTACGCCATCGGCGCTTTCAACGTGAACAACATGGAAATCGTGCAGGGCATCACCGAAGCGGCCAAGATGGAAAACGCTCCCGTGATCCTGCAGGTCAGCAAGGGCGCCCGCGCCTATGCCAACCACACCTACCTGGTCAAGCTGGTGGAAGCGGCCGTCAAGGAAACCGACCTGCCCATCGTGCTGCACCTGGACCACGGCCCCGACTTCGAGACCTGCAAGAGCTGCATCGACGGTGGTTTCACCTCCGTCATGATCGACAAGAGCGGCCTGCCCTTTGAAGAGAACATCAAGGAAACCAAGCGTGTTGTGGAATATGCCCACGATCACGGCGTCGTGGTCGAAGCTGAACTCGGCACCCTGGCCGGCGTGGAAGATGAAGTGAACGTTTCTGCTGAGGATTCCTCCTACACCCGTCCTGAAGAAGTGGAAGAATTCGTGACCCGCACCGGCTGCGACTCTCTGGCCATCGCCATCGGCACCAGCCACGGCGCTTACAAGTTCACCCCCGCCCAGTGCACCCGCAACGCGGACGGCATCCTGGTGCCCCCGCCCCTGCGCTTCGACGTGCTCGAAGAAGTGAGCAAGCGTCTGCCCGGCTTCCCCATCGTGCTGCACGGTTCCTCCAGCGTTCCCCAGGAATTCGTGAAGATCATCAACGAATACGGCGGCAAGATGCCCGACGCCGTCGGCATTCCCGAGGAACAGCTGCGCAAAGCCGCTTCCCTATCCGTTTGCAAGATCAACATCGACAGCGACCTGCGCCTGGCTTTCACCGCCATGATCCGCAAGCACTTCGTGGAGCATCCCGATCACTTTGACCCCCGTCAGTATCTCACCGACGCCCGCGCCGCGCTGCGCGACATGGTGCGCCACAAGATCGTGGACGTGCTGGGCTGCAACGGCAAAGCCTGATTTAACCCTCCTGCTCCGCTGTCAGAATTCGAATGAATTCCTGAGACGGGTTTTCACTTACAGACTGTTCAGGCAAAATGATCACTTGGACAGTTTCTGCAGCCTCCCGGACTATCCACCGGGAGGTTTTTTGCTGTAAGTTTTCACAGAGAAAATGCATGAACGGATACGCTGTAAGCCATTGACTGTATGAAATAATTATATTGCGGGGAGACCGTATCTGTGGTATAATATAATTGATTTTATAGCTTGTCTGTTTTATTATGCACATTTGGCAAAGGGAGGGCTTCCAATGCTGAAAGCTGCGGCTCACCGGCGCTATGCCCGAAAACAGTTGGAGATAGGGCTGCTTGTTTTTGTTTTCGGCGTTTTGATCAATCTGCTTGGCACACGGATTGCTTCAAAGATTGGCGCGCCGGTTTTTCTGGATTCTATCGGCACGATGCTGACCGCGGCGCTTTGCGGTTATATTCCCGGAATTTTGGTCGGCTTCGTCACGAACATCATCAACGGCATCATGGATTATACTTCCGCTTATTACGGCGCGATCAATATGATGATTGCCATCGCCGCGGCATGGTTCTCTCAGAAAGGGTATTTTAAAAAGCCGGCGAAGCTGCTGCTTGCTGTGCTCATGTTTGCGTGTATCGGCGGCGGGTTCGGTTCTGTGCTGACATGGTTCCTTTTCGGCCGCGATTTCGGCACAGGGATTTCCGCTCCGCTTGCCCATCAAATCTATGACAGCGGATTGAACAGCGTTTTTTTGGCGCAGCTGTGCGCTGATATGGCGATCGACCTTCTGGATAAGTTGATCAGCGTGGCGATCGTCGCGCTTGTGTTCAGGTTTATTTCTCCGTCTCTGTATGCAAAACTGGACTTTTTCCATTGGCGTGAATTCGGAATCGGCAGCAAGGATGGAAAGGAAAAAAAGACGTACCGCGCCGTTTCGCTCGGATCAAAAATCATGATTCTGATTGCTCTCGCGGTGATCATCATTTCCATCGGTGTTACGTTCATCAGCTTCCGTCAGTTTCATGACGCCGCGATAGGCGATCAGTATGTGATTGCCGAAAGCTTGTCCCGCGTCGCTGCCGCGTTTATTGACGGCAATCGGGTGCAGGATTATATTGAAAACGGAGAAAACGCGGAAGGCTATCTGGAGACGAAAGAGCATCTCTATTCAGTTATGCGAAGCTCCCCGGACATCGCGTACGTATACGCCTATCAGATTCGGGAAGACGGCTGCCACGTGGTATTCGATCTGGACTCGGAAGATTTGGCGGGTGAACCGCCCGGCGCGGTGATCGACTTTGACACTGACTTTTACAGCTATCTGAACGACCTGCTGGCCGGAAATGAAATAGAACCTGTCATTTCAAACGGAACCTATGGCTGGCTGCTGACGTATTATCGGCCCGTATATGACGACGCGGGCGTCTGTCAGTGCTACGCCGCAGTAGACATTTCCATGCCCCGGATCGTGACGAACGAACAGATATTTATGGCGCGCACCATCTCGCTCTTCCTCAGCTTCTTTATCATGCTGCTTGCCGGCGGCGTTTTTCTGGCGCGGCATCGCATCGTGAAACCCATCAACGCGATTACGAAGGCGGCTCAGGCGTTTGCTTACAACAGCGAGGAAGCACGCGAGGACAGCGTGGAAAGGCTGAGAAAGCTGGACATCAATACCGGCGATGAGATCGAAAACTTATACGATTCTTTCCTGAAAACAACTGAGGACACCGTTCGATATATCACCGAAGCCCAGGAGAAAAATGAAAAGATCGCTAAGCTCCAGAACGGCCTGATCATGGTGCTGGCCGACGTGGTGGAAAGCCGCGACAAGTGCACAGGCGACCATATCAAGAATACCGCTTCCTATGCCAGAATCACCATGGAACAGATGAAAAAGGAAGGCGTATACGATGAGAGGCTTACGGAAGAATACATGCAGGACGTTGAAAACTCCGCGCCGCTGCACGACGTTGGGAAGATCCAGGTACCCGACGCGATCCTCAATAAACCCGGTAAGCTTACCAGCGAGGAGTTTTCCCTCATGAAAACCCATACGTCGCTTGGCGGGGAAATCATTCAGCACGCGATTCAGGCTGTGTCCGAAAACGATTCTGGCTATCTGAAGGAAGCGAAAAACCTGGCGGAGTTTCATCATGAGCGCTGGGACGGCAAGGGCTATCCGGCAGGGCTGGGCGGGGAGGATATTCCGCTCTCCGCTCGAATCATGGCGGTAGCCGATGTTTTCGATGCGCTTGTTTCCAAACGCAGCTATAAAGACGGATTTCCCTTTGAAAAGGCGATCGGCATTATTCGGGAAGGCGTCGGTACGCAGTTTGATCCGTATATTGCTAAAGCTTTTTTGAACGCGCAGGATGAGATCCGCAAGATCACTGAAGCAAAGAATGATCTTTCCGCCTGACGAGCCCTTCTGAACAAACAGGCCCGCAACGAAAATGAAACAGACGCAACGGATACCCGATGATTAAATCTACAGGAGGATAGACATCCATGATGAACAAACGCTATCTGGTGGCGCTCGACCAAGGTACAACCAGCTCAAGAGCTGTTGTTTTCACGCTGGAAGGCCATATGGTTTCCGCCGCGGCGCAGGAGTTTCCCCAGCATTACCCGCAGCCCGGCTGGGTGGAGCATGATCCCGCTGACATTCTCTCCACCCAGATTGAAGCACTTCGCGCCGCTGTGCGCAAAGCGGAGATCGACCCCAAGGAAATCGCCGCGGTAGGCATTACCAATCAGCGCGAGACCACTTTTCTCTGGGAACGCGCAACCGGTACGTGCCTGTATAACGCCATCGTATGGCAATGCCGCCGCACCGCGCCGATCATTGAGCAGCTGATCAGGGACGGTTACAGTGACGTGATTCGTGAGAAAACTGGTCTGGTGCCGGACGCCTACTTCGCGGGCAGCAAAATCAAATGGCTGCTGGATACGCTGAACCTGCGCGAGCGCGCGAAGAAAGGCGAAATCTGCTTCGGCACCGTGGACAGCTTCCTGGCCTGGCATTTAGTGGAGGGCCATCCCCATGTGACCGACGCTACCAACGCAGGACGCACGATGCTGTTCAACCTGCACACGCAGGAATGGGACGACGAGCTGCTGTCCATCCTGGATATTCCGAGAGAGATCCTTCCCACAGTCGTTGACACAGCCCATGTGGTGGGCACGCTGCGCGAGGACCTGCTGGGCGAAAAAATTCCCGTCGCTGCGCTGGTGGGTGACCAGCATGCCGCGCTGTTCGGCCAGGCGTGCTTCCGTGAAGGCGACGTGAAGAACACCTACGGCACCGGCTGTTTCATGCTGATGAACGCCGGCGACAGGTTCCGCCTGTCCCAGTGCGGATTGCTGACCACCATGGCCTGGCGGCTGAACGGCAAAGCGACCTACGCTTTTGAGGGCAGCGTGTTCATGGGCGGAGCCACCATTCAGTGGCTGCGGGACGAAATGCGCATGATCTCCACTGCGGCGGAAAGCGAGGCCGTGGCCTCCCAGGTCAGCGATACCGGCGGAGTGTACCTGGTGCCCGCTTTCACCGGGCTCGGCGCGCCGTATTGGAACATGTATACCCGCGGCACGCTGGTTGGCATGACCCGTGGCACCGGCCGGGCGCACATCGTCCGCGCAGCGCTGGAAAGCATCGCCTACCAGAGCCGCGATCTGTTTTCCGCGATGGCTCAAGACTGCGGCAAGGAAAGCGGTTCGCTCCGCGTGGATGGCGGGGCCAGCGCCAATAAGCTGCTGATGCAATTCCAGGCGGACCTCCTGGGCGTGCCTGTTCAGCGTCCCGCTGTTCTGGAAACCACCGCTCTTGGCGCGGCGCTGCTGGCAGGTCTGGCAGTGGAGATCTATAAAGACCTGAATGAGACTGCTTCCGGCTGGCATGTAGCCGACTGCTTCTCACCGGCCATGGACGCCGCGCAGCGGGATAAACTGCTGACCGGCTGGCGCCGCGCCGTGGATGGGGCGCTGCATTGGGGAGAGATGAATAAATAAATCCGACATTGATATAAAATGCTTTGGAAGGGTCGAATCTATGTACTTTTACGAGCTGCACATGCACACCGCCGAGACCAGCCGCTGCGGCCAGTCTCCCGCCCGGGATATGGTAAAGGCGTATTTTGACCGGGGGTTTTCCGGCATCGTGATAACGGACCACTTCATCAACGGCAATTCTTACGCCCGCGACAAGGAAACGTGGGACGAGAAGATGGATGCCTACCTGCTGGGCTATCAGGCCGCGAAGGCAGCGGGGGATGAAATCGGGCTGGCTGTTTTCTTCGGGGTCGAGTACACGCACATGGGCGGCAATGGGGAAGACTACCTGCTGTTGGGTCTTAAGCCGGAAAACCTGTATAACGAGCTTCGGGACTGCGACAGGTGGAGCATCGAATACCTTTGCGATGTCGTACACAGCCTGGGCGGTATCGTCATCCGTGCTCATCCTTACCGTGAAGCCGGCTATATCGCGCGCTCGGGCATTGAGAGGCCGGGCCTGCCGGTGGACGCCATCGAAGTCTTCAACGCCGGCAATCGGGAGGAGAGCTTTAACGTGAAGGCCGTGGGAATGGCCATGCGGGAGGGAAAGCCTTGGACGGCTGGTTCCGATACGCACAGCGTGAGCACCGCCGCGACGGGATACGTGGGCTTTGAGCAGAAGCCCAAGGATTACGGCGAGCTTTGCAAATTCATCCGGGACGGAAAAGCCTTTGTGGTGTATCGCCCGATAAGCGAATCATAAACGGAAAGAAAACGCCTTCGCTGATCCGTTTTGCGCGATGCAGCGAAGGCGTTTTTTGAGTTAGGAGTTAGGGAGTTATATAATGATTCAATGAGCGTAAGCCGTACCTGCGTATATTGGTTCGACTATATAAAACTCCTACCTGATTATATCGTTCACCAGATCGTCCATGCTGTATTCACCGGGCTTCTGGCTTTCGATAAACTTTGCCGCTTTCAGCGCTCCGCGGGCGAAGATAGAGCGGTCCTGGGCGGAGTGGCTCAGTGTGACCACTTCGGAAGGACCGTAGAAGCCCACCTCGTGCTCGCCGGGGACGGTGCCGCCGCGGATGGCGTGCAGGCCGATCTCCTGCTTTTCCCGCTTCTGGGTACGTCCGTTGCGGCCGAAGACCGGCACGGTGTCCGGATTGCTCACCGCGTCGTAAAGCATCAGCGCGGTTCCACTTGGCGCGTCGATCTTCTGGTTATGGTGCTTTTCGATGATCTCGATGTCAAAGCCCGGCAGCAGTTTCGCCGCCTGGTGCGCCAGGGTTTTGAGCACATAGACGCCCAGGCTCATGTTGGCGCTGCGGAAAATGGGGATGACTTTCCCGGCCTCGCCGATGGCGGCGAGGTCTTCTTCGTTGTAGCCGGTGGAGGCCAGCACTACGGGCAAATGATGGGCTTTGGCGTATTCCAGCAGGGCAGGCAAACTTTCCGGCCTGGAGAAATCCACGATCACGTCAGTCTGTTCCTCAACCAGGGAAAAGGAGGGATACACGGGAAAATTGCTCCATTGCTCCACATGCACATCCACGCCGCAGGCAATGACGGCTTGTTCGTCTTCGGCCAGGTTCGCCACCTGGCGGCCCATCCGCCCGCAGGCGCCGGACAGCAAAATCTTCAGCATATCAAACCAACCTTCTGCATTTCTTCTTTGAGCTTTTCTTTATTGGCTTCGCTCATGGGCACCAGCGGCAGCCAGACTTCATTTTCGCACAGGCCCATCATTGCCGCCGCCGCTTTTACCGGGATGGGGTTCACCTCGGAGAACAGGGCGTTCATCAGCGGCAGATATTTGAGGTTCAGTTCCACGGCCTTTTCGATGGGGCCGTACGTCATGTCGCGCATCACCGCCGGGGCGATGTTGGACAGCACAGAGATGGTGCCCACGCTGCCTAAAGCCCGCATGGGTGCGGTCAGTTCGTCCGAACCGGAATAGAACACGATGTCGCCGCTGCACAGGCGCATCATGTCCATGATCTGGATGATGTTGGCAGAGGCTTCCTTCATGCCGATCACGTTTTCTTCTTTGGCGATTTCGGCCAGGGTAGCAGGAAGCATGTTCAGCCCGGTGCGGGAGGGAACATTGTACACGATGACCGGCAGCGTATTGCTGCGGGCAATCGCCCGATAATGCGCGATCAGGCCCGCCTGGGTTGTTTTGTTATAATACGGTGTCACGCACAGCTGCGCGTCCGCGCCTATTTCTTTCGCGCGCTCGGCCTTGAGTATCACGTCGGCAGTGTTGTTTCCGCCTGTGCCCGCGATGACGGGCACCCGTCCATGGACATGGCCGACGATCAGAGAAAGCGTGCTTTCCCATATTTCTGCCGTCATGGCAGCGGGTTCGCCGGTGGTGCCGCAGGCGACAATGGCGTCAATCCCGTTTTCCAGCTGGAAATCCAGCAGCTTATGAAGCGCGGCTTCATCCACCTGACCGCCGCGGATGGGCGTGATCAGAGCGGTGGCGCAGCCGGTAAACAGCGGTTTGGGCATGGTTTACTCCTTTCGGGTGATATAGCCTTTGGTGCAGAGCAGTTCCGCAGACAGCACGCCGCCGCCCGCAGCGCCGCGGAGCGTGTTGTGGGACAGGCAAACGAAGCGGTAGTCGAAAATGGGATCGGGACGCAGGCGGCCAATGGTCACGCCCATGCCGCGCTCAAAGTCGCGGTCGAGGCGAGTCTGGGGCCGGTCAGGCTCCTGCATGTATTTGAGGAAGGGAGCAGGCGCGCTGGGCAGCTGCAGTTCCTCAGCCACGGTGCGCCAGTTGGCCCAGCGGTCCAGCATCTCTTCCATGGTGGGCTTTTTGTCAAAAAACACGCTCACCGCCGCCATGTGGCCGTCCGCCACGGGCACGCGCAGGCATTGCGCCCCGATGACGGGCTTTTCTGCCATCACGATTTCGGTCTGTTCGGCGTTCAGATGGCCCCAGATTTTAAGGGGCTCCTTCTCGCTCTTTTCTTCCTCGCCGCCGATGTAGGGGATCACGTTGTCCAGGATCTCCGGCCAGCGCTCGAAGGTCTTGCCCGCGCCGCTGATGGCCTGATAGGTGCACACGGAAATGGCTTTGAGGCCGAAGTCCCGAAGAGGCGTCAAGGCTGGCACATAACTCTGAATGGAGCAGTTTGGCTTTACCGCGATGAAACCACGCTGGGTGCCCAGCCGCTTGCGCTGGGCGAAAATGACCTCCGCGTGATCCGCGTTGATTTCGGGAATCAGCATGGGCACGTCGGGCAGCAGGCGGCACGCGCTGTTGTTGCTCACCACGGGCGTTTCTGTTTTTGCGTAGCTTTCTTCCAGAGCGCGGGTAGCCGCTTTGTCCATGGCCACGGCGCAGAAAACGAAGTCGCATTTTTCCGCGACCTTTTCCACGTCCGCCGCGTCCATGACGGGCAGCTTCGCGGCCTTTTCGGGAATGGGCCAGGAGAACGCCCAGCGGCCAGCCACGGCTTCCGCGTAGAGTTTTCCCGCGCTGCGTCCGCTGGCGGCCAGAGCGGTGATTTCAAACCATGGGTGATTTTCCAACAGGGACACGAACCGCTGTCCCACCATGCCGGTAGCGCCGATAATGCCCACGCGATACTTTACCATACTGCTCATCCTTTCTTGATAACAAGACCATTAGTAGCATTATATGCGAATTCAAGTTCCAAGTTCTAAGTTTATAGTTCCAAGATTTCAAACACTATCTTAATAATAAAATGAATTATCGAGTATATCCAAACATAAAACTTAGATCTATAAACTTAGAACTAAGACCTTAAAAATGTACTCTCCTTCGTACTTCCTCCCGCACGGCCCGATTGCGGTTAATGAAAAACAGGGCTAGGGAAATGAAAATGCAGGGAGCCAGCACAAAAGGCGACCAGTAATATACGCCGGGTATGCCGTTGGCCGCGGCAATCAACCATTCGATCGAAAAGCATTCGAGCGCTATGGCGGCGAACGAGGATGCGATCAGCGTCAGCTTGTTCAGCGTCTGCCGCCGGTAAAGCAGGATGATGACAGTCAGCATCACCGCGAACAGCGAGATAGCTGGCAGAGCGATGGGGAAAAACCAAGTTCCGGAATCGCTGAGCCTTTCCACCAGAAACAGATATCCATTCAGACACAGAAACGATGCTCCCACCGTGACATACACCTGACGCCTGTCCGCAAGAAGCGGCACCGCGACTGCCGCGAACAGCAGAATCAGTGCGCTGGAGGCGTATCCGCTCCAAGTGATTTTCCCCGTCAGCAGCAGGTCGATCATCAGGCACAGCAGCGCGGGAGCAGCCAGCATCAACCCCGCGAGGAAAAGCAGGAAACGTTTGTTGCGTTTTAATTCCTGTTCCGGCGTGCGCACAGGATAAGCGCGCGGCGCGGTGGGCTTCTGCGGCTCGGACGGGTCAAACACCGGCGTCAGGCAGAGCGGACACCGCTTTTCGCCATCACCCAGCTTCACGCCGCAATGAACGCAATATGCCATGGTTCATTCATCCTCCAGATTGCTTTCCACCGTGACCGGAATTCCCTGTTCCACCAGAAGCCGCAGCATTTCGCGTGGCAGCGTGGTTTCCCGGATATTGCTGGAAAAAACCAGCCGAAGCTCGTCGCCGTTGGTGATCGCCGAGCAGTTGCACAGCGGTGTCGCCGGCACGCCCAGCTGAAACTCGAAACGGCGGATCAGCCGGTCAGTGCCCGTGGGTTTTTCCGTCCTGCCCAGGTTGGACAGGGTAGAGGTGACCAGCTTATCCCCGGCCCGGCGAAAAACCCCGTTGATGATCAGATTCTTAATGGCCAGCGGCACCAGCCGGACGAACAGGTTTTTTTCATCCGCCACATTGGTGGCGATCACGGCGGAAAGCAGCTTGGGATTCACCATGTACCGCATATAGCTATGCGTTTCCTGCACGATTTCCTCAAACGTGTATTCGCCCAGCCGCGGGTCGATGCCGGGATTGACGAAGGAGGAGAAGTTTCTTAGCGTGGCGCAGGGATAGAAGGCGCGCATGTTCACCGGCACGGATACCCGCACGGGCAGCTTTTTCCGGGGATTCTCCTTTTCCTGTTCCTGATAGGCGACCCAGAGCATCATCCCCGTCAGGTATTCCGTCAGCGTCACGCTCAGGGCTTTTGCCTTGGATAGCACCGCTCCGCACGGAACCGACGCGGCGATGATGTGCAGCGTGTGCGGAATTTCAGGCGTAGCGGGAAAATGAAAGGCGGCGGTTTCTCTTCTGGAAATACGCACCTTGGGAAGCGGCATTTTCAAAAAAGCGTCTTCGGTCTCTTCTTTCCTGGGAGCGTCACGCAGGTTCAGCGCGCCGTGGTCGAACTCAGCTTTTTTTCCGCCTAACCGCAGATACTCCACAGCCAGCGTTTTGATGAAGATCAGCCCGCCGGAGCCGTCTGTCAGCGAATGGAAAAACTCAGCGGAGATCCCGTTTCTGAAATAGAATACCCGCAGCAGATACCCGTTATCCTTTCTAAAATGAAAGGGCATGCAGGGGTGGCCAATGTCCGGCTGAACCAGCAGGGTAGACTCATTCTCTTCCAGATAGTACCAAAACACGCCGGCCCGCAGGCGCACTTTCATCGAGGGAAAACGTTTCAGGGTAAGGTTTACCGCTTTTTGCAGCCGTTCCGGGTCGATCGTTTCATTTAATTCCACCGACATGCGGAAGGCGCTGCTCCACTGGGCGTTAGAAACGGCGGGGTACAGCTTTGCCGCGTTGTCCAGCTTAAACCAACGTTTTCCCCGCAAACTGATTTTCCACCTCCCGGCAAGAGCGTTTACAACCGGCTTCACCGATTGTGCGAAAGATTATACCATATTTTTTTCTGCCGCACAAGCAATGATTTCCTGTTTCTGTAAGTTCCTGAACAAATTTTGTATTTTTAATCATTAGACACTTATAAGCAAAAGTATTCGCAAAATGGGAAAAAGTCTGAAAACCTTTATGGCTTTCTCGGAAGGGGGTCTGGGGGAAACTCCTCCGGTATATCCGGGTTAGGAAGCAAACGGAAAGGGGGAGAGGAGGCCGTCATTTTTCTTCCGGGTCAGGGGTTCTGGTTTTCGGGAGCGGCACCATCCGGGAAGCTTTGCGTTTATTCGCGTCCGACATGGCGGCGTAATGGCTTCGGGTTGTGTTCACGTCCGCGTGGCCCAGCACGTCGGCTACCAGATAGATGTCGCCGGTTTCCTGATACAGGTTGGTGCCAAACGTGCTGCGAAGCTTATGCGGGCTGATGCGCTTTTTGAGCGGCGCGGCCACCAGCGCGTATTTTTTTACCATGTTTTCCACGGCCCGCTGGGTCATACGGCGCTTTTTCAGCGACAGGAACAGCGCGTTTTCATGGCCTTCGAGCGGTTCGATTTCGTGACGCTCGGCCAGGTAGGCTTTTAACGCTTCGCTCACTTGCTCCGGGAAATACAGGATGCTCTGATCGCCGCCCTTGCGCGTGACCAGGAAAGCGTTCAGTTCAAAATCGAGATCGTCGATATCCAGCCCGACGCACTCGCTGACGCGGATGCCGGTGCCCAGGAACAGCAGCAGCATGGCGGTGTCCCGCATCCGGGTGAACTTCAGATACCGTTGTTGGGTTTTTGATAAGCCTTCGCCGGACGCCACGGTGTCCAGCATTTTCTGCATTTCATTCGGTTCCAGCCGCAGGATGGGTTTATCGTGCAGCTTGGGGAGTGTAACCAATGTGGCGATATTGGCCTCAATATGACCATTTTTGAATAAAAATTCAAATAAAGACCGTAGAGAGCACAGTTTCCGCATGATGCCGAGCTCATGATTCTGAACGACTTTGGACTCGCCGGTTTCCTCATTTGTCACATAATATTGCATCAAATATTCCTGGAATCCGTCGATATCGCGCATCTTGATCATGCGCAGATGCTTGTCTTCCATGAACCGCGGGTCAACGTCTGCGAAGAAAGGGTTTTCGCGGACGAGGTACTGGAAGAAAAGCCGGAAGTCGTAGGCGTAGACCAGGCGGGTAAGCGTACTGGTGGTCTGGGTGATGGAACGGAAAAAGTCCGTGCATACCAGGGGCAATTCTTTTTCAAGCTGCTTTAAACGATCCAGACGCTGAATGTCAGCTTGGGTGTGGAATCGTACAGGGTCAGACAACGAAATCGCCTCACAATCGAATCTGCTGATCATCGAAAAAATGATGGAAATCTTTTTTCATTCTGATTCAGCAAAAATGGATCGGACGATTCTGTAACAATTCGTTGAAAGCCAAGGTAAAACCTAAAACAGGATCATCCTGGCAATATTATAGCAATCCGGTCTTTTTATGTCAATAGACTTCGTAAAAGTTTTCTTTTACGAAGTCTATTGATTATGCCCGGTTCCTCCCCTTCCATAATGTTCACAGCATCAAACCCACAGCGCGCGAAGCTTTGAGCTTTTTCGTATCCCACTGTGCCCGGTATACAAATGGAAATAAATATGATACAATAGGTTTGCGGTTATCCGAACTTTTTACATTTGATCAAAGGAGCATTTATCATGCCAATGGACGGACTGACCCTGGGCTTCATGGCAAGAGAATTGAGCGAAGCATTGCGGGACGGGCGCGTAGAAAAAGTGAATCAGCCGGAAAAGGATATGCTGGTGCTTATCATCCGCGCCCAGGGAAAGAATCATAAACTGCTTTTATCCGCCGCGCCTTCTTTCGCGCGGGCGCATCTGACCAACGCGAATTACCAGAATCCCGCCGACGCGCCGATGTTCTGCATGCTGATGCGCAAGCATCTGCAGGGCGGCAGGCTGACAGCGCTGGAACAGCTTGGCGGCGACCGGGTTCTGAAACTGACCATTGAAAACAAGGACGAGCTCGGCGACAGCGCACCGCGGGAATTGTATCTGGAATTGATGGGCCGCCACAGCAACCTGACGCTGGTGAAAGACGGACGCATCATAGACGCCATCCGCCACGTGTCCGGCGATATGAGCCGGGTACGCCAGGCGCTGCCGGGTCTCCCCTTTGTTCCGCCGCCCGCGCAGGACAAGATTGATCCTGCGGAACTGACCGAAGAAAAGCTGGCCGCGCGATTGCTGCATCTTTCAGGTCCGCTGGACAAAGCGCTTGCCGCGTGCGTCCGGGGCCTTTCCCCCACCGCCGCACGGGAAATCGCTTTCCGGGCCACGGGCCTGCATCGGACGGAGCTGGCCGACCTGAATATTGCGGAGCTTTCCGGTGTGGTCTGTTCGCTGTTCCGCAGAATGCCCGGACTGGCGCAGCCCACCGCCCAGATGAACGCGGACGGACTTATGGCCGATGTGCTCCCTTTCCCCTATCTCAGCCTGGAAACGTCGCTGCAAGAGTCCTTTCCTACCCTGTCTGCCGCACTGGACGCCTTTTATTTCGGCCGTGACCGGCGCGACCGCATGAACCAGAAAAGCCAGGCGCTGAAACGCTTCATCAAAACCCATCTGGAACGCGACGAAAAAAAGCTGGCCCTGCAGGAAGAAGAACTGACCGACAGCGCCCGGATGGAGGAATACCGCATTGCGGGCGAACTGCTCACCGCCCAGGCGTACCTGGTGCCTCGCGGCGCGGAAACAGTGCTGCTTCCCAACTTCTATGATCCCCAGGGCGGCTCCGTGGAAATCGCCCTGGACGTGGCGCTGAACCCAGCGCAGAACGCACAGAAGTATTTCAAGCGCTACCGTAAAGCGCGGGTAGCCCAGGACCTGGCGAAAGAACAGAAAGAAAAAACACTGAAAGAAATGGAACTGCTGGAGCAAGCCCTGTTCGACCTGGAAGAAAGCGAAACGGAGCAGGACATGGCCGACGTGCGAAAAGCCCTGGAGGACGGCGGCATAGTGAAGCCCGCCGCCAATTCCAGGGGCGGCAAAAAGAAACCCAAACAGCCGGAAAGCGCGCCCCTGCGCTTTGAAGCACCGGACGGCACGGAAATCATCGTGGGCAAGAACAGCGCGCAGAACGACCGTGTTACCGGCTCCGCGAAGGGAACCGACACTTGGCTCCATGCCAAGGACATGCCCGGCTCCCATGTGATCGTGAAAGCCGAGCGGCCCTCCCCCGACACGCTCGCCATAGCCCTGCGCCTGGCCGCCTGGTACTCCAAAGGCAAGGGCGTTTCCGTGCCGGTAGACTACACCTTGCGCAAGCATGTGAAGAAGCCTGGCGGGTCCCCGGCGGGGTTTGTGATCTACACCGATCAGAAAACCGTGGTCGTCAACACGTCGGAAGGCGAAATCGCCGCTATGAAGCGCAGATAAAGGTACGATACATTTTTCTGGGGGAACCACTCTTTTTCCTCTCCGGGGCCTTCCGGCCTTTCCGGGGCTACCGCCCGGCCTTCACTGAAAATCATCCACTGGATGATTTTCTGGGCGTTGCGGCCCCTCCGCTGAAAACCGGCCCAAGGGCAGGTTTTCCGGGCGCTTCGGCCCCAAAGAGCGGTTTCCCCCAGCCCCCGAGAAAGCCATAAGGGTTTTAGTTCTTTGCCATTTTACGAATGTTTTCGATTATAAGCGTTTAAAAAGCCTTTCAGACACATTGCTGTCCGAAAGGCTCTTTGGTTTAGTCCATCTGGTGTTTCACGCGGTCGCGTTCCTCGGCGCGTTTGGCGTTGTTGAAGCGGTCGAGGGTGCCGACCAGGTAGCCGGTGATGCGGCGGATGCGCTCAAAGGGGCGTCCGTTTTCCTCGCGTCCGCAGCAGGGGCAGGTGTCGCCGATGATGCCGTTGAAGCCGCAGAGCGGGTCACGGTCGACGGGATGGTTGATGGAGCCGTAGCCCACGCCGCAGTCGTGCATATGGCGCACGATGCGCTCAAAGGCTTCCAGGTTCTTGGTGGGGTCGCCGTCCATTTCCACATAGCTGATGTGGCCCGCGTTTGTGAGGGCGTGGTAAGGGCCTTCAATGGTGATCTTGTCAAACGCGGAAATGGGATAATACACCGGTACATGGAAGGAATTGGTATAGTATTCCCGGTCAGTCACGCCGGGGATGACGCCGAAGCGCTCCCGGTCGATGCGCACGAAGCGGCCTGACAGGCCTTCCGCGGGCGTCGCCAGCAGGGTGTAGTTCATGTGGCGTTCCTTGGTGATCCGGTCGAGATAATTCCGCATGAAGCCAACGATTTCCAGGCCCAGATTCTGGCTCTCTTCGCTCTCGCCGTGATGCTTGCCGCGCAGGGCTTTCAGGCACTCAGCCAGGCCGATGAAGCCTACAGACAGGGTGCCGTGCTTGAGCACTTCGCGCACCTCGGAATCCCAGTCCAAATTCTCCGAATCGATCCAGACGCCCTGGCCCATCAGGAAGGGAAAGTTGTAAACCTTCTTGCGGGCGATGATTTCAAAGCGCTCGTCCAGCTGCTCCACCACAAGATCCAGCTTGCTTTCCAGCTCCTGGAAGAACCAGTCCACGTCGCCGTTGGCCTTGATGGCGATGCGCGGCAGATTGATGGAGGTAAAGCTCAGGTTGCCGCGGCGGGGCGCGATCTCGCGGCTGCGGTCATAGGCGTTGCCCATCACGCGCGTGCGGCATCCCATGTAAGCCACTTCGGTTTCGGGGCGGCCGGGCTTATAGTACTGCAGATTGTAGGGCGCGTCGAGGAAGGAGAAGTTCGGGAACAGACGCTTTGCGCTCACCCGGATGGCCAGGCGGAACAGGTCGTAGTTGGGATCGCCGGGATTATAGTTGACGCCTTCTTTGACGCGGAAAATCTGGATCGGGAAAATGGGCGTTTCGCCCCGGCCCAGGCCGGCTTCGGTGGCCAGCAGGATCTGTTCCATCACCAGCCGTCCTTCGGGGGACGTGTCGGTGCCGTAATTGATGGAGGAGAAGGGAACCTGCGCACCGGCGCGGGAATTCATGGTGTTCAGATTATGCACCAGCGCTTCCATGGCCTGATAAGTGGCGCGGCGGGTTTCTTTAATGGCGTATTTCTGTGCGAAGTCAAACACTTCGTCGGCGGTTTCTTCCGAAGCGCGATTGCTCAGTTTTACGCGAAGGGCGGCTTTGAATTCTTCGTTCTCCTGGAGGGTGGGGACGAGACCGGTTTCTTCTTTGATGGCGTTCAGAATTTCTTCCGCTTCATCGTCCGCGTTTTCCACGCCGAACTTGAGGCACAGCGCTCGGGAAAGGTTGTCCCGGAAGCGCTTTTTGAAAGTCTTGCGCACGCCGGGAGCCATGCCGTAGTCAAAGTCCACGATGCTCTGGCCGCCATGCTGGTCGTTCTGGTTGGCCTGAATAGCAATGCAGGCCAGGGCGGAATAGCTGGCGATGTCGTTGGGCTCGCGCAGCACGCCGTGACCGGTGGAGAAACCGTTCTTAAAAAGCGTGGACAGTTGAATCTGGCAGCAGGTGGTGGTGAGGGTGAGGAAGTCCAGGTCGTGGATATGGATGTCCCCTTCCCGGTGCGCCTCGGCGTGGGCGGGGTTCAACACGAACATATCATAGAACTGCTTGCTGCCCTCGGAACCGAATTTCAGCATGCTGCCCATGGCGGTGTCGCCGTTGATGTTGGCGTTCTCGCGCTTGATGTCGCTGTCGATGGCGTCCTTGTAGGCGATGTCCTCAAACACCTTCATGAGCCGGGTGTTCATTTCGCGCACGCGGCTGCGCTCGGCGCGGTAAAGGATGTAGGCTTTGGCCGTGCGCACGAAGCCCTTTTCGATCAGCACCCGTTCGACCGTGTCCTGAACTTCCTCCACGGTGGGCACGCTGCCGATGTTTTCGTTGTTCTCCAGTTCCTTTTCCACCTGCTCGCTGATGGCGCGGGCGGTCTCCTCGCCCTTCGCGCTGCCGGAGCCCTCGAAGGCCTTCGTCACCGCGTTCTGAATTTTATCCAGATCAAATGGCACCACACGTCCGTCACGTTTCTTAATCGACGTAATCATTTCCCATTTCCTCCAAGATGTTGTGCTTTTCCTTGCACTCATACACAAAATATTGTACATAAATAACGCGCCGGACTCTATTATATCGGGTCCGGCGCCGGATGTCAATACCATATTTGGGATACAATGCGAAACATTTTTGACATATAGCCACAATATATGGTATAGATTTGTATTATATTTGTTTTGGAATAGTCATTTATGGCAGCTGAATCGTCGGGTCCTTACGGCGCGGGCGGTAGATGGAGAACTTGCCGCCGATGCACTGAACCGGCGCGGCATGCACCTTTTCGCAAAGTTCCTGGCACGCTTCCCGCGCGGACAGCGGCGCTTCCCGCTGCACGGAGCATTTGATCAGCTCCCGGGCTTCGAGCGCGTCCCAGGCTTCCTTCACGGTGCCGTCGGTGATGCCCTCTTTGCCGATATACAAAATCGCGGGCAGGGTGTTGCACATGGAGCGCAGATACGCCCGCTGCTTGCTGTTGATTTCTAAAGTCATGATTTATCTCCTTCTTCAATCGAATATGTATCCCGAAATCCTTTATGGATTTCTCGGAAGGTGGTCTGGGGGAACCCACTCTTTGGCCTCCAAAGAGCGGTTTCCCTCAGAAAAAACTACTCTACAAAATCAAACTCCATATCCTCAATCCTGACCGTGCTTCCCTCCTGCGCTCCGGCTTCGCGCAGAGCATCAATGATGCCCGCGCGGCGGAGGGTGCGGTGGAACCAGTTCATGGATTCCTCGTCGTCGAAATTTACGCTGTCGATGAGCTGCGTCACGGCGCTGCCCGTGACTACGAACACATGGCCGTCCTTGCCGACCTCAAAGGTGCTGTGCTCCAGCATTTTGGGCAGCATTTCTTCCTCGGTAAAGGGCTCCATGGGCGGGAGCGATGCCAAGGTATCCGCCACGCAGTCCATCAGCGCGTCAAAGCCCTGCCGGGTGGCGGCGCTGACGGGGAACACGGGATACCTGTCCCCGATGTGCTCTTTCAGCATCTGGTAGCCCGTTTCGCCGTCGGGCAGGTCCATCTTGTTGGCGGCGATAATTTGCGGGCGATCAGCCAGGTCACCGTATTTCAGCAGTTCCTGGTTGATCTGCTCATAATCCTCCACCGGATGCCTGCCCTCGCTGCCTGCCGCGTCGATCACGTGCAGCAGCAGCCTTGTCCTTTCCACATGCCGAAGGAAGTCGTGCCCCAGGCCCGCGCCTTCGCTGGCCCCTTCCACCAGGCCGGGAATGTCCGCCATCACGAAATCCCGGCCGTGATGGCGCACCATGCCGAGATTCGGGGTCAGGGTGGTGAAATGATAGTTGGCGATCTTGGGCCGGGCCGCCGTGACCACGGACAGGATGGTGCTCTTGCACACGTTGGGATAGCCCACCAGCCCCACGTCCGCGATGGATTTAAGCTCCAGCACAAATTCGTGCCGCTCGGTCTTGATGCCCGGCTTGGCAAAGTTCGGGGCCTGGCGCGTGGGCGTGGCGAAATGGCTGTTGCCCCAGCCGCCGCGTCCGCCGCGAAGCAGCACCTTGCGCCGCCCGGCTTCGTACATATCGGCCACCACGACGCCGCTTTCCTTTTCGCGGACGACTGTGCCCACCGGCACCTTCACGATCAGCTCTTCGCCGCGCTTGCCCTGGCGGCGTCCGCCGGAGCCGTCCGCTCCCGCTTCGGCTTCGTATTTGTTGCGGAAGCGGAAGTCCAGAAGGGTGTGCATATTCTCGTCGGCCAGCAGCACCACGTCGCCGCCTCGGCCGCCGTCACCGCCGTCCGGCCCGCCGTTCTGCACAAACTTTTCCCGATGAAACGAAACGCAGCCGTTTCCGCCGTTGCCCGCCTTGGCGATAAAGGGCGCGCGATCCACAAACGCGGCCATGAAGCTGCACCTCCCTGTGGTCAGAATCACAGCGTTCAGTATAACATGGAAAGAATCAGAAAGCAATCGGTTTTTTGTCTGTTTCCACCTTGCAGGAACCGCTGGAATTATGGTATAATTTTTTCCAGAAAATAAAGTCAGACCTAAAAGGAGAGTACGATGGAATACCAGGATATAGCAAAATTAGCAAACAAAGTACGGGACAACGTTGGAAAGGTGATCATCGGCAAGGAAGAGCAGTTCGACCTGATCTTTTCCGCCATGATCGCGGGTGGTCATGTGCTGCTGGAGGATGTGCCCGGCACCGGAAAAACCGTGATGGCCCGCAGCATCGCCGCGTCCATGCGCTGCGGCTTTTCCCGGCTGCAGTTTACCCCTGACCTGCTGCCCGCCGACATCACAGGCATGAGTGTGTTCAAGCCATCCGACGGATCGTTCAGTTTTGTCCGCGGCCCTGTGTTCACGCATATCCTGCTGGCCGACGAAATCAACCGCGCCACGCCTCGCACCCAGTCCGCGCTGCTCGAATGCATGGAGGAAAAGCAGGTGACGGAGGGCGGCGTGACAAGGAAGCTGGAACGGCCCTTCCTGGTGATCGCCACCCAGAACCCGGTGGAAACCCAGGGAACCTTTCCACTGCCAGAAGCGCAGCTGGACAGGTTCCTGGTAAAGCTCATGATGGGATATCCGGACGGGAAGGAAGCCCTTCGGATCATGCAGCGCTTCATCCGTTCCAGTCCGCTGACCGATTTACAGCCCGTGGCGGAGCGGGAGGAGATCATCACGGCTCAGGATACGTTCAGTCAGTGCCAGGTATCCGAACCGGTGATGGGCTATATCGCCGCGCTGTGCGAGGCGACGCGCGACAGGGAACAGACGCTGCTTGGCGTATCCCCGCGAGGCATGCTGGCGCTGCTCCGCGTGAGTCAGGCTTACGCCGCTGTTCAGGGCCGGGACTATGTGATTCCCGACGACGTGAAAAAGCTGGCCGTGCCGGTCATGGCGCACCGCGTGATCCTGCGCGGCCTGTACGGCAAGGCGGGCGAAAACGAAAAGTTCATCCGGCAGCTGCTGGATAAGATTCCCGCGCCTACGGAGAAAGCGCCATGAACGGCTGGGTACTGACGATCACACTGGTGGCCCTGGGTTTGATCCAGCGCTGGCTGCTCAATACGTTCGGGCTGAAGGGCCTGTCCTACACCCGGCGCTTTTCCAAAAAAGCGGCTTACGAGGGCGAGGAAGCGGAGCTGATCGAGGTGATCCGCAACGACCGGCTCTTCTTCATTCCCTGGCTGCGGGCGGAAAGCCGAATCTCTCCCCATCTGCGCCTGGGTAGGCAGGAGAATTTAGCTGTCAGCGGGGAGCGTTACCATAAAAGCATCTTTACCCTGCGTCCCTTCCAGCAGATCACGCGGCGTCACCGCGTCAGGCTTCTTCGGCGCGGGGATTACGACGTTGGCAACGTGGCCCTGACCGCCGGGGATTTGCTGGGCCTGGGCGGCAAGGGGCTGGACCTGCACACCCCGGCCAGGATCCTGGTATATCCAAGGCTTCTGAACGAGCGGGAAATCCCCCTGCCCGTGTCCCGCCTGCAGGGGGATCTGATCGTTCGCCGCCATTACATCACCGATCCGTTCCTCGTGAACGGCATTCGGGACTATCGCCCCGGCGACCCCATCCGGGACATCCACTGGCCCGCGTCCGCGAAAATGGGCAATCTGCAGATCAAGACCCACGATTATACCGCCGACACGCGGCTGCTGGTCGTCATCAACGCGCAGATGAGCGAAAACCAGTGGGGCGAACTGATGGACTATGAGCAGGACATCATCGAGCGGGCCATTTCCATCGCCGCCACCGTGTGCCTGCGTGTGCTCAGCGCCGGGGTCGCGGCAGGCTTCGCGGCCAATATGCCGATGGGAGAGAGCGAAAGCCCCGCCCTGCTGCCGCCCGAGCGCCACAGCGCGTGGGAAGAGGAACTGCTCTCCGCATTCGCAAGGCTCAGGATCCTGCGCTGCCGCAATTTTCTTTCCTTCCTGGACGACCTGTCCTTCCTGCGCGGAACGGATATCCTGATCTTGTCCGCCTATACCAGCGATTCCGTGGAAGAAAAAATCGCGCTGCTGCGGCGTCTTGGCAATACGGTTACGCTCCATCTGCTGGAAAAGGAGGGAAAAGCCGCGTGAAGGTGCGTATCTGGCCCATGAAAGCCCTCGCTGCGCTGGCCCTGGCCTGCGGCGTTTTTCCCGCGCCTGTCCTGCTGGGGCGGTGGCTGTTTCCGGAAGTCCGGATATTGTGGTGGCTGCCGTTCGCGCTCGCGCTTCTGTGGGGCGCGGGCGGGTATCTGCTGCCTGGGAAAGCCCGACTGCCCTGGACGATCGCTGGCTGTATCCTGGCTGTCGGCCTCGTAGGCTTTTTCCTGGTCACACGTGAATTCAGAAGCATCCTGCTGGCGCTGCCTTGCGTTGCGCTGCTGATCCCACTGCCGCCCGCCTGGTCGCGGCCCGTGTGGGAGGAATGGCCTCCGGGCGCGTGGATCACCGGTGTGATCGTGCATCTGGCTGGGCAGCTGCTTTCGACACGCCCGCCGTTTTCCGGCACGCAAAAAATGCTGATGGGCGTTTTTCTTGTATACGCGTTTTTGATGCTGATGTATCTGAACCGGGTCGGCATCCGCGACGGCATGCACGGCGCACAAAGAGCCCCTGCGCCGCTGCGCCGGCGCAACACAGCGCTCGTAGTGGGGGTGTTTCTCATCGCCGCCGCCGCGTCCGCGTGGAACACGCTGGCAAGCTGGCTGGATACTGCCTGGTATTATATCCGCCTGGGTATCGCCTATGCGATGTATTACCTCATGCAGCTCCTGCCCGACGCCACGCCGTCCGGCGGCGGCCAGGGAACGGGCATGGAGGATTTCGGCGGTTTTGCAGAAGCCGAAGGGCCCAGCGCCTTCGCCCTGTTTATGGAGAAGGTGTTCCGCGTTGTGGCTGCGCTTATTATATTCGCGCTCGTTTTCATTGCCCTCAGGTTCCTTGTACGGAAGGTTCGTCTGCTCTTGATGCGTATCGCGGAACGCCTGCGCATGTACGCCGCATCGACGAATGAGGATTATGTGGACGAGGCGGAAAGCACCCTGAACTGGGAAGAAAAAACCGAGTCCCTCCGGAGCCGGATGAAGGAAGCTATGCGGAAAACCCGGAAACAGGCCAAATGGGAGGAGCTGGACGGACGTGCGCGTGTGCGTAGGCTGTACCAACAGTACGTCCGCCGCAGGCCCGAAGCCCAGGGCCGCACCGTCCGGGAAGCGACGCGGGAGGATAAGCGCCTCTCGCCCGCCGTCGCGGGAGAGTTCAGCAGCCTCTACGAGCGCTCCCGATACAGCGACCACAAAGTCTCCGTGCAGGAAGCTGATGAGATGCGGAAACAACTTTAGGCTCTTCTCCGTTATATTGTCTCTTTCCCGGCCAGGGCCATTTCCCCGGCCGGTGTTTTTGTTTGCATGAGTATGCTGCCCAGGCTGGCGTCATGCCTGCTGAGCACGGCCTCGCAGAAAGCCTTTTCCTCAATCACCCCCAGGCTCGTCATTCCGTCCGGGGAGAGCACGTGGATCATGTGGTATTTTCCGGGTGTCAGCTTACAGAGCAGCGACCGCACGGGTATCCCCGTGCCGGCCGCGACTGTTTCCACAGGCAGCACCGCCTGCCGCTCCAATTTCTGCCGCCGGGCGATCAGGCTGGTCACGTATCTCGCGGTTCCATGCCTCCCCTCCATCGCCGCGGCGTAGATCAGATACAGTCCCGCGAACGCGGGAGCGAGAGCGAGTTTTCCTCGCAAAGCAAAGATCAGCGTCAAGGCGCAGAGCGCAAGCCCGGCAACGGATGAAGCGACGGTCAGCCCCCGTTCCGCCTGACGGGATGGGATAAATCGGTGCAGCCCGGCGCGGATCATCCTGCCTCCGTCCAGCGGCAGCGCTGGCAGCAGATTGACCAGCAAAAGCGTCAGGTTGGCGCGAATGAACGCGCCGGTCAGTTCAAACGGAAGTACGGCCCGCCGGTACAAAAACGGAGCCAGAACGCACCCACACAGGCTGGCCAGCGGCCCGGCGGCGGCCATCAGAAACTGGTGCAGCGGCGGGGCTTCTTCCAGATTCGCCACCGTCATTACCCCGCCGAGCGGTGTGATTTCCAGTTCGTCCACGCGCAGCCCAAGCCGCCGTGCCGCCAGGAAATGCCCCGCCTCGTGCAGCGCCAGCGCGGCCAGCATCGGCAGCAGTCTTTCCCCCATTCCGCTCAGCACCGAGGCCAGCAGCAAAACCGGAAGCAGCGGATGGGCCTTCACCCGGCAGCCGCCCAGCCGCAGCGTCATGGTGTTGCCTCCCCTCTGGGCGTGAGGAAAGCGGCGGGGTCGATGGGCAGCCCGGCTCTTCGCACCTCAAGCAAAGCCTGCCTGCCCGGCATCGCTTCGCCCAGGCATGTATCCGCCGTCACTTCATCCCCCTCCCGCACATTCACGGAGGCAAGATTGTAATACATGCTCTCCAGTCCGTTTTCATGCCGCACGCGCACGATTCTTTCTTCATCCGGCCCGTGCGCAATGCTCATCACCTGGCCTGACGAAACGGCGTATACGTTTCCTCTCGCGGCGTTGTAGCCAAGGTACGGCTCTTCCTCGCTCCAGACATGAACGACTTCCCCGAAGCACGGCGCGGTGAGCGACGCGCGCAGGTCGGATTCAAAAAACACAGCCATGCTCTCGGGAAGCAGATTGCTGACAAAACTGATTTTCCCAAGGCTTTCGTCCCAGTTCATGTCGATCATTTCCTGTACCGCTGTCAGCACGGTTTTTCCGGTTGGCAGTTCCGCGTTCCGCACCGCGACCACGGAAAGCGTCAGTATCCCCGCGAAGGCAAAATTACGGGCCAGCTTTTCTCCCCAGCGCGGACGCTTCGCACGCCTGTACACAATGCCGCTCTCTGTTTTCGTTTCTGCCGATTCGCTGCGCTTTGTGGGCCTGATCATCCAACCACCCCCTGTCGCTCCATTCTATGAAAGCATTTTCTCATTCATGCGTTATTGCGATGCCGACGACTTCGCAGTTACAAATCATGTAGCAAGTTGAGTTACAGGAGGTTACGATGGGGCCGCGGAGGCCACAGCGGTCCTTTTAATGGCAGCTTTGCGGCAACATTTATATTGAATTCTTCTTGTGTGGGAATTGCTTTTTGCCACAAGGTATGGTATAGTTGTCAGGCATGAAACGACAGGAGGCTTTTGACAGGCATGAGTGAGACGCTGAAAACAGTAGATATTTTTACGGATGGCGCGTGTTCGGGCAATCCCGGACCAGGCGGCTGGGCCGCCATCCTGCGCTATGGCGTCCACGAATTGGAAATCAGCGGCAGCATGCCCCAGACCACCAACAACCGCATGGAGGTGTTCGCCGTCATCAGCGCGCTGGGCAAGCTGAAAACCCGCTGCAACGTGACGGTGTATTCCGATTCTTCCTATCTGGTGAATGCTTTTAACGAGCACTGGCTCGACAACTGGCAGCGGCGCGGCTGGAAAACCAGCGAAGGCAAGCCGGTGGAAAACCAGGACCTATGGCGTCTGCTGCTTTTGACCATCAACAAAAAAGGTCACAACGTCACTTTCAAAAAAGTAAAGGGACATTCTGACCATCCTGAAAACAACCGCTGTGACGCCCTGGCGCGGGGCGCTATCCAGCAGTATCTGACCCGCAACCCCGACCTGGGCGACGCAGAGCATCTGAATATTCAGCATTCATAATAATTCGGCGGCGGCAGGTTGTGCCTGTTCCGCCGTTTTTTTGCATTCTTGTTTCCTGTTTCGTCCGATGAGTCTGCCGTTATTCCACGCCCACCAGATGCACGATTTCCGGTTTTCTCCCGAGCGCGGGGAGGATCTTTCCGGTCAGGTCAGCCGTCAGAAACCGGATAGAACTCGTGTTTTCACACGGATGGCAGCCGAACATTTCCTCTTTCAGCACATCCTCGTCCATCACAAGCTGAACCCGGCGCTCTTTGTCGTTCATCAAGCCTAAAATAGAAACGCTGCCGGGATGAAGGTCAAGCAGCCGCTCCATGTATTCTTCCTCGGCGAAGGACAGCCGGCTGATGCCCAGCTGCTTTGAAAGCTCCTTTGTTTTGAACGGCTTGTCGCCGGGCATCACAAGCAGATAGAAATTCGTTTTCTGACGGTTGCACAGAAACAGATTCTTGCAGATGTGCACCTGCAAAACCGCGTCCACGTCGGCGCAGACTTCCATCGTTGTGGCGGGCCGGTCCGGGTGATCCGTCCGGTCAAAAGAAACGCCGAGGCTGTCCAGAAATCGATAGGCTCTGATTTCTCTTTCGCTCCGTCCTGTCATATCGGCAGGCGACCCATGCAGTAAAATCATTGCATTTCCTCTTTTGTTATCTTAATTTTTGGGGTAAATCGAAAGCTCATCCGATCAGCGCTTCGTAAAGCATGACCCACAGGGGGATCGTGGCGATGCAGGACAGGGTGGTCAGCACGTTGATCGCCGAAGCGTACTGCGCATCCTTGTTGTAGAGGATGGCCACCTGGTTGATGTTGGAGGCTGACGGCGCGATCGCTCCGAGCAGCACGATCATCAGGATATTCCTGTCGATCGGCAGAAGGCGCGCTGCAAGGACGGCAGCGAGAACCGCCAGCCCCGACGCCACGACCATGCGGAAGAAAAGTACGCCGAAGACCCTGCTGTTGGCAAACATCCCACGGACGGTCATCCCGCCGATCACCATGCCGGTAATCATCATGCTCAGCGGCCCGATCATGGCGGCTACGTCGCTGAACGCCAGAGCCAGCGGTTCCGGCAGCCGTGCGCCGCTGAACAGGACGATGAGTCCCGCCATCGTAGCCAGAATGTTCGGGTTGAGCAGAATCTTACGGACATTCATCGCGCTTTCGCTGTCAAACATCCGCACGCCCACCGTCCAGAACATCGCGTTAAACACCAGGATGTACGCGCTGGTATAGATGACCCAATCCTGTCCCTTCGCAAAGGCGACCAGCGGAATGACCAAATTTCCGACGTTCGTGAAAACAATGGATGAGCCTTCCACCTCAGTCGCTTTCCAGAAGCGGCGGAGGATGGCGACGATCAGTAAAAACAGCGCTTGAAACCCGACAGCCAGCGCCACGGCGGTCAGCAGCCCCTTGGTAATCTCAGGCGTAAGCTCCTTCTGAAAGGAGTTAAAGACCACACAGGGCGTGACAAAGTAAAGCGACAGTTTTGAAATCACCTTGCTGTTCTCCGCCTTGAGGATTCCAGTCTTCACCAGCGCGGCGGTCGCGAACAGAATCAGAAACAGTTCGGTGATCTTTTTTGCAAGCGGGATGGCAATCATGGCGTGGTTTTTTCTCCTGTATTTCTTTGGAATGCCGGAAGATACCGGCGCGCGTCACCGCGGCGGTCAGTGTCTTTCTGTTCGGGGGATGCCCGAAAGAAAAACCTTCTCCCCGCTATTATACCACGAATCAGCCAGACCGCAAGCCAAATCCCATGCGGATTGCTATCGTTCCCGAGGAAATAAAAGACTTATTCGATTGTTAATGCTTCTTTCATGCAGTTCCCCATGCCGGAAAACATTTCGTTCACGGTTTCCTGGATCTGCTGCTGCGGCGTTTTGCAAGGCAGCGCTTCCTCTGCGAAACCTTTTATCTGGAACGCCAGCGCAAGCAGCGCGACGCCAGCCAGGAGACAGAATAAATCCTTGATCTTCATCATCGGTTGCCTTCCTCCTTGTTTGGTCTCCGTCCAATAGACGAAGCAAAACGGAAAACTGTTCCGCGTTTCAAAAATTTTCTTCCAAAAATCAGCAGGATTCCCAGCCATCCAAGCGCAGGATAGGCAAGACCGACGATCTCCTCAAACCCCAGCAGCGAAGACACGGCGCACAGCAGCCCGGCCCACAGGATCGAGTGTTCAACGCGCGGAGGAAACAGGCCGCGCATCGTTCGCAGGATGGCGGCCAATGTGGAAAGCACAGCCAGATAGAGCACGCCAGCGCAGAGATAAAACCCCACTTTTCCGTAGTTACGAAGCAGTGTGACAACGGGCAGGGCAGCATGCTGCTGCGCATCCGCGTGGGGAAGCAGCGCCGCGTTCCCAGCGCACAGCAGCAAGCCAATCATGATACCGGTATATAGGGATATTTTCTTCTTTTCGCCAGATATACAGTTCTGCCCAGCCTCACGGATGACCCCGGCGGAGAGCGTCACGTTCAGGCCGCAGTAGCCGACTAACTGGATGAGAGCAATCAGCGGATACGTCTCTGGCACCGACCTCTTCGCCGCTGGTTCCACGGGCAAACGGAGACAAAAAAAGAAAGCCAGCAGCAGAAGCGGGACGAGGATTTTCCCGATCACGCCGAGGAGCACGATAGGTTTCCGCGCGATCACAACGCCCGCGCACAGCGTAAGCAGCCCGCCCACGAAGCGCGCATACAGCAGTGGCACAGTCAGCGCGACCAGTTCCCCAGCTGCCGCGGTCATCGCCCCGCCCGCCGCGGCGAACAGCGGCAGCAGGCAGATTTTAACAATTCTTCCCGTTTTTCCGTTTGGTGCTGCAGTCTCGGTCTCCATAAGACAGGAGATGAGCGCGCACGTAAAAAGCGCCGCCAGCATAACCAATGCCCAGGAAAGCGGCCCGAAGCGGCTGAAAAAGTGCATGATTTCCCGACCCGAAGCGAACCCCGCGCCGACCATGGCGCTGACGATGCCGAACACTGCGGAATAAAGCATCTCCGTCTCCCCCGCTTTCCTTTACTTCTATGCGGGCAAGACGGAGATCATGTTTATTCGCATCGGATAAACGCCGCTATTTCTTCATGGACTTCAGATGCTTCATAACGCTGGTAGCGCAGACCCCGGTCAGCGCGCCGCAGGCCATGCCCACGAAGATCAGAATGGCCATATAGTAAAGAAGCTGCGGGGTGTGGAGCAGCAGCATCGCTACCGCCACCTGGCCCACGTTGTGCATCACGCCTCCCGTCATGCTGACGACCACCGGATGAAGGCTTTGAAACCGGCTCAGCACGGACATGAACAGCATGCTCAACACGCCGCCCGCCATGGCGTACATGATGGTGTTGAACCCGCCGAACAAAAGGCCGCTGAGCAGCACCTTCAAAACCATCAGCACCCAGGCTGTGGGCAGATCGAGCATATACACCGCAAAAATGAGCACGGAATTGGAAAGGCCAAGCTTGATGCCCGGCACCCCGGCCACGGCGGGCAGCAGGCTTTCCACATAGCCAAGCACCAGCATCGTGGCGAGCAGCAGCCCGGAATACGCGGTGCGGCGGGTGATTTCCTGTCTGGAAGAGGGCTTCATGGGATTCTCCCTTCAAAACTTTGCTTGTTTCTACCCTGCCATGATAGCGCTGAACAGGCCGTACGTCAAGTAAGTGATAGAAAAATGTTACGATTCCGATATTCCTGGGGGAACCGCTCTGAGAAAGGCTGTAAAACGATAAGGACTATTGCAGTAAGAAACAACCTACAGAGTTTGTTTTCCTTTATGGCTTTCTTGGAAGGGGGTCTGGGGGAAAACATTCTTTGGCCGCCAAAGAATGTTTTCCCCCAGATATATGAATGATTACAGAAAAATTGCTTTTCTTTTGTATTCCATAGCCATTTCCGTTTTTTTCTGATATAATGCTTCAATACGGCTGAATCCCGCCGTATTGTTGAGAATGAATGATTTCTTCAAGGAGGATGTGTTTGTGAATAGAATCCTGTTGAAAAAAAGTCTGAATCCCACCGTGACGCTGATGGAGGTGGACGCGCCGCTGGTGGCCCGGAAAGCGGAGCCGGGGCAGTTTATTATTCTGCGCGTGGATGCGGAAGGCGAGCGCATCCCCCTGACAGTGGCCGCCTATGATCGGGAAAAGGGCAGCGTAACGATTATTTTCCAGATCGTTGGCGCGACGACCGAAAAGCTGAATCACCTGAAGGAGGGCGATTATATCCACGATTTCGTCGGCCCGCTGGGTCGAGCCACTCACACCGAGGGCCTCAAAAAAGTGGCCGTGGTTGGCGGCGGCGTGGGCTGCGCCATCGCGTATCCCGTGACCAAAAAACTGTTCGACCAGGGCGCGGAGGTGCACGCCATTGCGGGCTTCCGCAATAAAGATCTGGTGATTTTGGAGGACGAGTTCGCCGCTGCCAGCACCAAGTTCATCCGCATGAGCGACGACGGCTCCTGGGGCGAAAAGGGCCTGGTGACGGACGCGCTGAAAAAGCTGATCGAGTCCGGGGAGCAGTACGACGAAGTGATCACCATCGGCCCCCTCATCATGATGAAGTTCGTGTGCCAGCTCACCAAGAAATACGGTGTGAAAACCATCGCCAGCATGAACCCCATCATGATCGACGGCACCGGCATGTGCGGCGGCTGCCGCCTGACCGTGGGCGGCAAGACCAAGTTCGCCTGCGTGGACGGCCCGGAATTTGACGGCCATGAAATCGACTTCGACGAGGCCATGGCCCGCGGGCGTACCTATCAGGATTTCGAACGCCACGCCTACGAGGAAGCCTGCAATCTGTTCAAGGAGGCGAAGTAAGATGCCCAATATGTCCATGCAGAAGAATCCCATGCCCTCCCAGGCTCCCGATGTGCGCAATCACAATTTCCAGGAAGTGGCGCTGGGCTACTCCGCCGAAACGGCCATTGACGAGGCAAAGCGCTGCCTGAACTGCAAAAACCATCCTTGCGTGGCGGGCTGCCCGGTTCGCATCCATATTCCCGAGTTTATCGCAAAAATGGCGGTGGGCGATTTTGAAGGGGCCTATCAGGTGATCGCCCAGTCCTCCTCCCTGCCCGCTGTGTGCGGCCGGGTTTGCCCGCAGGAGAGCCAGTGCGAAAGTAAATGCGTGCGCGGCATCAAGGGCGAGCCGGTGGGTATCGGTCGCCTGGAGCGCTTCGCCGCCGACTGGCACAACGCCCATTCCACGGAAAAGCCCGTGAAGCCTGCCTCCAACGGGCATAAGGTAGCCGTGATCGGTTCCGGTCCCTCCGGCCTGACCTGCGCGGGCGACCTGTCGAAGAAGGGTTATGAAGTCACCGTGTTTGAAGCGCTGCACCTGGCGGGCGGCGTGCTGGTGTACGGTATTCCCGAATTCCGCCTGCCCAAGTCCATCGTCCAGAAGGAAATCGACACCCTGGCCGATTTGGGCGTGAAGATCGAAACCAACGTGGTCATCGGCAAGACCATCACCATTGACGAGCTCATGCAGGAATACGGCTTCGAGGCCGTGTTCATCGGTTCCGGCGCGGGCTTGCCCAAATTCATGAACATCCCCGGCGAGAACCTCAAGGGCGTGTATTCCGCCAACGAATTCCTGACCCGCATCAATCTGATGAAAGCCTACAAGCCCGGCAGCGATACCCCCATCCAGCACGGCAAGCACGTGGCCGTGGTGGGCGGCGGCAACGTGGCTATGGACGCGGCCCGCTGCGCCAAGCGCCTGGGTGCGGACGTGACGATTATTTACCGCCGCACCGAAGCCGAACTGCCCGCCCGCCGGGAGGAAGTGGAGCACGCCATGGAAGAGGGCATCGTGTTCAAGTTCCTCACCAATCCGCTGGAAATTCTGGGCAACGACCAGGGCTGGGTCAGCGCCGTGCACTGCCAGGAAATGGAGCTGGGCGAGCCCGATGCCTCCGGCCGCCGCCGCCCGGTGCCGAAAGAAGGCAGCGAGTTTACGCTTGACCTGGACTGCGTGATCATGGCCCTGGGCACCAGCCCGAACCCCCTCATCAAATCCACCACCGCAGGGCTGGAAACCCAGAAGTGGGGCGGCATCATCGCCGAAGAAGAAACGGGCCTCACCTCCCGGGAGGGCGTGTACGCCGGCGGCGACGCCGTCACCGGCGCGGCCACCGTCATCCTCGCCATGGGCGCGGGCAAAAACGCCGCCGCCGCGATTGACGAATATCTGAGCAGAAAGTGATTAGAGAATAGGGATAGGGATTAGAAGAATGTTTGTCATGACATATTTCCTTATTGCGAAATGAGCCCTCAAAAGCTTTATCAGACATTCTAACTCCTAATCCCTTTTCCCTTATCTCTAATCCCTCTTTAAAACAACCGGCCATCGGGTACACTCCCAATGGCCGATTTTTATGCTCAGATTTTAAAGCACTTCTGGATATCCTTCCACGTGCCAAGCACCAGGATGGTCTGATTCGCGCTAAAGACGGTATCGCTGGTGACAACTACGCTGGATGTGCCGCCGCCGCGAACAGCCAGCACGTTCAGATTATATTTCCGGCGGATATCCAACGAGCCTACCGTCCGCTGATCCCATTCCTCGGGTACGGCCACGTCGTAAATGGCGTATTCGCTGTCCAGCGCGATATAATCCAGCACGTGGTCGGCAGCGTAGCGGATCACCGCCCAGTCCGCAACCTGCTTGGCGGGATAGAACACATCGTCCGCACCGTTTCGCAGGAGGAACTTTTTGTGCACCTCACTGGACGCCCGGGAAACCACCTGCTTTGCGCCTAAATCCTTGAGCAGCGATGTGATGACCAGCGAGCTTTGGAAATCTTCCCCGATCGCCACAAAGCAGATATCATAGCTGTTCACGCCCAGCGATTCCAGAAACGCTTCGCTGGTCGCGTCGCCGATCTGCGCGTCCGTCACCAATGGCAGTACTTCGTTTACCTTGCTCTCGTCCCTATCGACCGCCATGACTTCATAGTTCAGTTCATTCAACTTTTTCGCCATATTGCGGCCAAACCGTCCCAGACCGATCAAAAGCACTGATTTCATCGTCTTATTCTCCTTTTATCCAACAGTTATTTTTTCCAGCGGCAGCGCGCTCTGCGTTCCGGCCTTCGTGGCCTGCGCGGCGTAGATCAGCGTGAGCCCTCCCACGCGGCCCAGGAACATGAGCGCGATCAGAATGATTCGGGATACCGCCCCCAGCTGGCTCGTGATCCCAAGCGTGATGCCCACCGTACCGATGGCGGACGCCGTTTCAAACAGGCAGGTGAGCAGCGGCATGCCCTCGATACCGCAGATGATGACGCCCGAAGTAAAGAACAGCGCGAAGTACATCACGATGATCGCCACGGCGTGGCGCACCGCGTCGTCCCCGATGCGCCGGCCCAGGCATTCCACCTGCTCCTTCCGCCGGAACACCGCGCGCGCCGTCAGCAGCAGCACCGCCACGGTGGTGGTTTTCATGCCACCAGCAGTGGAGCCGGGAGAGCCGCCGACCAGCATCCAGAAAATCATGATCGCCTGTCCCCCACCGCTGATCTGATTGAGGTCCACGGTGTTGAACCCGGCGGTGCGCAGGGTGACGGACTGAAACAGCGCGGGCAGTATCCGCTCGGCGGGAGGCAGATGCTTCATCTCGACAAGCATCATCCACAGAAACGGAATCAGCACCATGACCGCAGAGGTGATCAGAACGATCTTGCTCTGCAGGCGGTACTGCCTGAAATGAAGCCGGTGCTCCTTCACGTCGTTCCACACCAGGAAACCGATGCCGCCCACCGTGATCAGCAGAATCAAAACCAAGTTGATCCACGCGTGCTGTGAAAACCCGGTGAGGGAGGAAAACGGCTCCCGGAAGCCCATCAGGTCAAAGCCCGCGTTGCAGAACGCGGAAATGGAATGGAAGAAGGAATACCACAGCGCTCTGGGGAAACCGAATTCCACCCAGAAAGAGGGCAGCAGCAGCAGCGCGCCGATGCCTTCGATGGCAAGCGTGGTCAGGACAATAAACCTGGTAAGCCTTACGATGCCGCCCACCTGCGGCGCGGCGATGGCTTCCTGCATGGTGCTGCGCTGCATCAGGCCGATTTTCTTTCCGGAAATAAAGGCCAGCGTCACAGCGGCGGTCACCACGCCCAGGCCGCCGATCTGGATCAGAATCAGGATCACAGCCTGGCCAAAGGGCGTCCAGGCGGTAGCGGTGTCGCGCACCACCAGGCCGGTCACGCAGACGGCGGAGGTGGCGGTGAAGAGGCAGTCCGCAAAGGGGACCGAGCCATGAACGGTGCTTGCGAAGGGCAGCATCAGCAGCAGCGTGCCGATCAGGATGAAGGACAGAAAGCCCGCGGAAATCACCTGAAAGGTGGTCAGCCTGCGCTTTCTCTGTAAAGGTTTCATGGACATGCAGGCATTCCTCTTTGATAGATATTATTCGAGCAGCGACGAGATCCAGCCCATTGGCAGTTCCTGTTTTGGCGTAAAGTCATCTGAAGCCATGTAATCATAAACCGCCTGCCGCAGCGCGCGCGCTTCAGGGTAACGGTCCAGATGATGCAGGCCCATCGAGCAAACCATCAGCTTTCCTCCGCTGCAGCGACATTCAAACAGCTTTGCCATGGGGCGCAGGAAAGCGTAGGAATCCATTTCGGCAATGATGGCGTCGATCCTCTCCGGCAGAATGATTGCCCGGGTGTTCGCCATCGGCCACCACTGCCAGTTGTTGAAGCTCTCCGTGGGGAAACGCCGGAACAGGGGATGCCCGGCGTCGATCAACTGACCCATGCCGCCCGCCTGATTCGGGAAGGTGCAGACTGACCAGAAGTCCGGGCTGAACTGCGTCGGTATGGAATGAGGCAGCGCTTCCGTCGTGGCGTCGGGGGCGAGGAATACCTTTCCTCCGTCCAGCAAAACCTGTTTCGCTTTCGCGTCCAGCGTCCGGCATTCGTATACACTTTCGGGGCAAACGGGCTGTGCGTCCGGATACACCCACAGGGGATATTCGTTTTCCGCGCTGCAGAAGGAAAGGGTCAGCTTCAGTTTTTCCGGCAGGGTGAAACCTGTCAGGGGCACCCGCAGTTTTCCAAGGGAAGAGAGGCTGCCCAGAGGAGCCACGGCGACAGGCAGGGAACCGTCGGCGGAAAAGCGCTGCCCTGTCAGCGTCCAAAGGCAGCTTCCGGCGAAATTGGTTTTTCCGTAATTTGCCAATTGAATTTCAGCTTCCAGGGTTTCCCCATCCGTATAGGTGAATTTGGGCAGCAGCGCAAGGGGCAGCGCGTCCCGAAAGAAAGCGCGGAAGCGCTCGGGCCGGGCGAAGGCATAAGGCTTGGGACGCAAATGGCTGTTCATCATGCCCACCAGCGCGGTGCCCTGACCGGGGAAATCTTGCAGGCCCAGCAGCGAAATGCCGCTGAACTCCCGCGTCATCAGCGCGGCTTCCGCTTCGGCGCGATAACACAGCAGCGCGCTTTCGCCCGTGGCTTCCGCCATGTGCTTCCAATCTTTTTCCAATCCGGCAGCGCACGCTTTTTTCTGAATATGTTTCAGGTTTTCGGGGCTGGTCACGCCCCGGAAATCCTGTATCTCATCAAAATCCGGCAGCGTTTCGTACTGGCCCACTTCAAAGGAAAACACGGGCTGGCTGGATTCTTTCCGCAGGATGGCCATTTCTTCATCATAGTTCCGGCAGGCGTTGGGATACTCACGGTTCAGCCTGCCCCGGAATTCCGCGGAGGTCAGGCGAAGCTGCCGTCCCCGGTCGTCGGAGGACGTGTAGAAATCGCTGGCCTGGTCCGGCCCCAGCGCGCCGTAATGCGGGTTGGAGCCGTTCGCGTACAGGCGGGTGGGATCAAAATCCTTTGCTTTTTCCAGCAGATGATCCATGAAAGCGTGGCCCGCCGCGTCCGCGTGCAGCTCGTTGCCGAATGTCAGCATCACAAAGGAGGGATGATTTGCCAGTGTCTTCAGGATCTGCGTCAGTTCCGTTTCAAAATATTGCTTTGCTTCTTCACTGGCAAAGGCGTCGTTCGGGTTCCAGTGGGAAAGCTCGGGCTGCATCAGCATCCCTAATTCGTCGGCGGCGGCGAACGCCGCTTCCGGCGGGCAATGGCTGTGGAAGCGCAGGCAGTTGACGCCATATGCCTGATAGCGTCGGATAATGTCCTTCCAGGTTTCCACGTCCATAGGAATATATCCCGTTTCCGGGAACACGGCGCAGTTGGCCTCTCCGCGCAGGAAAAACTTCCGTCCGTTCAGCAGGAGATGAGCATTCTCCGCGCGGAAGCTACGCACGCCAAAGGTCACGGTTTTCGGCTCCATTCTGTCCAGGGATACGGTGAGAGGATAAAGATTCCCTTCTTCAATGTCCCAGTCTTTTATATCGGGCCGCAGGTTCAGGTTGAAGTAACACAGTTCCCGCTGCCCGGCTTTCACGCGCTCGTGGATAACCGCGTTCCCGACGAGCGCGGAAGAAGAAAGAAGCACATTCCCTTCCCAAGGCTGAGCCAGGGAAAGCTCCACGTGTACCCGAAGATCGTTTTCTTCTTCGGGATACCATACCCGTACTGCGGAAATGAAGTTCGGGTCCTCCACCCGGATGCGCACATAACCCAGCAGCCCGTTCCAATTGGTCTGGGTTTCGTCCGAAGCGGCGGAGGAATACACGATGGCGTCATGGGGCCAGCCGGGATAGCTGTTGTCGGAGAGGAAGGCGAACTCATCCTTTCCTGTAACCATGCCCGTCACTTCAAACATATAAGGCGTGGATATACTGGCGGGCTCAAACAGCGGCGCTTCCCGGCCGTTCACGAGCAAGCGCAAATGCCGGGCGCGCTCGCACTCCACGAACACCCGCTTGCCCTCCGGCACAGCCCAGTCAAAAACGCGGGATATTTTCGCCTGTCCCTCAAAGGTATGCTTTCGGGTCAGGCGAGTTACAATGGGATCGCCGGGCTTCCAGAAACCGATGCGCTCCACCTCGTCCGACTTCCACTGCTTCAACGGATCGTCCGGATAGCCGATGCTGTTTTCGTCCAGCGTACCGGGCAAGACCATTTCACCCCGCCAGCCGGGGATTTCGCATTGCCAGACACCGGATAGATCAATGCGCTTCACGCTGTTTCCTCCGTCAGTCCTTCCTTGAACGGATCGGGGCGTTCCCGTGATACGCCGCGTCCATCAGGCGCGTGGTTTCCAAAGCGTCTTCCGCTGTGACGAAGGGCGGCAGGCCGTCCCCCAGCCGGCGATAGAAATCAGCAATAAACCGGTCGTGGCCGTCGCCCCAGTAATCCTTGCCGACGCCCTTGCCCGTGGAATAGTCTTCCAGCTTTGCCCCATCTACCGTGATAATGGTCAGGCGCGCGCCGTCCATATGCATTTCGCCCTTTTCCAGGGTCAGATGCAGGTAGATGTTTTCGTTCGTGGCGGCGCAGTCGGTGCAGAAGAAAATGAACCGTCCGCCTGCGCTGTTTTCCAGCAGCATATCGCAGGTATCTTCGGTTTCAATCACGTCGGCCAGGCGCTTGGCGGTCATGGTGGCGTGCCTGAGCTCAAACCCGCCGGCCAGCCAGCGCATCAGATCCAGGGTGTGGATGGCCTGATTGATCAGCACAGAGCCGCCCTCCGTTTTCCACGCGCCGCGCCAGGGGCAGGAAGCGTAATAGGCTTCGTCCCGATCCCAGCACACGAACGCGCTGCCTCCGATGACCCGGCCCAATTCTCCCCCGTCGATGATTTCCTTCATTCGCAGGGATGCGCCGTTATAGCGGTTCTGAAAGCAGATCGTGAGGGTTTTGCCGGACGCTTCCGCGGCCCGCTTCATGGCCTGCGCTTCCCCGAGCGTCATGCCCATGGGCTTTTCGCAGAGCACATGCTTGCCTGCTTCCAGCGCGGCAATGCTGATGGGCGCGTGCAGATAATGCGGCACGCAGATATGCACCGCGTCAATATCCGGACGGGTCAGCAGGTCATGATAATCTGTATACCCGTCAACGTTTTGAGCCTCCATGGACTTTTTCAGCTTCGATTCGTCAATGTCGCACACGGCGCGAAGACAAGCGTTTTCCGCTTTTTTGATCCCGTGAAAATGGTTGCCGGAGATGGCTCCGCAGCCGATCACGCCAACGTTGAATTCCTTCATGCTTTTCACCCCAATAAAACGTCTGTTTCAGGTTTCGCCTTTCATCTGATAGATGTACCATTCGTTTCCGTCTGTTTCCAGCACGATCCGCCCGCTTGCGCTGGTGGCGAACTTCGCCCCGTGCGCTTCCACCTGATTCTGCGTGGTCTGGGCGTAGTACATGGTGTTGGAGCTAAACACAAACAAAGGAGAAACCACGTCCAGGAATTCCTTGACCATGATCGTGTAGGAATGATGCGGCGATTTCAGAATATCCGCTTTCAGCCATTCATGGGGAACCTGATCCAGCAGGCCGTGCTGGGCCATGCCCACCGCGTCGCCCGTCAGCAAAATGCTGGTTTCGCCAAATTCAACGCGGGTGCAGCAGCTCAGTTCATTGGGGTCTTTCCCGCCGCTGTACCAGAAAAAGCGCAGCTTGGCCCCGCCCAGCGTCATTTCTTCGTTTTGCTCCAGAATGTGGATCGGGATGCCCCGTCCCGTGAATTCTTTCAGCGCCGTCTGCTGCATTTCATTGCGGTATTCGGCGGGAAAGCTGGTGATGAAGAGATCCGTGGTCATGCCGTTGCGCACCATCTGCCAGAACCCCTGCAGATGGTCGTCGTGGGGATGGGTGTTAAACAGAATGGGCATATGCACGTGGCCGTCCTCCGTGTTTCCATAGCCCAAATCTTTCAAAGCCTGCTCCAGCACGCGGGCGGATGAGCGCGTGCTGCTGTCGATCATCATGCTTTCTCCACCGCACTGCAGCACCATCGCGTCGCAGGGAGTCACCTTGAACACGATGAGGCGCAGCAGGTCCCGTTCCTGCCAGTCCGCGGGCGGCGTTTGATTGATATGTACCTTGACCTCGGCGGAAGCGCCCGCGAGCAGGACGCAGAGCAACAGCGCGGAAATAACGCGCACGATCCATTTTTTCATGTTTCACCCTTCTTTCGCATATAGATTCATATAACTAACGTATCTTTCGGTTTGTTTCATTCTGCATTCTGCTTTATAGAAATCCTGTATTGCTTCAATGTCTCCTTCCGCTCCGGGGAAACGCGGCGGCTTTCCAGCGCTTTCTGGATGCTCTTGTTATGTACCCAGGCCGGCAGGCGCTTTTCCACGATATAGGGGAAAACGGCGTCGTACTGCTTTGCCAGCGCCGTGGCGAAGTACCAGGCGATCATCATGTTGACGTAATACTCTTCTGATCGAACGGCTGCCACAAGCGCGGGATAAGCCGGATCGAACGCCTCGTCCAGATAGTGTTCCATCAGCATGCCGAGGGCAAAGCGGACGGTGTAGGGATGACTGTCGTTAAGCCATCTTTTTATATAGAGCAGCAGCTCTTCCCGATGCTTTTTGAATGCCTTCGGGGAAAGCTGGTCGCACGTGGCCCAATTGTCCACATAGGGAAGGAATACTTCCACCCCGTCCGCGCATTTTTCAAAATCCTTCTCTTCTGAAAGCAGAAAAGCATGGAGCTGGTTTTCGTCAAAGTACCGATGGGGCAGGGCGCGGAGAAACGCTTCTCCTTCCTCGTTTTTGTAAAGCTCCCTTGCAAACGCCCGCAAGGCCGGCGTGCGCACGCCGATGAAACTGTCGGGCCGCGCCGTGGGGATCAGCTTGATTTGGAGCGCGGTATAGCCTTCATCCCGCATTTCAAAAAGCCTGGCGACAATTTCTTTTTCATTCATGCTTTTTCCATTCTTCCCGGAAAAGGATGTTTGTTTCGTCCGGTTCCACGGTGCCAAAATGGGTATGGTACTCGCCGAAATCGTAGTGGCGGAAGCCGCATTTTTCCTGCACCCGGGCGGATTGTTTATTGGAGAGGAAATGGCCGCAGGTGATGAAGTCCAGCCCCACGTCCTCAAACAGATAGCGAATCACTTCCCGCACCGCTTCCGGCATCAGGCCCAGGCCCCAGTAATCCTTGGAGAGCACGTAGCCGATTTCGCGGCCTTTCTTGTTTTCCAGATCAGGAAAGCGGTCTTCTCTGTATTTTTCAACGCCCAGCGAGCCGATCACCTTTCCCCGGTATTCCAGGGCGAAGGTCTTTTTCCCCTCGATAAAATGGTTCAGGATGGTCTGGGACACTTCCCTGCTTTCATGCGGAACCCAGCCCGCCATCTGCCCCACGCCGTCCACGCGGGCGTATTCATAGAGGTCTTCCAAATCCTCCTGCCGCCAGGGGCGTAAGGTCAGCCGCTCCGTTTTCAATACAGTATTGCTGATGTCAATATCCACGTTCATTTCTTTATCCCTCCGTCGCTTCGGCAAGCGCTTCCTCCGCTTCCTCCCAATCGGTGTACGCCTTTGCCAGCGCTTCCTTCAACCGCTGATATTCCTTCGCCGCGGCGGCGGCTTTCTCCGGCACGGTATACACCTCCAGGCTTGCCATGGCCGCTTCCTGATTTTTAATCGCTTCCTCGGTGTCGGTCACGGTTTTTTCAGCCTGTCTTACCGCCTCTTTCAGCGCTTTGAGCTGCTCTTTCGCCAGGCGAATCTTCCGCTTTTCCTTGCCTGCCTCCGTGCGGGTCATTTCAGCGAAACGCGGATCCTGTCCCTGCTGCGCCTGCTCCCACTGGAGCTTCGCCATGTAGTCGTCGAAGTTGCCCAGGTATTCTTTGATGCCGTCCTCGGTCAGCACCGCCACGCGGGTGGCGAAGCGGTTGATGAAATAGCGGTCATGCGATACGGCCAGGATGGTTCCCTCGAAGTTCTCCAGCGCGTCCTCCAGCACCTCACGGCTGTCCATGTCCAGGTGGTTGGTGGGTTCGTCGAGGAGCAAAAGATTATCCTTGTGCAGCATCAGCTTCGTCAATGCAACGCGGCCCTTTTCCCCGCCGGACAGGGTGTGGATAGGCATGAACACGTCCTCGCCGGTAAACAGGAACAGCCCCAGCGCGCCGCGTACCTGATACTGCTCCAGGCGCGGGAAAGCGTCCCAGACCTCGTCCAGCACGGTTTTGTTTGGGTGCAGCCCTTCCTGCTTCTGGTCGTAATAACCCGTGTCCACGTTCGCGCCCCAGCGGACGGAGCCGGTATCCGGAGTTTCCTCGCCCACCAGACATTTGAGCAGGGTGGATTTTCCGATGCCGTTTGGGCCCAGGAGAGCCACCCGGTCGCCCGCGCGGAGGGACAGGTTTACGTGTTTGAACAGCGTTCTGTCACCGTAGGACTTGCTGTAATCCCGGATGAACATCACGTCGTCCCCGGTACGGCGCTTGGCCTCGAACCGGAAGCGTACCTGATGCTCGTCCTCGGGCCGTTCCAGCCGCTCCACCTTTTCCAGCCGTTTTTCCCGGCTCTCGGCAGCGCGGATAGACTTTTCCCGGTTGAAGGATTTGTAGCGGGCGATGATTGCTTCCTCCCGCGCGATCATCCTTTGCTGCTGCTCCCAGGCCCGCATCCTGATCTCAAACCGTTCCGCCCGCTGAGACATATAGGAAGAATAGTTACCGGTGTACTGTTCCATCGTGCCAAGCAGCAGTTCGCTGATATGGGTGCAGACATGATCGAGGAAATAACGGTCGTGGGATACGACGATCAGCGCGCCTTTATAGTCGTGAAGGTAATGCTCCAGCCAGTCCAAAGCGGATAAATCCAGATGGTTGGTCGGCTCATCCAGGAGCAGCAGATCGGGCTTTTGCAAAAGCAGCTTCGCAAGGCATAGTCTTGTCAATTCGCCGCCGGACAAAAGACGGGCGGGCTGGTCGTATTGTTCCTTTTTGAAGCCAAGGCCGCTCAGCACCCCCTGAATAGATGACTTCCAGGCATAGCCGTCCGCCTTCTCGAAAGCGTCACTCAGGCGGGCATACGTTTCTCCCATGCGTTTCAGTTCTGTTTCGCTGGCTTCGGACATTTCATGCTCCAGCGCCCGCAGCTTTTCTTCCATGGCAAACACAGGCTCAAATACCTGCTTGAGTTCCTCAAACACGGTGTTGTCGCTCTGCGCGCGGTACTGCTGCTCCATATAGCCGACGCGCATGCCCTTCATCAGCGATATGGTGCCACCGTCTGCCTGCTCGTGGCCGGCAAGGATATTGAGCAGCGTGGTTTTGCCGCAGCCGTTCACCCCCACCAGACCCATGCGCTGGTGATCCTGAAGCGTCAGGCTCACATCCTTGAGCACCACGTTCCCGCCGAACGCCTTGTGCAGGTTTTGAATCGTCAATACAATCATAAATAACTCCGAAATAATTAGAGCACGCCAAAACCCAAAGAAAGGGCTGACGTTTTATCTGTCAGCCCTGGAAAGCCGTGCGATACACGCTGCTTATTTTACCAGCAGCATCACAATCGCCAGCACCACGAACACGATGGAAGAAACCTTGGTGGCCATAGCCAGCTTGCCTTCCAGGGTATTGTTCTTGTTCTTGCCGAAGAAAGTCTCGCTGCCGCCGGTCAAAGCGCCCATGCCGTCAGAGTCGCTGTCCTGCATCAGAACCGTCACGATCATCACCAGGGCGGAAATAACCATCAGAATGTCCAGTATCAACTCGATTGCGCTCATGTAAAATGTCCCTCCTTGAAATAGCACAGAACGTATTCTATCACAGGTTGCGGAAAAAAACAAGCCAAATCCAGAAAAAAGTTAATATTTTGTCACCGCCCGTCCTTCGCCTTCACGTCTGTTTTTATCGTTGGCTTTCCATCCGCTCTGTTTCCCTTGTTCATGCCATTTCAAAGAATATTGGCGCGCTTCGTATCAGCTTACCCTGCCGTTTCCTTTTTATTGTGGATCAGGCATGATAATCGCCGCGATGATATAGACCATCAGGCCGCCGCCCGCCAGAAAAGACAGCGCGACGAATCCCAGGCGAACCAGCGTGGGGTCGATGTCAAAATACTCCCCGATGCCTCCGCACACCCCGGCAACCTTTTTGTTGGTCCTGCTCTTGTAAAGCTGTTTCATGGTCTTATCCTCCCGATCAATTTTGTTTTTGCATCCGGCGGAAGCATCGGCTCCCCCGGCTGCGGATAAAGAATACCACTGAAAAATAAGAAGGAAAGGACAGGCAGATTAGAAAACGGTTAGAATTCGGCGGCTCTTTTTTTCGGAAAGCTCAACTATGCCTTTTTCCGCGGGCGCACATTACGATGGCCGTTCCTGCCGCGCCGCAGACGACCGCGACAATCAGCATTCCATTGACCCCGATAGCGTCAATCATCCATCCTCCGCCGAGCGACCCGAGGATCGTGGCCGCGGACAGAGACATGGTCATGTAGGCCTGGCCCTTGATCCGGTCCTGTTCCCGCATCAGACTGTTCACATAATACACCGACGCCACGGTCATCAGCCCCCATCCAAGCGGCTGAAAAACCTGAACCAGATAAAACACGCTCATGTTTGGCGCAAGCAACGTGCCCAGGGCTTTCAGCGTGAAAAAAACGCCCGAAATCCTGAACCAGAAGCCGCTGTCCTTCCGGCGAAGCAGCCAAGGATACAAAAACATGGTTACCACTTCCAGCAGACCGGCCAGCGCTAACGCCGTTCCCATGTGTTCGCTGGTCCCGCCCCTTGGCACCACGATCTGGAACGTGAAATTATTGATGATCACATGGCTGATATAGATCAGCACACAGCCTGCCAGCGTGACGGCGAACACCGGATATCTGCCGAGAAAGGCGACGGCTCCGCCTTTTTCGTCTGCTTTTTCTTGCTTGAATCCTTTCTTGAACGGAAACACCAGAATGGACAGGAAAAAGTAAGCGGATGTGACAGCCAGCGTCCACGGCTCCGCGCCGACGCCTTTCCATGCGATCAGTCGGCCGACCGTCATCGACATCACCGCGTACCCGATCGAGCCAAAGGCTCTGGCAAAGCTGAATTTCAATTGCTTGCCCTGGTTGATGGTTTCTGTTGCCAGGGCATTGGTAAACGGCAGGGCCATCTGAATCAGCAGGATGGCTCCTCCCAGCAGCAGCCCGTTCGGCAGTCCACCTTTTCCGTAAGCCGCGGCCAGGAGCAGACCGAAGGCCATCATCCCGCCGGCGGCAAAGAGGAGGATCGTTTTGATAGAGGGGCTCTTTTCCAGGTCAGCGTACGCGGCAACAGCCGGCTGCAGCAGAACGGACAGCGCGCATGCCGCCGCGCTGATCAGGCCGATCACGGTATTTGACAGCCCGCAGTCCAGCAGGTAGGGACTCGCGTAAGCCAGCGCTGTGCCATATACGAACCAGAAAAAGAACTGAACCGCGCCGTAGGAAGCTGTCAGCCATCCTTTTTTCATGTTGCGTTTCCTCCGTTCACGCTATATGTCCAGTCGTGATCTTCCGCTGATAATCCGCTGTGCAATGAATGCTTCTCCTAAGATTCCATCATTTCACGGTCAGCGCCGCGATTTCGGAATAGACGCTGCCATTGCTGCCGGTGATCTTGCAGCGGTATATATATCCGTTATGCCGGGCTTCTGTCTTCAATGTGTAAACCGCGGACGTTCCGTTATTTATCACCTTGTTCCAGGCGGTTTCCCCTGATTTCTGGTAGTACCACTGATAAGCTGTCGCGCCATCGGCGGCCACCTCGAACGTAGCGTACTCCCCGGCGTTTACCTCCTCGTCGCTGGGCTGGAGGGTGATGAAGCGCGCCTTTTCGATCGTAATGCTTTTTATTTTGAAAGACCCGGTTGCCCAGTTTTCGCAATGGAAATCAAGACTAAAACTGGAAGCATTGGCGTTTGATTCAGTTATCATACTCGCCGCCGTGTACTGATACAGGCCGTCTTCGGGCGGAGCTTTCAGCTGAATCAGCTTGGTGTCCCAGATGTTATCCTTCTTTCGTGATCCATCGACCGCGCCTTGCGTGTTAAAAACAAACGTTTCTCCTTCGACCGCGGTCACATTTCTGAATTCAATCTCCGCCAGGCAGGTATAGATATCCCCGGGGCGGCTGTCCCGAAGGACGAGCTCCATGATTTGATAATCCTTTGCGTGAGAATTCGGCGGCAGTATCCAGGCGGACCAATTGTCGGAAGGACTGACCAAACGATTCACACCGTCGTGCAGTTCTACTCTCTGCCCTATCCTCTGTGTAGATATTTCTTCAACGGTCAGGCACGCGCCTTCCTCCACGGACACCGCGGAAAAAACAAGCGGCGCGTCGGCTATTTTATAGATCATCGAGTATGTGCACTTGTCCTGCCCGTCAAAATCTTCCGCTGTAAGCTGTTTCTGCAGGAGCAGCCGTTCCCCCGCGTCGGCAAGCACCTCCAGCGTCGCCACTTTTCCATCCTCCGCCGGCTGCGGGGAGGAAACCGTGAAACTGACCACATAAACACCGCCGACATGATCAAGCATCATGTTCTGAGTGGCAAAGCGCACAGGGCCGCGCAAAACCGGCGCGTCTTCCTCCTTCAGCCCGCTGAACAGGGCCGCTTCCCTCAGACTGCATATTTTTTTGCCGGTATAGAAATTCTGCCATGTGAAGCCTGCATTGTTAAGCGCCTCGATAACAGCGGGATCATAAGAATACAGGCCGCTCCAGTCGGAGATCTGAACGTATTGGCCGCCTGATTCGGTGATCGTGATCGCTTCTACAGAGCTGTCGGCGAACATGGAGCCTTGCGGAGCGCGCACAAGTTCCTCGGTGGAAAAGATGTGGTTCGCGAAACCGCCTGTGGTTCGCCGGTAAAGCTCCGACGCTTCAGCGGCGTAAACGGGTAAAGACGCCGCTTCCTGGACTGTATGGATGATCGGTTCTTCCTCCGCCAGACGTGATGCCTGTTCTTCAATTCCCCTGTCAATGGTACCGTTGATTGCCAGCGCGCCGGCTGTCAGCAGCAAAACCGCGCAGGCAAGCAGCGCGGCAGCCTTTATGCTGCGGCGCGTCCAGAGCATCGTCGCGGCCTTCCAGACGAGCGCGAGCAGCAGTATGATCGCCACGCAGACAGCGAAAGAGCCGAACGCCGCTGTCCCGCTGTTCCAGCCCTTCAGGTCAAAGAAAGACCTGAGCCATGAAAGCGCTGTGGGAAGCGCGAAATAAACGCCGCCCATCATGATGACGCACGCAAGAGCCGGGAACCATCGCAGCCCGGATTCCCGCGGCAGGAGAATGCCCTCATCCGCCTTTTCTTCCCGGGATGTCAAGGCGCAGAAAGGCATCACCAGGAAAATATTATAGTTCACATCCAGGATCCTTGCTTCCGATAAAGCATGGGCCGCCAGCACGGCCATCGCAAAAGCGATCCGCCTTTTGCCGGCTTTGATCGCCCGCGCGGTGAACCACATCCATAAACCCGCAACGACTGCCGTAATCACCCAGCCGCAGCGGATGGCCAGCATCGCATAACCAATGTCCAGATAGCTGTATCCGGAAACCAATCTGCTAATAACTGTTCTGCCCCTGCCGAGCATGACTTCAATTGTGCTGCCAAACGGTTGAATGCCATAGAGCAGGTATGGCTTCCAGGTGACCTTCAGCCTGTCCGTCAACATTTCATTCAGCGCCAGCCCCCAGGGCGCTTTTTGCCCATACGCCGCCGTACTGATTGCCACAAACGCTCCGATCAGCGGGAAAGCGAACACTGCCAGCCAATTGATTCCTTTCCCGATTCCGTGAAGGATCTTTGCGTTTCCACGCGCGTTTTCTTCCAGGCAGTCCCACAGGATAAAAAATACGTTCAGCAGACCAACGCTCAGAACCGTACGGCTGCTGCTTACAACTGAGACAACATAGGAAACAGCGCCGGTGAACAAGGCAAACAGCACGCTGGCCTGCCAGTTCCTGTTTTTCATACAGCACCATGCGGTTACCAGCAGGAATGAAAAGTAAGACGCAAAATCCGTCGAGTTGATGATACCGTATGAAGCCACATGTCCTTCCTTGATGGAAACAAGATTTCTGACCGTGCCGGAAAGACTGCAAAGCACCGTTGCCGCAAATACAGTTCCGATGGTAACGAGAAAGACGCGGAAGACTTTCTCCGGTTTCATGTCATAAAAACAAAGAGCCGCAAACGGCAGGAAGAACAGGGTTTTGAAATTATGCAGCCAGCCCGACAGAAAAAACGGAATAGCAAGACAGAAGGCAAGGGCATGCCGCAGAAGCAGGAAGGATTGGTCTTTCGGTTCAGAAATCCGCCATACTTTTTTTAACAGGAGATACAGAAAACGAATTCCGCCTATCAGGATCAGCAGCAGGAGCGTGACCGTTTTATAACGGTCTGTATAGAAAAAGTAAAACATTGTGCTTTGAAGAAAACGGAAAACCGCGTAGTGCATAACGGCCGCGATGGCCAAAGCGTCCAGAATCGTTTCAACGCGAGTTCTGTTTTTGGAGTTTTCTCTTTCAAACCGTTCTTTCATGCGGCGGAGGAAGAACGATAACAGAACAGCGAGGCCAACGCCGGCTGCGCTCCCGGCGTCATTGATCAGAGCATTTCGCCAACTGCCGGTATGAAAAAAGAAATACTGGCATAATTCAAGCGCCGCGCTAAGCGCGATGCCCGTCCCAATCGCAAGGGGAATTTTCATATTTCTGTCAGAAAAAAGATGGTACAGGCTGAAACCCAGAAAAACAGACAGGCAAACGCACATCAGACGCCAAATGTTCAGTCCTTTCTTCTGTAAGAAAAGTGCTATCTCATTTTCTGTGTTTATATCAGGCTCTCCCGCAGCGCTGCCGGAAGCGAGCGGCTGACCCGCGTTTCGCAAAGAAAGCAAAAAAAGCGCTGCCAAAATCAAAAGCGCTGCCGCACACCAGAAAAGGCGCTGTTTCGTGCCAGACTTCATGAATAAATCCTCCGTTGTAATCATAGAGAAAAAGAAGTATTGCGGACAAGCATCCCGCGCAGGTTTTCTCGGTTCATTAAATCGATTAAAACATCTCTTCACAGCTCTTGTCATGTCGCGCTGATCGGTGGTATCCCCGCATTCGTTTCCGCTTCATGACTTATATATTATACTCGAAATAACCGTTGATTTCAAGCGGCGCTAATCTGAGTTGCTTTGTTCATCATTTAAATGACAAGCGCCATATTTTTCAAAACTATAAGCAAAAGGCTATTGAAATTATAATCATTATGTGATACAATGCCATCATGTCATGCGCCGACTGACCGAAAAAGCGTTCAGCCGGCGCAATGACAGGCTGACAATATATGCGGAAAACATGCACAAAGTACTTTTACGGAACCGCAATCACCGGCCAGCATATGGACAAACCGATAAAAGAACGGAGCAAACTGCATGGATAAAAAACCCATCAACCTGATTCTTGGAACGATGACTTTCGGCGAGTCCGTGTTCAGCCCGGATGTGGAAAAGTTCATCACAGCTTTCCTCGATGCCGGATACGAAGAGCTTGACACGGCCTATGTTTACAATGACGGAAACTGCGAACGGCTCCTGGGTGAAGTGCTCCCGACGCTTAACCGCCAGTTCAGGGTCGCCACGAAGGTTAATCCGCGCATCAGCGGAAAACTGGACGCGGCGGCGGCTTATCAGCAGGTCAACGAGAGCCTGGAGCGGATGAAGATGTCCTCTGTGGACACCGTGTTTCTCCACTTCCCCGATCCGGCGACACCGGTGGAATCCGTTCTCTCCGCTATGGCGGATCTGCACGATCAAGGAAAATTCCGTGAGCTTGGCCTTTCCAATTATCCGGCGTGGATGGTAGCCGATGTGTGGCATATCTGCGACAGGCGCGGCTGGGTTCTCCCCACGGTCTATGAAGGCGTATACAACCCGCTGACCAGGAGCGCGGAAGCGGAACTGAACGACTGTCTGAACGCTTTCAGCCTTCGTTTCTACGCCTACAATCCGACAATGGGCGGGATGCTCACGGGCAGATACAGGAGCGTTGACGAAGCGCCTCAGGAAGGGCGATTCACGCACCGCCCCGGCTATCAGGGCAAGTACTGGAAAAAGAGTAACTTCGACGCGCTGGACGTGATCCGGGAATCAGTGGAGCCGCACGGCATCACAATGACGGAAGCAGCGTACCGGTGGCTTGCGTACCATTCGATGCTGGACGGAGACCGTGGAGACGCAATTTTGATCGGTGCTTCAAAGTTCGGCCATCTTATGGAGAACATGAACGCTGTCAAGTCCGGCCCATTGCCCGGAGATGTATTGGACGCATTTGAACGCGCCTGGGAAATCTGCCGGGGTGACAGCAGAGAATACTTCACGCTCTACAAAGGCAAGGGGAGCGTCGGGGGTGAAAAGAAGTAAATGCTGGATCAGAAGAAAGTGTTTGAAACACTGGCGGCGCATGACGTGACCTTCTTTACCGGCGTTCCGGACAGCTATTTGAACGGCTTCTGTAATTATGCTCTCGTAAACTGCGGCGGCAGGAATGTGATCGCAGCCAACGAGGGAAACGCCGTGGCCATCGCCGCCGGACATTATCTGGCGACAAAAGAAATTCCCCTGGTTTACATGCAGAACAGCGGTGAAGGCAACGCGGTGAACCCCTTGGTCTCGCTCGCGGATAAAAACGTCTATGCTGTTCCCATGCTGCTGCTCATCGGCTGGCGCGGACAGGGAAACACTGAGCCCAACCATCCGCAGCACAAGCTTCAGGGGGAGATAACGCCTGGTCTGCTCGACCTTATGCATATCCCCTATACCGTTCTCGAAGATGCCGAAGCGAAGTTCGAGGAGACAATAGAAAAAGCGGTGAAGCACTGCCGGGAGCAAAGGATTCCTTACGGCCTTATAGCCCCCAAAGGTGTGATGGCGGCAAGCGAGAAAGCCAACAACGTGGATGACGCCTATCCCATGAGCCGGGAAGAAGCCATCGAAGTGATCCTGGATCATATGCCGGAGGACACGATTTACAGCGCGACAACGGGCCGCGCGACCCGCGAGCTGTTTTTCCTGCGCGAGAAGCGCGGTGAAACAAAATCCCACGACTTCCTGAACGTGGGCAGCATGGGACATGCCAGCTCCCTGGCGCTGGGCGTCGCGCTGTCAAAGCCGGAGCGGCACGTGGTCGCGCTCGACGGCGATTCCGCCGCCATCATGCACATGGGCGCGATGACCATGGTGAGCAAAGTAAACGCGCCCAACTTCCTGCACGTGATTCTGAACAACGGCGCGCATGAGTCCGTGGGCGGCCAGCCCTCCGCCGGGCATCTGGTGGATTTCACCCGGATCGCAGAGGCCTGCGGCTATCAGACGGTCGGTCATCCCGTGACGACAAGGGAAGAACTGACGGACGCGGTCAGCCGCCTGCGGGACTGCGGCAAAGCTGCCTTCATTGACTGCCGTATCCACAAGGGCCTGACCCGTAAGCTTCCGCCCATCGTCTTTGACCACCGGGAAGCCATCGATGCGCTGATTGATGAACTGAACAGATAAATCCTTCATGGAAGCCGCATACTGGCAGAAAGGAACAAACACATGAACAGCATGGAAAAAACGAGGGAATTTCTCAAGTCCGTCGGTCTTCCCGGCGGCGACGCTTACGACCTGCCGACCTCTGAAAAACGTTTCAGCGACGGCGGCCAATACCGCTTTGAGGTTCCCGGCATTCAGGGGCCGAAGGTCATGAAAGCGCTGCTGGAAGCGATGGACGGCTATGGCCTGTACCTCCACCGCGTGACCCAGACCCAGGGCATTATGCGCCTGACAGACGAAGAAATCGCGAAGATGGTGGAGCTTGCGTACCAGTGGGAAACAGACCTGATTCTGGCCATCGGCCCCCGCGCCACCACCGATACCTCCGCTTCCGTCCATACCGAGGAAGGCGTCCGCATGGGATATCGCCTTCGCGGTCAGGAGCAGATTGTGCGCGCCATTGAGGATGTAAAGCGCGCAGCGCGGCTGGGCTGCCGCGGCTTCCTGGTTTACGACGAGGGCTGCCTGTGGGTTTTGAACCTCATGCGCAAGACCGGGGAGCTCCCCGCCGACTGTCACTTCAAGGTTTCCGCCCACGCGGGCCACGGCAATCCCTGCTCCGCGAAGCTGCTCGAATCTATCGGCGCAGACTCCATCAACCCCGTGCGCGATATCCAGCTGCAAATGCTGGCCGCCATGCGTCAGGCGGTGGACTGCCCCATCGATATCCACACCGAGAATCCCAAATCCACCGGCGGCTTTATTCGCCACTATGAAGTGCCCGAGATGATCCGTGTCGCCGCGCCGATCTATCTCAAAACCGGTGGGTCCGTGGCCGCCACTCACTCCTGGGACAGCACGGAGGACGACGCGAGAAAGCGCGCCAAGCAGTGCAGCCTGGTCAAGCGCATGATCGACGAGTATTATCCCGAAGCCGTCTGGAGCCCAAAGGGAAGCCTGTAAATCAAACAGCAGACACAACGCTGCACCGCAGCAGAAAGAGGAAAACAAAATGAAACACCATCGTTACAATCCTGATTTCAAATTCATAGTGGAACCCGAATCCTTTAACAAGTATACTGACCGCGAACTGCTCCAGTACTGCCTGGGCGCGACCATGTACATGCCCGGCTTCAAGGACTTTGCTCCCAAGATCCTCTCCAACGCCATGCCGGGGCTTACCAGCATGGTGCTGTGCTGCGAGGACGCCTGCCCCGAGGAAAGGGTGCTCGAAGCGGAAGAAAACATCCACAAGCTGCTGGACACCGTGACAAGCGCCGTGGAGGACGGCACGCTGGACGCGGACAAGGTGCCGCTGATTTTCGTGCGCTGCCGCAGCCTGGAACAGTTTAAGCACTTCGGCCAAGGCCTTACCAAGCATCAGGTGAAGAGCCTGTGCGGCATCAACTTCCCCAAGTTCAACGCGGAAAACGGGTACGAATACTACGCCTATCTGCGCGACCTGAACGAGAAGTTCGGCGAGATCATCTACGGCATGCCCATCATCGAGGACAAGGAAGTGGCCTACAAGGAAAGCCGCATGTACGAGCTGACCGGCATCAAGCGCATCCTGGACAAGTACAAGGATCTGGTCTTGCAGGTGCGCGTCGGCGCGACGGACTTTTCCTCCGTCTTTGGCGTGCGCCGCGGCGTGGGTTATTCCGTTTATGACATCATGGCCGTCCGGGAGTGCCTGTGTGACATCCTGAACATGTTCAGCCGCGACAACGATTATGTTGTTTCCGGCCCGGTCTGGGAGTATTTCCGCGCGCCGAAGGAGCTCATGTTCGAGGAACTCCCCCACTACGGCATCGAGGACTATCTGACCCGGCACGAATCCATCGTGAACAACGAAATCGACGGATTGCTTCGCGAGGTCATCCTGGACAAGGCCAACGGCTTTGTGGGCCGCACGGTCATCCATCCCACCCATGTCAAGTTCGTCAACGCCATGATGGCAGTGACCAGGGAAGAATATGACGACGCCTGCCAGATCCTCGGCACCAGCGGCGGAGTCATCAAAGGTTCCGGCGGCAACAAGATGAATGAGATCAAGCCCCACACCAACTGGGCCCGCAAGGTGTACAACCGTGCCCGCGCCTATGGCGTGATCCGTGATGAGAGCGGCCACGTGAAGCTGTTCGCCGTCAACGAACAGTAATAACACTCTACAGCCAACAGGGGTGACAGGAATGCCAAAGCAAATCACGACGCCCATCAGCGAGGAAACGGCCGCCGGTCTGAAGGTCGGCGATACGGTTGAAATCAGTGGATATATCCTTTGCGGCAGGGACGCGGTTCTTCCCAAAGTATTAAAATTGCTTGACGAACGAAAGGATGTCGGCGTCGATCTGAGGGGCCAGGTCATTTTCCACACGGCGGTCAGCCCGGCGGGCGTGGGACCCACCAGCTCCAATAAGCTGGAAATTGAAAGCAGCATCGCGCCGCTTTCGAAGGCGGGGGTCAAGCTGCACCTGGGGAAAGGCGAACTGCACCGGGAAACGATCGAAGCGCTGGACCGGTACAACGCGGTTTACGCGGTGATTCCGCCCGTGACCGCGCTGCTCGGCGCAAAGACCAGCGAACAGAAATGCGTCGCGTTTCCGGAGCTGGGCATGGAAGCGCTGTATCTGATCAAAGTGGACAGGTATCCGGCGATCATCGGCGCTGCACATGGGAGGAGCATCTATGAAAAATGACATCATCGCCCTCGTGCGGGACACGCTGGTGCAAGCGGGCTCCACTTTCCGGGAAGATAAAAAAGAAGCTTACCGCCGCGCCATCGAAGCCGAGACCAACGAGAAAGCTAAATGGGTGCTTCAGACCTTGCTGGAAAACGCGGAAGCAGCGGAAGCGAACCGCAGCCCGCTGTGCGACGATACAGGCATCCCCCATCTCGTGCTGGAAGTCGGCCCAGACTGCGCCGTGACAGGGCGGATGCTGGACGAGATCAGGGAAGGCATCAGGCAGGGCCTTCGCAAGCTCCCCGGGCGTCCCATGGGCATCATGGGCGACGACAGCCACAGGATCGACCAGAGCGGCGGCCTGAACCCCGACAGCGCCGGCGTGGAACCCGCGCCTATCCTGCTGCGGCAATGCGAGGAAAACGTGATCCGGCTTCATATCCTGATGTTCGGCGGCGGGCCGGCCATCCGGGCTAAAACATATCGCGTTTTTCATAAGCATAACACCCAGGTGGTGCTGGATGAAATCGTGAGCTGGGCAAAAGAAAGCGTATCGCAGCTTGGCTGTTCGCCCTGTACCTTAGCTGTGGGCGTAGGCCGCTCCCATTTTGAGGCGGCCAGCATGATGCTCCAGGCGCAGGCGGACGGAAGGTACGACGTTCAGAGCGAAATGGAACGGGAGATCACCCGCCGCGTCAATGAAGCGAATATCGGGCCGCTCGGCCTGGGCGGCAGCACATCCGTCATCGCCACATTCATGAAGGTCGGGCCTCAGCGTGCCAGCGGTGTGCGTATCGTCTGCGTGCGGCCCACCTGCTGCTTTGAGCCGAGAATCGCCACAGTGGAACTGCAATAAAGTATTCAGCCGGGAAAGCGCATCTTTCCCGGATTTTTTTATTTTCCATTCTGTTTTCTGCTTGCCAAACACACGTTTGCATGATATAATAAAAATGATCCATTTCTGTGGTCTTCCACACAAAAGGCATCAAAGTGATGATAAAAGAACGGACGGTGCGTTTCCATGCCCAGACGGCCCAACGGCGACACCCAGCAGCGGATTTTGGAATACATCGAGGGATACATTGAAGAGAACGGTTATCCCCCGTCTGTGCGTGAAATCGGCCAGGCGGTTGATTTAAAGTCGACCTCCACGGTGCACGGCCACCTGAACCGGCTGGAAAAAAAGGGCCTGCTGCACCGCAAAGCCATGAAGCCCCGCACTATCGACGTGACGCGGGATGACAAGCCGCAGATGCTGAAGGTGCCCATGCTCGGGCGCGTGGCAGCGGGCGTGCCCATCCTGGCGGAGGAAAACGCGGAAGGATACATGCAGCTTCCCGACAGTATGGTGGGTCAGGGCGAGCATTTTATCCTGGAAATCCGCGGAGACAGCATGATCACCGCCGGAATCATGAACGGCGATTTCGTTGTGGTGAAGAAGCAACCAACCGCGAAAAACGGCGAGATCGTGATCGCTATGATCGACGACGACGCCACCTGCAAGCGCTACTTCAAGGAACCGGACAGGATCCGCCTGCAGCCGGAGAATCCCCGGATGCGGCCCATCTATGTCCGCTCCGTCACCATCCTGGGCCTGGTCGTGGCGGTGTACCGGGTATACAACGGGAATTATAAACTGACGAGATAATCTCCACTCAAATCACGAGCGCCGGTTTCAGGAGCGCTTCGGCATTCGCTCCGAGAATTTCTTCCTTTTCTGTTTCCGTCAGTGGAAGAGCCCTGATCTTTTCCACTTCCTGTTTTGGGTCAGCCCAGGGGCTGTCCGTTCCGAACAGCACGCGGTCAGCGCCGAACGCTTGGACAATTTCGCAGAAGGCGTCACGGTCCATCAGGTTCAGATTCTCTTCGCTCCACGAATGCTGATCCAGGGCGGGAACGATCCTGCCCAGGGAAAAGGCGGTGTCCACATAAATCCCCGTTTCGGGCAGGATTTTCGCCGCGTTTTTCCAGCAGCCCCAGCCGCCCATATGCGCGGCGATCAGTTTCATCGGACCAACCGCGTCAAGAGCGCGCCGGATCTTTTCGGGCAAAGCCTCCGTTGCGCCGGGAAGGCCGATGTCTCTGCCGCTGTGAATGAGGACGATCAGCCCCAGTTCTTTGCATTTCCTCAGGACCGCGACAGCGCGGCAATCATCTATCGCAATGCCTTCATACGGCGGATGCAGTTTGATTCCAGGGACGCCCGCTTCTTTGATTCTTTCCAGTTCCCGCTTCCAGCCGCTGTATGCCGGGTGCATGGCCCCGAATGAAAGCGCGCCTCTCCCCCAGCCGTCTCGGTTCGCTTTGATAACGGCGTCGTTCATATGCTCCACTTTATCGGGGTTGGTCGCCACGGGCTGGACGACGGCCAGATCAACGCGCGCCTGTTTTTCGTGCGCAAGCAGGTCCGCTTCCGTACCGTCCGAATACAGGGCGATATGGCTGTTTTGCTGCAGCTGCCGCACTGCCCTCTGCGCAATCGATTCAGGAAACACATGGGTATGGATATCGATGATCAAGCTTTTTCCCTCCCAAATGCAAAAGCCCGAGCGGCCTAAACCAGTCGGGCTTTTTTCATGAGGCAAAGCGCGGCCTGTAAGCCGGGTTCTGTCGAGAATGGCCATCTATCCAGACGCGAAGTCGCCAACGCGCTCAAGCGATACTACGGGAACAGGGCGGGCAGCCCTATGCGCTCCCTTCATCTTGCACCGGATGGGGTTTACATGACGGCACAGTCGCCAGGCCGCCGGTGCGCTCTTACCGCACCTTTCCACCCTTACCGGGGTTTCCCCCGGCGGTATCTCTCTGTTGCACTTGCCTTGGAGTCGCCTCCACCTGCCGTTAGCAGGCATCCTGCCCTGCGGTGCCCGGACTTTCCTCATGCCCTCGCGGGCCTGCGGCCATTCAGCCGCCTTTGCCACGGTCCATATTATAACGCGGAACTGTACTTCCGTCAATGTCCTGAATTTTGAGAAACGCTAACCTTTTGAAAACTTTTTAACAAATTTCATCTTGTATTGTTCCCCATTTATTGGTATAATTATCAGGCAAGGCACATAAGGAGGAATGATGATGAACAGGCGTTTTTTCAACATTCTGTTATTCGCGCTTCTCGTGGGATGTATATGCGTATCATCCGCCCTGGCCGAAACGATGTATGTCAGCACCCAGGAAGGCACCCCCCTGAATGTCCGGGACAAGCCGATCATCAGCGCGAATACGCTGATCGGCAGTCTGCCGAATCATTCCGAGGTTGAGGTGCTTTCCATCGACTCAAACGGCTGGGCGAAAATCAAGTATCAAACCAGCTCCGGCCGTTACGTCACCGCCTATGTTTCTTCCCGCTATCTGTCCTACGACAAAGCGGGCCACTACCACAGCAAACAAACCGCGGTGCCCGAGGCGACGGCGGCTCCGAAGCAGGTCACGGATATCTACATTGAAGCGTTGAACGCCGAACTGAAAACGGTGAAAACGGTAGCCGAGCCTTTCAGTGTTCTGGTGCGTCCCGCCCGGTCCACCGGCAGGGTCAACCTGCGCTGGGCGCCGAGCAACAAAATCCGTTCGATCATCACTTATCCCGCGAATAAAAAACTGATCGTGATCGCGGAAACCAATGAATGGTATCAGGTCCGCGATCCGGAACTGGGACGGATCGGCTTCATTTCCAAAAAGATGGTGACTGTATTGCCCAAAAGTGCGGAATAATCCTATTGACCCGATAACAGGAGGCGTTTTTGTCTCCTGTTTTTCTTTTTGCAATATATCTTGACATGTGGTTCTCCATCATCTACAATATATAGTGAAAAGTATCCGAAGGAGCGCTGACAAGATGAAATGGATGATCGCCTCCGATATTCACGGATCGGCTTTGTTCTGTGAACAGATGCTGGATGCATATAAAAGGGAAAGGGCGGACCGCCTTCTTCTTCTGGGCGACATTCTGTACCATGGCCCGCGGAATGACCTGCCGGAGGGCTACGCGCCCAAGCAGGTGATCGAAATGCTGAACCCGCTTGGGCAGGACATTCTGTGCGTGCGGGGCAACTGCGACACTGAGGTTGACCAGATGGTGCTTTCGTTTCCTATCCTGGCAGATTACGCGCTGATGTCCCTGGGTAGGAAATTCATGTTTGTCACGCATGGACACATCTACAACAGCGCGCATCTGCCGCCGCTGCATCCGGGCGATATCCTGCTTCACGGTCACACTCACGTGCCAGCGTGCGAGGAATGCAGCAGCCACATTTATCTGAACCCCGGTTCCGTCTCCATCCCCAAGGAAAACACGCCCAGAAGTTATATGACGCTTGACGACTGCCTGTTCCGTTGGAAAACGCTGGAGGGCGAAACATACCGGGAATACAGTGCCGGTGTAGAATTGTAAAAAACTGTGAAGCCGCATGAATTTCCATTTCCGGTCCGTTCTATGGATGATTTTTCCGAAGGAGGCGAGATGAAATGATTCGTATGAAAATATTCGTCCGGCAGATCCTGCCCTTCGCTCTGGCTCTTATATTGCTTTTCTCCTGTGTTCCCGCGCGAGCGGAAACCTACGCGGCCGGCACCACCCTGCTCAGCAGCCTTTCGCATAACTGCCCCAACACCGGCGTGATGCTGCCTGAAACGTTCAGCCCCTATCAGACCACGTATCTGCTCACGGTGGCAAGCTGGGTCTCCCGACCCACGTTCACTCCCGTGGCCATGGACCCGAACGCTTCCATCTATGTGAACGGCCAATATGTGCGCAGCGGCGAAACGAGCCAGGTCATCCCCATGACCGACAAGCCCCAGGCGGTGACCATCCAGGTGAGCAACGGCGGAGCCTCCACCGTGTACACCGTTTATCTCCAGCGCCGCCCCAGCGAACGCCGCACCCGCGTTTCGGCAGGGTACATCCAGAACATCTACCTGAAGGGCACCACCTGGCGCATCGACGCCGACCTGGTGACCATCAAATACAGCGGGGACGATTACATGAGCGGCAACCTGTCCACCTTTACGAACAACAGCGTAGAGCATTATGACTACGAAGTGGACCCCCACTGCATTTTCTACTACGGCGTAAAGTCCAACTGCTACCGCGCCAATAATATCATGACCTTCATGAATACCTATCTGCAGTACGGCAGCTCGCTGTACACGATCGTTTATATCGAGGATAAGATCGTGGCGGTTTTCCCGTACGGCGCGGATTTTTGACGGACAGGTTTTTTATCGCAGAGCGTTTCCTCGCTTCAACGCGCTTATGGAACGCTCTGTTTTTTTGCGATTTCCGCTTTCAAGCGTACTTTTTCCTTGTAAAAAGCTTTACTCTGTAGTATACTGTTCATGAAGGGCAAACACGCAGCCGATCAATGCTTTGACCGCATGTCCCGCAACGCAAAACATAATCCCAGGTTTCTATATTCAGCCAACCTCGCAGGCTTCGCCTGGAAAAAAGGAGGATGATCGTGAAAAGCCGGCAGAACAGCAGAATAATAGACTGCGCTTTTGTTCCGCTGTCCGCTGGGAAAAGAACACGCCTTCGTTCACATGACCATGAATTACGCACGAGGAGGAACGCATAATGAAACGAATCATGATTCGATTGGCCTGTATCGCCCTGATACTGTCCTTCTGCGCGATACCGTTTATCGCGCATGCGGTTGACCGCCCCTATTTCAAGTTTTCAAAAACCACCGTGGCCGTTGGCGACACCGTGTCATGGCAGATCATATTCACCGGATCATCCAACTGGGGCGTAACGTTCGGCGGTATTTCCTGCGAAGAAGCTGATTATGATGAGCTGTTTCAGGAAAGCTCCGGAACAGTAACCTTTACTGAGCCGGGAGTCTATTCGTTCGACGCGGCCATAGAATATGAAGTGGGCAACGATGAAGGCTTTGATGGCGCAAGCTGTCCCACCGCATATGTAACGGTTGTTAAGAAGGTCGCCATCAAAACGCAGCCCAAGAGCGTAAGCGTTGCGGAGGGCAAGACCGCCACCTTCAAGGTGGTCGCGGTCAACGCGACCAAGTATCAGTGGCATTACCAGAAGCCGGGAGACGCCACCTGGTACGCTGTGAGCAACAATGGGACATCGGCTACTTACTCCCTAACCACAGCGGCGCGGCACAACGGCTATAAGTATAAGGTCAAAGTATCCAATGCCGCGGGATATGTCTGGTCGAATATCGTCACGCTGACCGTGGTTTCCAAACCCGTCATCACCACGCAGCCGGTCAATAAAAAAGTAAATGAAGGAGCGACAGCCACGTTCAAGGTGGTCGCCAGCGGCAGCGGACTGAGCTATCAATGGCATTACCAGAAGCCGGGAGACGCCACCTGGTATGCCGTGAGCAACAATGGCACGTCGGCTACTTACTCCCTGACCACAGCGGCGCGCCACAACGGCTATAAGTATAAGGTCAAAGTATCCAACTCTGCGGGATATGTCTGGTCGAATATCGTCACGCTGACCGTGGTTTCCAAGCCCGTTATCACCACGCAGCCGGTCAATAAGAAAGTAAATGAAGGAGCAACAGCCACGTTCAAGGTGGTCGCCGGCGGCAGTGGACTGAGCTATCAATGGCATTACCAGAAGCCGGGAGACGCCAACTGGTACGCCGTGAGCAACAATGGCACGTCGGCTACTTACTCCCTGACCACAGCGGCGCGCCACAACGGATATAAGTATAAGGTTAAAGTATCCAACAGCGCTGGATATGTCTGGTCGAACGTCGTCACGCTGACCGTTGTCTGCAAGCCCGTCATCACGAGCCAGCCCTCCAGCGTAACCGTGGCAGCTGGTAAGACGGCCACGTTCAAAGTGACTGCTACCGGAGCGACCAGTTATCAGTGGTATTACCAGAAACCCGGCGAATCCACGTGGAACGCTGTGGCAAATAACGGCACGTCGGCCACCTACTCCCTGACCACGGCAGCGCGTCACAACGGATACAAATACAAGTGCGAAGTGAAAAACGCAGCCGGAAGCGTGTTTTCCTCCGTCGTCACGCTGCATGTAACGTAACGGAAGACATTCTGTTTTGTGTTCGATAGTAGCGTGCGGAAAAACCCGGAATGCTCTTTTGAGGAGAGCGTTCCGGGTTTGTTTTCTATCAGTCGTTTTACAGAATCAAATCCTCCACAATATCGTCCAGCACGGCCATGACAACGGGCTTGCCTTTGTCAGCCAGATCCTGGCAGGGCAGATCGTCGGTCTGCATCGGCGTCATCATGCCGCCATGCTGCAGGACAGTGAAGGCGCGCGAGGTGCTCACCCGGGCGGCACAGGCGACGTAAGCGCCGTTGGAGCCGGATTTGTTGAAGTATATGCATTTGACGCCCTTGCCCGCGCGGCCCTGAGCGTCGAACATGGCGCTCATCAGGCGCTTGCCGTAGCCGCGCTCGGTGAACAGGATGATCTGATCGGAAACAGCCAGCGGACAGGCCAGAATCACCCGGTCATCCAGAGCGACATTCATGCCTTTCACGCCTCCGCTGACGCGGCCCATCTCAGGCACGGTGTCCAGTGGGAAGCGAATGCACATGCCGTTTCGGGTCATCATCAGCAGGTCGGCTCCCTCTTCAGCGGGCACGACGGAAAGCAGCCGGTCGCCGTTTTTCAGGTTGACGGCCCCGAACTTGGAGCGCCGCACGTCGTATTCTCCGGCGTTCGTGCGCTTCACCTGACCCTGCTCCGTAAAGAACAAAAGATCGCCCATTGCGGCCAAGCTGCCCGGCGTCATCAGCAGCAGGGACACACATTCCTCGCCGTTCTCCAGGCCTGCCAGCACGCTGTTCAGGCCGCCGCCGCGCTCGCGGGGTTTGGCGGTTTCCGGCAGCGCGCCGACGGACAGGGGGTAGCAGTTGCCAAGGTTCGTGAAGAAATATAATGTGTGGTCGGTCTGCGTTCGGAAGAGGTAGCGGGGCATGTCGCTTTCCTTATCCGGCATATCCAACTTTTCATACACGCGCGGAGACACGCGGCGAAGCTGTCCGCCCCTCGTCAGGAACACCACCGCATCTTCGGGCACGGGGCCTTCCTCCACCTCCGGCAGGGTTTCTTCCGGTTCTTCCCTGATAATCTCAGTACGCCGCTCGTCGCCGAACTGTTCCGCGATTTCCCGAAGCTCCTTTTTTATCAGGTTCATGAGCTTCTTTTCGCTTTTGAGAATCCCTTCCAAATAATCAATCAGCTTTTTGACTTCCTCGTATTCCTTGCGCAGTGCTAATATTTCCAGATTTGTCAAGCGCTGCAAGCGTAAATCCAGAATGGCTTGAGCCTGGATATCGGTGAAGCCGAAGCGATCCATCAACCGCTGTTTGGCTTCCTTGCCGTTCTTGCTGGCGCGGATGAGGGCGATCACCTCGTCCAGGTTGTCCACCGCGATGATCAGACCCTCCAAAATGTGCGCCCGCGCCTTGGCCTGGTCCAACTCGTACTGCGTGCGCCGGGTGACGACCTCCTTCTGATGGCGGATGAAGTGGGCGATCACCGTTTTCAGGCCCATCTGCACGGGCTTTCCCGCCGCCACGGCGACCATGTTCACGCCGAAGGTGACCTGGAGATCGCTGTACTTATACAGTGCGGCCAGCACCTTCTGGGGATTCGCTTCCTTTTTCAGCTCGATCACGGCGCGCATCCCAGTGCGGTCGCTCTCGTCGCGGATATCGTGAATACAGCCCAGTGACACTTTCTTTTCTTCACTGAGCTTTAAGACCTTTTCCAGCATGGCGGCCTTCGCTACGCCGTAGGGGATTTCGTGGATCACGATCAGCGTTCGGCCCGACGGCCCAGGCTCCAGCGTCACCTTCGCCCGGACAGTCAGCTTGCCGCGCCCGGTTTCGTAAGCCGCGCGAATCTCCGGGGTGTCCAGCAGAATGCCGCCGGTGGGAAAGTCCGGGCCGGGCACCACGGTCATGAGCTTATCCAGGGACACGTCCGGGTCGTCGATCTGCATGCAGACCGCTTCCGTCGCCTCCCGCAGGTTGTGGGGCGGAATATTGGTCGCCAGGCCCACGGCAATGCCGGACGCGCCGTTCACCAACAGATTCGGGAAACGGGCGGGGAGCAGGTCGGGCTCTTTCAGCGTGTCGTCAAAGTTCAGGCGAAAGGGCACGGTGTCCTTCTCGATATCCCTGAGCATTTGCAGGGCCAGCGGAGCCATCCTTGCTTCCGTGTACCGCATGGCGGCGGCGCTGTCGCCGTCGATGGAGCCGAAGTTGCCGTGGCCGTCCACCATCACGCCGCGGAGCGAATAGGGCTGCGCCATGCGGGTCAGGGCATCGTACACGCTGGTGTCTCCGTGCGGGTGGTATTTGCCTAGGCAGTCGCCCACGATGCGAGCGCACTTGCGGTGGGGCTTGTCGGGCGTCAGGCCCAATTCGTGCATCGTAAACAGAATGCGCCGCTGCACGGGCTTTAGGCCATCCTCCACGCGAGGGATGGCGCGCTCCAGGATGACATATTCCGCATAGGGCATCATGCTCTGATGGAGCACGTCCTCCAGGGGCGTCTGGATAATGTCCGGCGTCAGTACGGCGGGCGGTTGTTTCGGCATGGTATTATCCTCCAAACGGAATCATTCTGCTTTTAAAGGAGAGCCGCAGTAGCGGCATACGACGCCGGCAGCGGATATGGTGTTGGACGCGCCGCAGCCGGGGCAAGAGACCACATGAAGCGGCCCGGAAGTCTGTGCCGCTACAAACATAAGCTTTTGCATCTGATGATCCAGGTAGCCGTTGAAATATCCCCGACGGCACATTTCTTCCAATTGTGACGTGATTTCAGGCATTGGTCTGTTCAACGTGTCCGCCAGTTGGGAAACGGATTTGTCAGGCTCCTGTGCGAGCACGGGACAATATGTCCGAAAGTCCCGGATCAGCCGCTTGGTTCTGCGCGTCGCTTTCAAAAGCGGAACATGCGCCGCCGCCAGGCCGAAGCATACGAACGGCATCACCTGGCTCGTGGTGTCCGTGGTGGTTCCTTTCAGCAAATCCCCCAGGCCCACGACGCCCATCATCACCCACAAACCCAGCCAGAACCAGGCATGCACGCTGCCGATCCGGGCCAGCCAGGTATCGCAGAGGATACGAAAAGGATTGTTCTGCGCATTCTTCATCGGCGATATCCGCCTTTCTTACAGGGCGTGAGCCGGCGTCCGGGTTTCGTACACGACGCCGCCCTTTTCCAGCTGCTTGTCGAAATGGTCGGCCTTGTTGAATTCGGCGTGCTCAATGATGTACTCCCGGCGGGGCTCCACTTTTTCACCCATCAGCACGGTGATCAGGGAATCGGCTTCCGCTGCGTCCTCGATGGTCACCTGCATGAGCTTGCGGTGAGCCGGATCCATCGTGGTTTCCCAAAGCTGCTCGGGGTTCATTTCGCCTAAACCCTTGTAGCGCTGTAACGTATAGCCTTTCAGACCTGTTGTTACCTTTTTCAGTTCCTTATCGTCATAGGCGTATCGAATCCCATCGTTCTTCTTCACCGCGTAAAGGGGCGGCATACCGATAAACACGTGGCCGTCAGCCACCAGGTCGCGCATGTAACGGAAGAAGAAGGTAAGCAGGATGGAGCGAATGTGCGCCCCGTCCTGGTCGGCGTCAGCCAGGATGATGACCTTGTGATATTTTAAAGAAGAAAGATCAAAGTCCTCCGCAATGCCGGTGCCGAGCGCAGTGATGATGGAGCGGAATTCCTCGTTGGCCAGCACCTGATCCAGCCGCTTCTTTTCGGCGTTCAGCGGCTTGCCGCGCAGGGGCAATATGGCCTGGAAGCGCCGGTCGCGGCCCTGCTTGGCGCTGCCGCCTGCGGAGTCGCCTTCCACGATAAAGAGTTCATTCTCCACTGCTTTCCTGCCGGTGCAGGCGGACAGCTTGCCCACCAGCGGCGCAGCTTCCAGTTCGTTTTTCGCCCGGGCCAGGTTACGGGCTTTGCGGGTGGCTTCGCGCACTTTTGCGCTCTTGACCGCCTTTTCGATGATCTTCTGGGCTAATTCCTGATTCTTTAAGTTTTCCAGGAATTCAAACAGTTTTTCCCCAACGATGGCTTCCACGGCGGGGCGGACTTCGGTATTGCCCAGACGTCCTTTTGTCTGGCCCTCGAACTGGGGATTTTTCACCATCGTGGTCAGCACCACGGTGATACCTTCCCGGAAATCCTCGCCCGCCAGATTGTTGTCCTTTTCTTTCAGCGCTCCGATCTTCCGGGCGTAGTCATTCAGCACCTTCGTCCAGGCGGCGCGGAAGCCGGTTTCGTGGGTGCCGCCCTCGCCGGTAGGAATGTTGTTCACGTAGGAAAACACGGACTCCGTATAACTGTCGGTATACTGAATGGCGGCGGTGCAGATCACGTCGTCCCGCTTGCCCTCAAAATAAATCGGTTCCTCGTGCAGCGGCGTTTTGTCCCGATTCAGGTACTTCACATAATCCACGATGCCGCCCGCGAAGCAATACTCGGCGAACGCCTTTCCCTCTTCCTTCGTACGCTCGTCGGTGAAGGTGATTTTAAGCCCCCGGTTCAGATACGCCAGTTCCCGCAGCCTGCGGCGCACGGTATCGCCGTTGAACACGATTTCCTCAAACACCGTGTCGTCCGGCATGAACCGCACCAAGGTGCCGCGCTTCCGAGTATTGCCAATCTTCTCCAATTCCGTTACCGGGTGCCCGGCGAGATATTTCTTCTGTTTCGGATCGTACCAGTTTTCATACCGCTGGCTATAATGGGTCCAGTTCAAAAAAATATCCACGGTCAGCCATTTGGACAACGCGTTCACCACGGAAGCGCCCACCCCGTGCAGACCGCCGGAATAAGCGTAGTTTTCGTTGCTGAACTTGCCGCCCGCGTGGAGCTTGGTAAAAATCACCTGGACGCCGGGAATGCCTAATTGCGGATGGGTATCCACCGGCATTCCGCGCCCATTGTCCCATACCGACGCGGAGCCGTCCTTATGCAGCGTCACTGCCACTTCCGTGGCATAGCCTCCCATGGCCTCGTCGATGGCGTTGTCCACGATTTCCCATAACAAATGATGCAGGCCGCGGCTACCGGTGGAGCCGATATACATGCCGGGCCGCATCCGCACCGCGTCCAGCCCCTCCAGCACCTTGATACTGCCCGCGTCGTATTTTTGAGCCATAAAGCACCTCATACATTTTGGTCGCGCGGTTTCCATTGAACCACAAAATATAGTGTAACACAAACTTAACAATTTTGCAAATCTTTCTAAAAGAAATCTTTCGTTTCCAGTGGACAATCAACCCAAATCAGAGTATACTTGATCTATCCTGTTATTTCCAGAAGAAACGCCCGACGAAGGGAAGGAACGCGCTTGCAGTTTTTGATTCATTATTTGAAGCCGCATGTCCGGCGGATGGTCGGCGGGATGACGTGCAAGTTTTTAGGCACGATCATGGATCTGCTGATTCCGGCGCTTTTGGCTTACATGCTGGACGGCATCGTGCCCACGAAGAACGCCGGGCAGATTTATCTGTATGGCGGGCTGATGGTGCTCTGCTCCATCCTGGCCTGGGTGGGCAACGTGTTTGCCAACCGGGTGGCGGCAGGCGTGGCGCGGGACTGCACCCGGCAAATTCGCCACGACCTGTTCGGCAAGATCACCCGGCTCACCGCCGGGGAGATGGACAGGTTCACCATCCCTTCCCTCATCTCCCGCATGACCACCGACACCTACAACGTGTACCGCATGACCGGTATGATGCAGCGCATCGGCATCCGCGCCCCCATCCTGCTGATCGGCGGCATCATCGTCACCATGACCCGGGACGCGGCGCTGTCCGCGCTGCTGGTGGCGCTGCTGCCTTTTATGGCGCTCATCGTGTGGTTCATTTCCCGCAAGGGCGTGCCGCTGTACACCGAGCAGCAGAAAAACGTGGACCATCTGACCCGCATCGTGCGCGAAAACCTGACGGGCGTCCGCATCATCAAGGCCCTGTCCAAGACACCGGACGAGAAGCGGCGCTTCGGGCAGATCAATGAAACCCTGGCCGCCAGCGAAACCAAGGCCGCGTCCGTCATGGCGGTGAACGGGCCGACGATGCAGTTCCTGTTGAACATGGGCCTGGTGCTGGTGGTGGTCGTCGGTGCGCGGCGTGTGCATTTCGGGCTGACCGGCCCCGGCAACATCATCGCGTTCATTTCGTATTTTACGATTATTCTTAACGCCATGCTTACCATCACCCGCATCCTGACCATGTATTCCAAAGCGCTGGCCTCCGCGCGGCGTATCGAGGAAGTGCTGGACGGCGAAGAAGAATCCGCGCCTGACGTTTTTCCCGAAGCGGATCAATCCGCACCGCACGTGCAGTTCGATCATGTGACATTTTCTTACAATAAAAAAGAACCCGATGTGAAAAATATCTCCTTCACCCTGAACCGGGGCCAGCGTTTGGGTATTTTGGGACCTACCGGCGCGGGCAAATCCACGCTGATTAAACTGCTGCTTCGGCTGTACGATCCGGACGAAGGCGCGGTCCGGATTCAGGGCATCGACATCCGGAACCTGCCGCTCGAAAAGCTGCGCAGGATGTTTGGCGTGGTGTTCCAGAACGACGCGCTGTTCAGGGGGAATATCGGCGAAAACATCAGGCTGGGCCGGGAAATCTCCTTGGAAGAAGTGACCCGCGCCATTGCCGACGCGCAGGCGGAATTCATCCGGAACAAGGGCGGACTGGACGCCGAAGTGGTGTCCCGAGGCCAAAATTTTTCCGGCGGTCAGCAGCAGCGGATGCTGCTGGCCCGCGCGCTGGCAGGCCAGCCGGAGATTCTGATTCTGGACGACGCATCCTCCGCGCTTGACTTTAAAACCGAAGCCGCCCTCCGCGCCGCGCTGCGGGAAGGATACGCGAACACCACCACCGTTATCATCGCCCAGCGCATCAGCGCAGTCATGCAATGCGACCAGATTTTGGTCATGGAAGACGGCGAGCCGAAAGGATTGGGCACGCATCAGGAACTGATGCAGTCCTGCCCCCTCTACCGGGAAATCGCCCAATTGCAGCTGGGAGGTGAGCAGGATGCATAACCGTCCGGGCAGCATGCGCGGCATGCCTGTCAAGGGGCAGGATTTCAGCCGCAAGCCCATCAACAAAAAAGCCACCATCGTCCGGCTGCTCAAATACATGATGCAGTTCAAGTGGCTGCTGCTCCTGGCCCTGGCCCTCACCTTGTTTTCCAATGCCTTCGCCCTCATCGGCCCGCGCCTGTCGGGCAGCGCTATCGACTGTATCGCCGCGCCGGGCGGGGTGGATTTCGCGGGCGTCGCGCACTTTGCCCTGCTGATGCTGGGATTCTATCTGGCGTCCTCGCTGTTTTCCTATCTGTTATCAATTCTGATGGTGCATATCAGCCGCCGCGTGACGCTCAGAATGCGGCGCGACCTGTTCGACCACCTGTGCGACATGCCCGTGGGCTTCATTGACAAGCACGCCATCGGCGACCTGCTGAGCCGTATTTTCTACGACACCGACACCATCAACACGTCTCTTTCCTCCGACGTGGTGCACGTGCTTACCAGCAGCATCACCATCGTGGGATCGCTCATCATGATGCTCACCATCGCCCCGCCGCTGGTGCTGGTGTTCGCGTTCACCATCCCGCTGTCCCTGTTCATCACCACCATGATCACCCGCCATACCCAGCCCCTTTTCCGGCTTCGCTCCCGCAAGATGGGCGAACTCAATGACTTTTCCGAGGAAATGATTTCCGGCATGAAGAGCCTGAAAGCCTACCACCAGGAGGACAACACCCTGGGCAACATGGATGCCCTCAACGAGGAAGTGGTGACGGCCTATTACAAGAGCGAATACTATTCCTCCATGATGGGACCGTCGGTCAATCTCATCAACAACCTGTCCATGTCCCTGATCAGCGTGTTCGGCGCGATCCTGTACATGAACGGCGGCATCACCCTGGGCAATATTTCTTCCTTTGTTCAGTACAGCCGCCGCTTTTCCGGGCCGATCAACGAAATCGCCAATATCTACGGTGAACTGCAATCCGCTCTTGCCGCTGCCGACCGGGTGTTCTCCCTGCTGGACGAGCCGCTGGAGCCCGCCGACCCGCCGCATGCTCTGCCGCTTGAAAACGTGCAGGGCGACGTGGAAATGAAGGATGTGTCGTTTGGCTACGAAAAGGACAAGACCATATTGAAAAAGCTGTCCTTCCAGGCGCGGAAGGGCAGCATGATCGCTATCGTCGGGCCGACCGGCGCGGGCAAAACCACGCTGATCAACCTGCTCATGCGGTTTTATGACATTGATTCGGGCCGCCTGACCGTGGACGGGAATTCCGTGGATGACATCACCCGTGACAGTCTGAGAAGGGCGTATTCCATGGTGCTTCAGGACACCTGGCTCTTTTCCGGCACGATCTATGACAACATCGCCTACGCCAAGCCCAACGCCACGCGGGAAGAGGTAGAAGCCGCCGCGAAAGCCGCGAAGATTCACCACTATATCATGAGCCTGCCGGACGGCTACGACACCGTCATCACCGACGACGGGGCGAATATATCCAAGGGGCAGAAGCAGCTTCTCACTATCGCCCGCGCCATGCTGGTGGACGCGCGGATGCTGATTTTAGACGAGGCCACCAGCAACGTGGACACCCGCACCGAAGTCCAGATTCAGCAGGCCATGCGCCGCCTCATGCGGGATAAGACTTGCTTCGTGGTCGCCCATCGCCTCTCCACCATCCGCAACGCCGACCTTATCCTCGTCGTCCGCGACGGCAACGTGGTGGAGCGCGGCACCCACAAGGAGCTCATGCAGCGGGGCGGCTTCTACCGCGAACTCTACGACGCGCAGTTCGCGTAAACCCTTTGATCAAAAACAACCTTCGCTTTCCAGCTTCAAAGCGAAGGTTGTTTTATTCAGTAATTACTACTCTTACCAGCTATGTTCTCAAGGGCGAATTTCAAAGCCGACGAGGAGGAGACGCTGGGGGCTGCGCGCCCCCAGACCTGCGCCAGGGTCCTGAGGACCCTGGACCCACAACTGGCGATATTACGTTGTCTGGATAAAAAGAACAGCTCCGCCTGCCGCGCTGGGGCTACGAAAAGTTTGAGGGCTTCTGGCCCAAGAAAGCCTGGGAAAATCCGAGGGGGAAAGTGAACTTTCCCCTGCGGATTATTCCCTGGCTTTCCCCGGATGCGAAGCATCCGGGTTGGCGGCTTTGCCGCCGGGCCAGAAGCACAACGGCGCCAAGTCAGACTTCCGCGTTCCTTCAAGTACCAGCGGGAACCAAGCTAATTCGTTTTTTCGAGCATTATCCGCTATTGAGGTCCAGGAGATGAAATCTCCTGGTTCAGGGGTACAGGGGGCTGAAGAAGCCCCCTGCCTCGTCGTTTTTTCCTTCACAATATGACTGTTATCAATCCAATTCCTTATGCGCCTGCTTCACCAGTGCGGCGATTTGCTCATCGGAGATTTCGTCGCCGGGGCCGGGCTGAACGTCGGCCAGGAACTCGATGTTCCCCGCCGGGCCTTTGATGGGTGAGAAGGTGAGGCCGCGTACGCTCCAGCCGAAGGAGGGGCAGAACACGCAGATTTCCCGCAGTACCCGTTCATGGATTTCCTTTTCCCGCACCACGCCGTTCTTCCCGACCTGGCCGCGCCCGGCCTCAAACTGAGGTTTGATGAGGGTGAGGAACCGTCCGCTCTCCCCCATGATGCCCGCCGCTACGGGCAGGATCAGGCGGATTGAAATAAAAGACACGTCCATCACGGTGAGGTTGGGCCGCACAGGGAACTGTTCCAAGGTCAGCGCCCGAGCGTTGGTACGCTCCATGACCGTGACCCGCTCGTCATTCCGCAGCTTCCAATCTAATTGCCCGTAGCCTACGTCGATGGCGTACACATGGGAAGCGCCGTGGCGAAGCAGTACATCCGTGAATCCGCCGGTCGCTGCGCCGATGTCCATGGCGACCGCGCCAGCTACATCCGCTTGAAACGCAGTGATCGCCTTTTCCAGCTTGTGCCCGCCCCGGCTGGCAAAGTGGTCGGTTCCGCTTCCCCGTACCTGCAAGGGCGCGTCCTCGGCGATCTGTTCGGAGGATTTGAGCACCTTCTTCTCCCCCACGTACACCTGGCCTGCCATGATCAGCGCCTGCGCTTTTTCCCGACTCTCCGCAAGGCCGCGTGTAACCAGCCAAACATCCGCTCGTTGTTTCATGCCTCCACCGCCTTTTTTACCCGTTCAGCGATGCCCGCGCCGTCCAGTCCATAACGTTGCAAGAGCAGAACGCGGCTTCCGTGCGGGATGAATTCGCCTGGCAGGCCGACCATCGCGGCGGGTGCGGGAAGCTTTTTCGCCGCGCAGTATTCGGCCACTTCGCTGCCAAACCCACCTGAAAGCTGGTGTTCTTCCACCGTGACCACGGGAATCTTCTTTTCCGCCAGCCGGTTCAGACACACCTCGTCCAGCGGACAAACGGAAGAAGCGTTGATCACGCCGGCTGAAATTCCTTCTTTCGCAAGCAACTCCGCCGCTTCCAGACACTCCGCTAAAATCGCCGAGGAAGCCAGCAGCGCCGCGTCCTTTCCTTCCCGAAGGGTCTCCCATGAACCGGGCCGGAAATCCCCTTCCGGAACGTTCAGTTCCGGCAGGGAACGGGGATAGCGGATGGCGCAGGGGCCGTCATGCCGCAGCGCCCAATCGATCATGGCTTTCAATTCTTTCTCGCACCGCGGCGCGAACACCGTCATATTGGGAATGGAGCGCAGCATGGACACGCCCAGCAGGCCATGGTGGGTCGCGCCGTCCTCGCCGCCGATGCCCGCCCGATCCATTAGAAAGCATACAGGCAAGTTCTGCAGGCACACGTCCACTGTGACCTGGTCGAACGCGCGCTGCAAAAACGTTTCGTAAATCGCCACGAAGGGGTGCATCCCGCCTGCGGCCATACCAGCCGCCAGCGTGACGGCGTGTTCCTCGGCGATGCCCACGTCGAACAGCCGCGCGGGATATTTCTTCTGAAATTCGCCAAAGCCGGTGCTTTCCGTCATAGCGGCGGTGACCACGCAGATTTCGGGATGCGAACCCGCAAGCTCCGTAATGTATTTGCCGCCCAACGTGCCTATTGACGGGCCGGACTGTGTGCGGGACAATCCGGTTTCCAGATAAAATGGGGCCACACCGTGATACTTGTCCGGTTTTTCCTCCGCCCTGTGGAAACCGCAGCCCTTTTGCGTCACCACATGGATCACAACGGGATAATCCACGTCCATCAGGCTTCGGAACACCTTTTCCATCCCCGGGATATCGTGGCCGTCGATGGGGCCGAAATAATGAAAGCCCAGGGCGGTAAAAAACTTATCTTTGATAAAGGCGTTGCGAATGCGGTTCTTAATGCGCTGAAAGGCGTCGTGCAGCCTTTCCCCCACGCCCGGCACTTTGCGCAGCACGTCGGCCACATTCTTTTTCATGCCCAGCCAGCCGCGGCTCACGCGCAGGCGGGTAAGCTGCTTGGACAGCGCGCCGACATTCCTGGAAATGGACATGCCGTTGTCATTGAGAATCACCATGAGCGGCGTATTCAGACTGCCCGCATCGTTCAGAGCTTCATAGCACATGCCGCCGGTCATAGCCCCATCCCCGACCACTGCGACGACCTTGTGTTTTTGGCCTTGCATATCCCGCGCCCTTGCCAGGCCCATGGCGGCCGAAATGGCGGTGGAGGCATGGCCGGTATTGAAAGCGTCAAACGCGCTTTCCTCGCGGCGCGGAAAACCGCATACGCCGTCTATCTTGCGCAGGGAAGAAAAACTTTTTCCGCGTCCCGTCAGCAGCTTATGCGCGTAGCACTGGTGCCCCACGTCGAAAATCAGCTTGTCCCGGGGGCAGTCAAACACGCGGTGCAGGGCGATCGTCAGTTCCACTGCGCCAAGATTGGATGCCAGATGGCCGCCGTTTTCCGACACGGTGCGGATGATCTCTGCCCGGATCTCGCCCGCCAGCGCTTTCAGCTCGTTTTCAGACAGCGCTTTGAGCGCGGACGGAGAATCGATGTCCGATAGTCTCATAACAGGACTCCCAATCAATGAAATGCTTCCTGTCGATTATAGCATATCTTCGCAAAAAAAGCAAAAAAGGATTATTTTTCAGCGCTGCCGCGCTGTTTTGCGAAAGTCAAGTGACCAATTCTTTTCCGCTTCGGGACAAATTCTTCCATTCTTTATTTTCTCACCTTCCGCGCCGTTCGGGAATATAATAAATCGTGTGGTTTTATTTGACATTCTGCTGAGAAAAGGTTACAATATCAACCGAATCTTTATAGGAGTGGAAGACCATGATCGTAACGAAATTTGGCGGCAGTTCATTAGCGGACGCAGAGCATTTTAAAAAAGTAAAAGAAATTTTGAAAATGGACGCTGAGCGCAAGTTCGTCGTGCCCAGCGCGCCGGGAAAAAGGGGACCCGGCGATGACAAAATCACCGACCTGCTGTACGCGGCCCAGCGCGCAGCAGGCGAGGGAAAAGCGTACCGGCATTTGCTGGAAAGGATCCGCGCCCGATATGAGGGGATCGCTTCCGAGCTGGGCGTGGAAATGGATTTTGCCTCGGAGTTTTCCGCAATTGAAAAGAACCTTGCGAACGGGGCGACCCCCGACTATGCCGCGAGCCGTGGCGAATATCTGAACGGCAGGCTGCTGTCAAAATACATCGGCTTTCCCTTCGTGGACGCGGCGGAGGTGGTGCGCTTCTCCGCGGACGGACGCCTGCTGGAAGAGGAAACGAACAGCGTTATGGGAGAAAGGCTGCTGAACATGCGCCGCGCTGTGGTGCCCGGCTTTTACGGGGCGGACGCGGAAGGCAACATCCACACCTTCTCCCGCGGCGGAAGCGACGTTTCCGGCGCTCTGGTGGCCCGGGCCGTGAACGCAGACATTTATGAAAACTGGACGGATGTGACGGGCTTCCGCATGGCCGACCCCCGCATCGTGCCCGACGCCCAGTATATTTCTACGCTGACCTACCGGGAACTGCGCGAATTGTCCTATATGGGCGCGACCGTGCTGCATGAAGACGCTGTGTTTCCCGTGCGCAAAGCGGGCATTCCCACCAACATCCGCAACACCAACGATCCCAAACACCCCGGCACTATGATCCGCGCCAACGCGGGACAGAACGACCTGGCCCATGTCATTACCGGCATCGCGGGCCACAAGGGCTTTTCCATCGTATCCGTGGAAAAAGACATGATGAACTCCGAACTGGGCTTTGGCCGCCGCGTGCTGCAGGCTTTTGAGGAATTCGGCATCAGCTTTGAGCATCTGCCCACCGGTATCGACACGATGTGCGTGGTCGTGCACGGCAAGGAGCTGGAGCCATACAAAGACCAGGTGCTGGCCAGAATCAGGGAAATGTGCGAGCCCGATACCATCACCGTGTCCGAGCATCTGGCGCTGATCGCCACGGTGGGGCGCGGCATGGTGCGCAATTTCGGTACCGCTGCGCGGCTGTTTACCGCCATTTCCGCCCAGGGCATTTCCATCCGCACCATCGACCAGGGCAGCAGCGAGCTGAACATCATCGTGGGCGTAGACGAGGATGATTTTGAAACCGCCGTCAAGGCGATTTATGACGCGTTTGTAAGGACGTGAGGAGTGAGGGATTAGGGATAAGGGATTAGGCGAATCCCTATTGCCTAATCCCTCATCCCTTGCCCCCTTTTGTGAATTCTCCACAATTTTTTCCTTGGAACTTTTTATCTAAATCTTGACGGATTCGCCGTTCGTTTGATATAATAGGGTCATATGGTGAATCTGGTTTTAAATGATTATTTTTTGGAGGGGTACTTATGAACTTTCAGGGAAAGGCTGTATTGGTCTATTTGGAGGAGGACAATATCGCCCGGGCTTACTTCCGGGTACAGCCTTTATTGACACAGGACGGCGCGCTGGGAACAATGACAGCCGACTTTCCTGACGACGGTTTCCTCCGTATCGTACCGGACAAAAACGAACAGCACACTTTTAAAGAAAGAATGCGCACCCTAGCCGGCCTTTGTCTTGTGGATCTGCGCTTCTTCCCGATGGAGTCCAACAAAATCCGAACCAATAAGAATTATTCTCCCTCCCGGGGCGAAACCAATCAGTTTATCGTGTACTCCGACGCCGTGCGCGCGCTGCCGGACGATCTGGTTTATCAAGTCGTGGCGGAGGGCGACGTGCGCAACGCCATGACGCCCTGGGTCTTTATCCGCAACGGCGCGAACATTCAGGGCCCTTTCCGCAAGGACGATATGCAGTGCGCCGAGCGAACGGAAAAGCTTCCGCCAGACAGCGCTCAGCTTCATTCCATCACCCTGCATGACCAGGATCTGCTGTTCTATTGGCCCAAGCCTGCCCAAACAGAATCGCCCGCGCAAGCGAAAGAACCTGCCGCGGAAAAAGCAACGACGCCGGTGCCCGAGGTCAAGCAGCAGCCCGCCCTCGTAAAGCCCGAGCAGCCTGAAAAAACCGAAAAACCGGAGCTGCCAGTAAAACCGGAGCAGCCCGCAAAGGCGGAACAACCCGCGAAGCCCGAACCGCAGCAAAACGCATTCGAACAGATTCAGAGCATGAACGGTCAGCTCAGCGAGCGCGCCAACCGGCTCAAGCCTACCGATTCCATTCAGCCCGTGGCCTTTTCGTCCGAGCAGCCCGCCAAGCCGCTCACCGGCACCAAGCTGTATCAGACGCCACAGCGCCAGCTCAGCCCGCGCCGCGCGCATAACCCGCTGATGGAGGCGGTGGAAAACCAGCGTTATTCCTCGCGTTTTGACGTGAGCCGTTACGAAGCGCCCGGTGCTACCATCCCGCAGAATACGGAACTAAAAGAAGTGACCAACCCTGCCGACACGTTCAAGCGGGCGCTGGTCGGCATGTGCCATTCTCCCGAAGCGCAGCGGCAGGTAGTCGATATGGTGCTGGCACAGAGCGGCATGAAGCCCATCCTGGCCAAAGCCCTGGGCCGCGAAACCAACGACCTGAACATTGCCGCCATGCACGCCCAATTGCAGGAGCTGGAAGCCGAGAGACTCATGACACTCATGCAGCTGGACGACGCGAAAAAGAACTTGGCCAAGGCCCATGAGGACGCGCTTGGAAACCTGAATTTAGCCGAGCAGAAAAAGCTGGATCAGCTGCACATCGCCCAGCAGACCGCTCAGAATACCCTGGACAAGCTGACCAAAGCCCTGGAACCGATGGAAGAAAAGCGCAGGGAAGCGCTCAAGGAAATTGAGGTCATGGAGGCCGTTCAGGATTACAGGCTGCTGGTTTCCCCTACGGGCAAAGACGCCTCCAGGGACGAGCTGATCAGCCGCGTCGAAAGGACGTTCAAAGCCGCCGGATTCGTGATGGAGGAAGGCGACGCGTTGACGCTTCTTACCGCTTTCGCTATGAGCCGCGGCCTTTTCGAGATCTGTTCCGACACAAAGCCTGACGCTCAGTTCGCCATGGAAGCGCTGGCTAAAGCGCTCGGCGCTCCGCTGGTGGAATCCGATTGGGACGAATCGCTGGTGATGGCTCCCTGCGGCGATACGCCCGTGCTGGTGGAATACAACGAAACGCGGCATCCTTTGATTTGCAGCGTGATGATCGATGAAATCGGAAGCCGGGAAGCGCCGGACGGCTGGCATATGCCTTATGCCAGCGTCTGTGTGCCGGTCAACCAGGAAGCCCTGGTGCAATCCGCGCCGGCCTGCGAACCCGCGACGCTTGAAAGTATTCGGCGCGCTTTCTCCCATGAAGCCGCTCTGTCCAATGAAACGGCGGCGGCGATTTCTTCCCTTCGCAAGGGGATGCGTGAAGCGGACGCTGCCCTGCCTTTGGCCGCGCTGGATCTGATCTGCCGTTTTGTTTCCGCCACGCAGAACGAATTCAAGGGCGGTGTGACGGAAGCCATCGACCGCGCGTGCTGCCTGTACGTGCTTCCCCACCTGCGGGACATCAAAGCGGACACTGAAAGCGTAAAAAGCCTGTTCACCGCCATGCCGCGGATGCTGAAAGCCCTGGAAGCGATGAAGGAAGCATGAACGAAACCATCACCAGCCTGCAGAATCCCCAGGTGAAGCTGTGGCGCGGCTTGAACAAAAGCCGGGCGCAGCGCGTGGAAAGCGGCCACTTCCTGGCCGAAGGGGAGCATATGGCGGGCGAAGCTGTAAAAGAAAAAAAAGCCCTGGCGCTGCTGATCGACGACAGCGCCAGGGATAAGTATCGCGCCCTTGCGAAAGACCCCAGGGGCGCTTCGGTTTATTATCTGGCAGACCACGTGATGGCCGCGCTGTGCAATGCGAAAACGCCGCAGGGCATCATCGCCGTATGCAGTTATCCCGGGGAAGCCGTAGCAATCCCCGAAAACGCCAGCTTGCTGGTAGCGCTGGACGGAGTGCAGGATCCCGGCAACGTGGGCACGATGATCCGCACCATGGACGCGGCGGGCTACCATTGCCTGCTGATGGACGGCAAGACCGCCGATCCCTACAGCCCGAAAGCCCTGCGGGCGTCCATGGGCGGGGTGTTCCGCATCCCAGCAATGCGATACGCGGATCTGGCCGGGCAGCTTCGCGCCCTGGCGGAAAGCGGCTATGAAATCGTGGCGGGCGATTTGCGCGGCGAGCCCTTTTACCGGCGGAGGAAAGCGAAGGACAGGCTGTGCGTGGTGATCGGCAATGAAGGCCAGGGCGTGTCCCCCGGCGTGCTCGCCGAATGCACCATGCGGCTGAAGCTGCCCATTGCAGGCGGCGCGGAATCGCTGAACGCCGCCGTGGCCGGCGCGATCATGATGTATGACTTTCTGCGGGAACGGATGGAGGATTGAATCATCACCTCATTTCTTCCGCGACGTTCTTCCCTCTCACCGATGTTTCCCGTTTTTTCTTTCCCACAGGCGTTATTGATTGTATCAGGAGGGTTTTATGGAAGTTTACAGTTCCGACGTTTTGATCCTGGGCGGCGGTTTCAGCGCTTACATGGCCGCGTATACCATGCTGAAAAAGAGAAAGAAAGACGTGGTGACGATCGTCACCCCCAATCGGGGCGGAGAAGCCGCGCATGAACTGGCAGGCATGGCTTTGCCCCGCATGACCGGCGGGGACACGATCGGTCAGTTTGTCCAGGATACGCTTTCGGCAGGCGCTTTCCAGAACGATCCTTCGATGGTAAAACTGCTGTGCGAGGAGAGCACGCAAGTGTTTGACCGTGTGCGCTCCCTTATGGAATTCGGCCCGCCGGAGGAAGGCAGCCGTTTCCGTCCCGTCACCGGCGATAAAAAAGCCCTTTGGAAAGAGCTTTCCGAAACCGTGAATAAGCGCTGCAGCGTCAAGGAGGGCTGCTACGGCCTGAGGCTGTTCATTCAGGACGGGCGTGTGCAGGGCGCGCTGTGCTACGATGATATCAATCACGCTTTCTTTGCGGTGTCGGCGGGCACCGTGGTGCTCGCCACCGGCGGATACGGGGATTTGTACCGCGAAAACGCCGATGTGAAATCCCTGCGCGACATAGGCAGCGGCATCGGCCTGGCCTACTACGCGGGCGCGGAAATGGCCGATCTGGAGTTTATCGCGTTCCAGGAAGAGGGCGTCACCTCCCTCGGCGGCGTGGTGATCGACAGCCAGTGCAGGACCTCCGTCCCTGGCCTGCTGGCCTGCGGTGGCGTGACGGCGGGCGTGCACGGCGCGGGCTTGCTGAAAGGCAACGCGGAAACTGCCGCGCTGGTGTTCGGACGAAAGGCCGGGCATACGCTCACCCGCATGGAATTCCTGCCTGGCGCTGACAATGACGCGCTGTACAAATGGGTCAACGAGACTGTTTTCATCGGCCAAAAGGATCAGATCGAAGCTTACGCGCGCATCCGCCGGGAGATCGCCCACACGCTGAACACCAGCGCGGGTGAAATCCGCACGCAGGAAAAGATTGAAGACGGCTTAAAGATCATCGCGCATTTACAGCATGAGCTCAACGACCTTGACCTCTGTCCGCTGCGCCAGGTGTGCGAAAAGATGGAACTGGAATTCGCCCTCATCGCCGCAAGGCTCACGCTGCTCGCTTCCCTGGAGCGCGAAGAATGCCGCGGGTGCTATAAACGGGCAGTGATCCGCATGGTCGAAAAGCCGGCGGAAGAAGAAACCACCGAAGAAATCAAGGCAGAAGCTCCCGCTGAATCCGTTCCCGACGAGGCGGAAACGCCTGAGTCCGAAGCGGGAAGCGAAGAAGCCGCTGAACCCGACGAAGACACAGCCGTTGTCTGCGAACCGCCCAAAGAACCGGAATATGAGGAAAAGATCGAGTTCATCGAAAAAGAGGTCAAGCCTTACCGCGTGACCATGAAACTGAGAAATATGATTCTGATGCCGAAAAAGGAAACCTGGAATACGGAAGCGTAAAAAGCGTATAATTCAACTGCCGAAAGCGTATGTGCTCTCGGCGGTTTGTTTTCTTTATTCGTTACCATTCACATCTCTGGGGGAAACCATTCTTTGGCGGCCAAAGAATGGTTTCCCCCAAACCCCTTTCCAAAAAAGCCATAAAGCGAAACAAACACAGTAGGTTGATTCTTACAGGAAAAGCCTGTCCCTTTCTACAGCTTTTCTCGGAGGGGGTCTGGGGGAACCGCTCTTTGGGCTCCAAAGAGCGGTTCCCCCAGGAATACCTGAATCGTAACTTTTATTCAGCTTTCGCGGTGAAGCCGCAGTTTTCGTCGGCATCCACCACGATGGTCTGGCCGGGCAGGATATCCCCGGCGATGAGCTTGCGGGCCACCAGGGTTTCCACCTTGGACTGCAGCACGCGCTTCATGGGCCGCGCGCCGTACACGGGATCATAGCCCTGATCCATCAGGCGGTCAAAGGCTGCGTCGGTCAGGCGCAGGGACAATTGCTTATCCTTTAAGCGGCCTTTGAGCTTATTCAGCAGGAGATCAACGATGGAACGCACCTGGCCGCGGGTCAAAGGCGTAAACATGACCGTGTCGTCGATGCGGTTCAGGAATTCGGGACGGAATGCGGTTTTCAGCTGCGCCTGCACGGACGCTTTCGCGCTGTCGGACAGATGGCCGTCCGCGTCGATGCCGTCCAGAATTTGGGCAGAGCCCAGGTTGCTGGTCATGATCAGGATGGTGTTGCGGAAGTCCACGGTGCGGCCCTGGCTGTCGGTGACGCGCCCGTCATCCAGGATTTGCAGCAGGATGTTGAACACGTCGGGATGGGCTTTTTCCATTTCGTCGAACAGCACCACGGAGTAGGGATGCCGCCGCACGGCTTCGGTCAGCTGGCCGCCCTCCTCGTAGCCCACGTATCCGGGAGGCGCTCCGATGAGGCGGGACACGGAGAATTTCTCCATGTATTCCGTCATGTCGATGCGCACCAGGTTCTTTTCGTCGTCGAACAGGGCTTCGGCCAGGGTCTTGGCAAGCTCGGTCTTGCCCACACCCGTAGGGCCCAGGAACAGGAAGGAACCGATGGGCCGGTTCTCGTCCGCCACGCCCGCGCGGGAGCGCAGAATGGCTTCGCTGACGCTTTCCACAGCCTCGTCTTGGCCGATGACGCGCTTATGCAGCACGTCCGGCAGGCGCAGCAGTTTTTCCCGCTCGCCTTCCATCAGCTTGCTGACCGGGATGCCCGTCCAGCGGGCCACGATACGGGCGATTTCTTCCTCGGTTACTTTGTCCCGCAGCAGGGTATTTTTGACGGGGCTTTCCTTTTCCGCTTCCTCCAGCTCGGCTTTCAGCTTGGGCAGCTCGCCGTATTGCAGCTCGGCGGCTTTGGCCAGGTCGTACTTCTGCTTCGCCCGGTCGATTTCGGCGTTCACCCGCTCGATTTCCTCGCGTAGCTTCTGCACTTTGCCAATGTCGTTCTTTTCATTTTCCCAGCGGGTCTGCATTTCCTGGAACTGGTCGCGCATGTCGGACAGCTCCTTGCGCAGCACGTTCAGGCGTTCCTGGCTGAGCGGGTCGGTTTCCTTTTTCAGGGCCGCTTCCTCGATTTCGTGCTGCATGATGCGGCGGCGGATTTCGTCCAATTCCTGGGGCATGGAGTCCATTTCCGTGCGGATCATGGCGCAGGCTTCGTCCACCAGGTCGATGGCCTTGTCGGGCAGGAAACGGTCGGTGATATAGCGGTTGGAGAGGGTAGCGGCGGCGATCAGAGCGCCATCCTGAATCTTTACGCCGTGGAACACTTCATACCGTTCTTTCAGGCCGCGCAGGATGGAAATGGTGTCCTCGACAGTTGGTTCGTTCACCATCACCGGCTGGAAGCGGCGCTCCAGGGCGGCGTCCTTCTCCACATACTTCCTGTACTCGTCCAGGGTTGTTGCGCCGATGCAGTGCAGTTCGCCCCTTGCCAGCATGGGCTTTAAGAGGTTGCCGGCATCCATGGCGCCTTCGGATTTGCCGGCGCCGACAATGGTATGCAGCTCATCGATAAAGAGGATGATTTACCCTTCGCTCTTGCGGATTTCCTCGAGCAC
>JAFWQM010000218.1 GCA_017509065.1 Clostridia bacterium
CGCTCTTTGGCCTCCAAAGAGCGGTTTCCCCCGCACCCCCTTCCGAGAAAGCCGTAAAGGGAGAGTCACTTTGACCCTTCTGCAAATAAAAATGTATCGCCTTTCTTGGAAAAGGGGTCTGGGGGAAAACCATTCTTTGGGCTCCAAAGAATGGTTTTCCCCCAGAAAGATTATTTCAGTATCACCCTGCAATAGTTCTTCTTCCCCTTCCGCAGCAGGATGCCATCGGCGGGGAACATATCGGCGGAGAGGGTCAGGTTCACGTCGGTGACCTTGCTGTCGTTCATGACCACGGCGTTCTGCTGAATCTGCTTGCGGGCGTCACCGTTGGAGGTGCAGAGGCCGCAGAGGTTCAGCAGGGTGGTCAGGCGCGCGTCCTGCTCCATCTGGGCTTTCGTCCATTCGTAGGTGGGAACGTCCGCCGCCGCGCCGCCGCCGAACAGAGCTGCCGCCGCCATCTGGGCCTTCTGGGCTTCTTCCTCGCCGTGGACCAGCTTGGTGCACTCAAAGGCCAGCACCTTTTTCGCTTCATTGATGGCGCTGCCCTCCAGGGCGGACAGGCGCTTTACCTCGTCCATGGGCAGGAAGGTGAGCAGGCTCAGGCACTTTTCCACATCGGAGTCGTCCACGTTGCGCCAGTACTGGTAGAAGTCGTAGGGGGTGCAGAGAGCGGCGTCCAGCCACAGCGCGCCTTTTTCAGTCTTGCCCATCTTCTTGCCCTCATGGTTCATGAGCAGCTTGAAGGTGCAGGCGAAGGCGGCTTCCCGCTCCTTGCGGCGGATCAGGTCAGCCCCGGCCAGCATGTTGCTCCACTGGTCGTCGCCGCCCATCTGCAAACGGCAGTTGTATTTCTTGAAGAGCTGCAGGAAGTCGTAGCTCTGCATGAGCATGTAGTTGAATTCCAGGAAGGTCAGGCCCTTTTCCAGGCGCTGCTTATAGCATTCGGCGGTGAGCATCTTATTGACTGAGAACAGCGCGCCCACGTCCCGCAGAAAGTCCATGTAGCCGAGCGACCGCAGCCAGTCGGCGTTGTTGACGATGTGCGCCTTGCCCTCGCCGAACTCGATGAAGCGCTCCATCTGCATTTTGATGCAGGAGACGTTGTGGTCGATGGTTTCCACGGTCATCATTTTGCGCATGTCGGTTTTGCCGCTGGGGTCGCCGATCATGGCCGTGCCGCCGCCCACAAGGGCAATCGGGATGTGCCCCGCCCGCTGCATGTGCGCCATGGCGATGATGGGGATGAAGTGGCCGAAGTGCAGGGAGGTAGCGGTGGGGTCAAAGCCCACGTAGAACACGGTGGGTTCCTTTTCCAGCTGCTTGTACAGCTCGTCCTCAAAGGTGATCTGGGCTAAGAATCCGCGTTCGCGGAGGGTGTCGAGTACGTTTTGCATGATGGTATTCCTCCATTTTATCTTTTTTCTGGGGGAACCGCTCTTTGGCGCCCAAAGAGCGGTTCCCCCAGACCCCTTCCGAGAAAGGCTGTAAGGGGAAATTATTTACCAATCGGTATATTTATGCGTTTCCGGTGAACACCTGATTCAGCTTTTCCATGCCCTGTTTAATTTGTTCCACAGAGCACATGGAGAAGTTGAGGCGCAAGGTATTCAAATGTCCGCCGTCGGGGTAGAAGTAGGTGCCGGGCACGTAAGCCACGCCGCTGTCCACACACTTGGTGAGCAGCTTGACCGCGTCCATGCCCTCATTCAGTTCCGCGAAGATGAAGAGGCCCCCTTCGGGCGTGGTATATCGCGCAACCCCTCCGCACTTGGCCAGCAGCCCCAGCATGGTGTTCATCTGCTGGGCGTAGCTCTGGCAGATTTCCTTCACGTGGGGAGCCAGCAGCCCGCGGCGCAGGTAAGCGTCCACGATGGCCTGGTTGAGGTTGGCGGTGTGCACGTCGCTGCTCTGCTTGCCGATGGTACACTTGCGCAGCAGCGCTTTGTTCGCGGCCAGGAAGCCCACGCGCAAACCGGGTGAGATAACCTTTGAGAAGCTGCCCATGAAGGCCACCCAACCCTCGGTGTCGAAGGACTTGATGGAGGGAAGCTCCTGTCCCGCATAGCGCAGGTCGCGGTAGGGGTCGTCCTCAGCCACCACCACGCCGTACTGGGAAGCCAGCGCGGCGATCTTCTTGCGACGTTCCAAGCTCAGGGTCCGGCCCGTGGGGTTCTGGAAGGTGGGGATGATGTAGAGCATTTTGGGGTGTTCCTTCTTGAACACTTCCTCCAGCTCGTCCACCTTGATGCCGTCCTCGTCGCTGTCCACAGGCACAAGCTGGGCCTGGTACAGGCGGATGGCCTGCATGTTGCCCAGGAACGTGGGGTTCTCCACCACCACCTTGTCTCCGGGGTCGATCAGCGCCTTGCACATCAAATCCATGGCCTGGGTGGAGCCGGTGACGGGGAGGATCTCATCCGCCGCGCAGTCGAAGGAGAACCGGTCTTTCAGGTACGGCACCAGGCTTTCCCGCAGCGGCGCGTAGCCCTCGGTGGCCCCGTATTGCAGCAGGGTCTTGCCCTTTTCCAGCAGCAGTTCCTTCGCCAGTTCGGCGCAGGTTTCGTCCGGCAGGGCGCTGGCCGCGGGGTTGCCGCCCGCGAAGGAGATCATGCCCGGCACGGCCAGCAGCTTAAAGATTTCGCGGATGGCGCTGCCCGAAATACCGTCAAAACGGCTGGCGAACCTGAGATTCTGAATGTCCATAACAATCCTCCTTATATATGTCAGGAAAGAAAACCGCCTCCCACCCAAATCTGGGGGAAGGCGGATGATCGCTGTACCACTTCCGTTCGGCAAAAGCGCAGTTGCGTTTTGCCCTCTTGTGCGCTGTAACCGGCGCGCCGGCGGGCCTCTACGCAAAGCGGAAACTGCTTCTTCAAGGCCGAGCTCCGGGAGGTAATTCGCCCCTTAGCCGCCGCCGTTTCCTTGCACCCACCGGAAACTCTCTGAAGCACGGACAGGCCGGGTTACTGTTTCCCTTCATTGCCATGAACGCATTATAACGGATGAACAGGAAAAATGTCAAGGAAAAAATCCGTTCTTTCCCGGGCAATTGGTTATTGACAGAAAAAATCTGTTTTTTTATAATATCATTGAAAGATGGCAAATCAAAAGCGGAGTACTGAGCCGCAGAAACTGCTCCGCGGCTGCCTGTGTTCATCCCAAGCGGCGAGAAACGAATAATAACGAGAGGGAGAGAATTCCATGAAACGAAGATTCTTTGCGTGTATAATTGCCGCGGTTCTGCTTGCACTGATTCCGATGACCGGTTCGACTGAGCTCATGGCGAGCGAGGTGCGCTCCAGCATGCTCGCTTTGCAGGATGAGTATTATGAAGGACGGCCCTGGACAAACGACAATTCATACAGATGGAATGGCAATAACACGATCGGGTATGGCTGCGCTGCCTTTGCGTTCATCCTCAGCGACGCGGCCTTTGGCACCCTGCCCGCCAGAAAATACACAACGATCAACTACAGCGACCTTCGGGTGGGCGATATTCTGAGGATCAATAACGACACGCATTCCGTTATCATTACGTACAAGTATGACGATCATATTGTGATCGCGGAAGGGAACTACAACAGCTCCATTCATTGGGGACGCAGTATTGAAAAAAGCAAGGTGGAGCAGGCGGATTACTATCTGACCCGATATCCGACAGGAAGCCAGCCTTCTCAGCCGGAGACCGCGCCCAATATCACCTCCCAGCCTGTCAGTATGAGGGTTTCGGAGAACTACCACGTTGAGTTTACTGTGGTTGCTGAAAACGCGACGAGCTACCAATGGTACAGCCGGGCGTCTTCCACCGCGTCATGGAGCGCGGTCACTGAAAACGGCACTTCACCTACGTATTCCTTCACCGCGAAACTCAGCCATAACGGGTCTCAGTACAGGTGCCTGGTGAGCAACGCGCAGGATTCTGTCTTCTCGGAAGCCGTTACCTTATGGGTCATTTCCATTCCCGTAATCACGAGGCATCCGGCCAGCGTCAGCGTCAATGCCGGAGAAACAGCCACCTTCAGCGTAACTGCTACGGGGCAAAATCTGAAATACAAATGGTACTATATAAAACCGGGCGAAAGCAATTTGACCCCTGTCTCCCAGAACGGCACTTCCGCCACCTATTCATTGGTTGCGCAGGAGCGGCACAATGGATATATGTACTGCTGTGAAGTGTATAATGAAAACAGCAGCGTGTATTCACATTATGCCACGCTGACGGTGGGCAGCAGTTCACAGCCTGCGGAGGAATACACCGAAATTGTAGCGAACAATGGCGATACGATTCGTTTCGGCCTGCAGGACGATGATCAATACACCTACCAGTGGTATTATATGGCGCCGGAAGATACCGAGTGGACCAAACTGACCCCGAATGGCACATCTGCAACGATTACGATCAGTCAGATAGGGGTGGAGTATAACGGATATAAATACCGCTGCAAGGTAATGAACGCGGACGGAGGAATCGGATACTCCTCAATATTCAGGCTGACGGTGCTGGGTGTTTCCAAACCTGTCATTACTGCGCATCCCAGCAATCAAAAAATGAACGAAGGCGCGAAGGCAACGTTCAAGGTCGTTGCCACCGACGCGAACAGCTATCAGTGGTACTACCAGAAACCGAATAATTCCACCTGGAACGCAGTGAGCAACAACGGCACTTCGGCAACCTATTCCTTGACGACAGCTGCCCGCCACAACGGCTACAAATACCGCGTCAAGGTATCCAACAGCGCGGGTGCCGTCTGGTCGAACGCGGCCACGCTGACAGTCAATCTTAAACCCGTCATCACCACGCAGCCCAGTAGTCAAAAAGTGAATGAAGGGGCTAAGGCGACGTTCAAGGTCGTCGCCACCGGCGCGACCGGGTATCAGTGGTATTACAAGAAGCCGAACGACTCTACCTGGTACGCGGTGAGCAATAACGGCACATCGGCTACTTACACTCTGACGACAGCAGCGCGGCATAATGGCTACAAGTATAAGGTCAAGGTATCCAACAGCGCTGGGTATATCTGGTCGAACACTGTCACGCTGACGGTCACAACCGCTGACGAGCCCACCATCACCACGCAGCCCACGAACCAGACGGTGAACGAAGGCGCAAATGTGACATTTAAAGTGGTCGCCTCCAATGCTGAAAGCTATCAATGGCATTACCAGAAGCCGAATGACTCTACCTGGTATGCGGTGAGCAATAACGGTACTTCGGCAACCTATTCGCTGACGACAGCGGCGCGGCACAACGGTTACAAGTACCGCGTCAAAGTATCCAACAGCGCGGGATATGTCTGGTCGAATACCGTCACCCTGACGGTGAACCTGAAGCCCGTTATCACAGGCCAGCCTTCCAACGTATCAACTGTAGTTGGCAAGACCGTCACCTTCAAAGTGACGGCTACCGGTGCGACCAGCTATCAGTGGTACTATCAGAAGCC
>JAFWQM010000029.1 GCA_017509065.1 Clostridia bacterium
GCGACCCGCGCTGGGGCCGCGGCCAGGAAACCTTTGGCGAAGACCCGACCCTCACCGGCGAGATCGGCGCGGCATATGTGCGCGGCCTGCAGGGAAAGGGTGACGTGATGAAAGCCTCCGCCTGCGCCAAGCACTTTGCCGTCCATTCCGGCCCGGAAGACCTGCGCCACGAATTCAACGCCATCGCCAGCAAAAAGGACATGGAGGAAACCTACCTGCCCGCCTTCAAAAAGCTGGTGAAGGAAGCGAAGGTCGAATCTGTTATGGGCGCGTACAACCGCACCAACGGCGAACCCTGCTGCGCCAACAGCGACCTGATGAAGCACCTCCGGGACTGGGGCTTTGCGGGGCATTTCGTGTCCGATTGCTGGGCCATCCGCGATTTCCACGACGGCCATCACGTGACCGACAATCCCGTGGACTCCGCCGCCATGGCGGTGAACGCGGGCTGCGACCTGAACTGCGGCTGCACCTATGAAAAGCTCGTCGCCGCCGTGTTGGCTGGCAAGGTGAAGGAAGAAACCATCAGGGAGAGCGCCGTGCGCCTGTTCACCACCCGCTATATGCTGGGCATCATGGGCGAGGGCAGCGAATACGACGACATTCCCTACACCGTGGTGGAGTGCGACGCGCACCAGGCAAAGGCCGACGAAGCCGCGCGCAAGGGCTGCGTACTGCTGAAAAACAACGGTGTGCTGCCGCTGGATGAAAACAAGATCAAGACCCTGGGCGTGATCGGCCCCAACGCCGACGCCATTTCCTCCCTGGTGGGCAACTATCACGGCTCCTCTTCCCAGTATATCACCATCCAGCGCGGACTGCAGGAAGCGCTGAAAGGCAAGGCACGTGTGCTGTGCTCCGAGGGCTGCCACCTGTACCGCGACAGGATGAGCAACCTGGCCCAGGAGCCGGATGACCGCATGAGCGAAGCCCTGGCTGTAGCCGAAAACAGCGACGCCGTGGTGCTTGTGGTGGGCCTGGACGAGACCCTCGAAGGCGAGCAGGGCGACACCGGCAACCCCTTCGGTTCCGCGGACAAGATCGACCTGCTGCTGCCCGCCTCCCAGCGCCGCCTGATGAACGCGGTGCTGAAAGTGGGCAAGCCGACCATTATCGTGCTCACCGCAGGCAGCGCCATCGATCTCCGCGAAGCGGGAGATTTGGCCGACGCCGTGCTGGTCGCCTGGTATCCCGGCGCACAGGGCGGACGCGCCGTGGCCGATTTGCTGCTGGGTCACGCTTCCCCCTCCGGCAAGCTGCCCGTCACCTTCTATTATAATGAACAGCTGGCCGAAATGCCGGAGTTTACAGATTACGCTTTAAAGGGCCGCACCTACCGCTACTTCCCTGGCAAGCCCCTGTATCCCTTTGGCTTCGGCCTCACCTACGGCGACGTGTACGTGAAAGGCGCGTCCGTGCGGGAACAGGACGGCCAGTGCCTGGTGGATGTGACCGTGTGCAACAGCGGCAGTGTGGACACAGAGGACGTGGCGCAGATCTACTGCCAGAACGAGGGAAGCGAAAACGCGCCGCTGAATCCCCGTCTGGTCGCGTTCCAGCGGGTGAGCATACCCGCGGGCTCCTGCCAGAGTTTTACCATTTCCGTAAATCCCGAAGCGTTCAAGGTGGTCAATGAGAACGGCGAGTTCGTCAGCGAAGGAAAAATCGTTATGTACGTCGGCATGGGCCAGCCCGACGCCCGCACCGAAGAACTGACCGGCTATAAAGCCGTGAAGCTGGAATTGAATGATTGATCAATTCAGAGGAGCAGCGTGAAAAGCGCTGCTTCTTTTTAGTATTCTCATTCACCCAATCCTCAAAGAACACATAAAAACATTACCATTCAGCTATCGCTGAATGGTACGCAACATCCTGTTGCTCCTCGGCGACGTACACGCCGCCACCTGCGGATTACAGTCGGGGGAGCTCCCCCGACACCCCCCCGCTGGGAATGCTGCTTGTTCTCTTTCAAATGGATGAATGGTAACAGTCAAACATAAGAACAAAGCAAAATCCACGATTGTCCGCTTGCTATATTTTTCCTTTCGTAGTATAATAAAGGCACGGAAAGAAAAAAGGAGGTCACAGTCATGACCAAGTACGAATGTCCCTGTGGTTACATCTACGATCCCGAAGTCGGCGATCCTGATTCCGGTATCGCTCCCGGCACCGCATGGGAAGATATTCCCGAAGATTGGGTATGCCCCGTCTGCGGTCTGGGCAAGGATGCGTTCTCTCCCGCCGAATGATTCTTTTGCCTTCGCAGCCTTTCGATGAAAAGCCTGCAAAAACGGACGCTGCCGATATGGCGGCGTTCTTTCGTTTCCCGGACGCGGTCAGGTTCTCTTCCGCATCCTGTGGAATACGGATTGTGCGTCCGGCGTTTTTTTGATATAATAACGGCAGGAAAAGAAATGCGGGGGTGAAATGTCTTGTGCGGACGGTATTTTCTGGAAGAATCGCCGGAACTGAGGCCGATCGTGGAAGAAATGAACCAGTCGCCGCTGATGCCGCTGTTTCCGGATACTCCCGCAATCGCCGCGGCGGGCGAAATCCGTCCTTCCGCCGTGGTTCCGGTGGTAGCCTGCAGCAAAGCCGGCAGACGGACGGTGTATCCGATGCGGTGGGGATTCAGCGGAAAAAGCGGCCTGCTCATCAACGCGCGGGCGGAAACGGCAGCGGAAAAGCCCACATTCCGGGACGGATGGCTCTCGCACCGCTGCGCTGTGCCCGCAAGCTGCTACTACGAATGGGAGCATCTTGCCGGCGCGAACGGCAAAAAGGCGCTCGGCTTCAAATACGCCATCCGGCCAAAGGACGCGAAAATCGCCTGGCTCTGCGGCCTGTACAGGATGGAACAAAGCATTCCCGCGTTCGTCATCCTGACGCGCGAACCGGCGGACAATATCCGTTTCATCCATGACCGGATGCCGCTTATCCTGCCGCAGGACGCCGTGAACGAATGGATTCGGCCCGAGGCAAAGCCGGAAGACCTGCTGCCTCTCGCGGAGCAGGAAATGATTTTTGAGAAAGTGGTATGAGCGCATGCCCTGGTATTGGATTGTTATTCTCATTTCGGTCATCGTGGGGCCGTTCGACGCCCTGTACCTGTACAACAAAGCAAAGCAGCGCAGCGAAAGGAAGAAAGCAATGGAAACGCGGTATTATGTGGTCGTCCGCATGGACGGGGACTACGCCTGGCTCCGCCGGACAGACGCGCCGGAGCCGGAGGACATCAATGTGGCGCGGGCCCTCCTGCCGGAGGAGATCGACGAAGGGACGCATTTGAAATACGAAATGCTGCAATACGAAGTGGTATGAAGAAAGGACGGCTGTTCATGATCATCGCGCTCGTCATTCTGGCGCTCCTGCTGGTTCTCCTGTTTGTTTTTGGCTTTATCATGGCTTCCTACTCCATGGGCATCAAGCGCCAGACCCTGGAGCAAGCCCGCAAATGGCAGGAAGCGCACTATGACCTGTCCTGGTACGACAAGCTGGAAAAGCATGACTACATCGTCAGCAGTTACGACGGCTACGCCCTGCACGTCCAGATTCTTTCCAATCCCGTGCCGACAGACAAATATATCCTCATCTCGCACGGCTACACGGACAACCGCTTCGGAGCAATGAAATATGCGAAGATGTACCTCGATCTGGGATATAACGTCATCGCTTACGACCTGCGCGGCCACGGCGAAAACGAGCCCACCTTCTGCACTTATTCCGTCCGTGAAAGCCGCGATCTGGACGCGCTCATCCGCGACAGCCGCAGCCGCTATCCCGATATGAAGGTGTTCGGCATTCACGGTGAATCCCTTGGCAGTGCCAGTTCCATCGCCGCACTCAAATACAAGCCGGAGATCGACTTCGTGGTGGCGGACTGCGGGTTCAGCGAAATCGCCTCCATCATGGAGGCAGGGGTGAAAAGCATGCGCATGCCGGGCTTTATTGCCCATGTGGCGTCTCTGTGCGCCAAGCTCAGGTTTGGCTGCAGCTATGCCGAGATGCGGCCTATCGACAGCCTGAAAGAAAACACCATCCCGATTCTGTTCATCCACGGAGCCGCGGACGGTTTCATCCCGCCCGCCCACAGCGAAGCAATGCAGAAAGCCACAAAGGGCTACAGCGAACTGCACCTCATCCAAGGCGCGGGCCACGCCGCCTCCATCCTCACCGCGCCGGAGGAATATAGGGAATATGTGGAAGCGTTTCTGAATCAGGTTCTTCATTGATCCGAGCACAAACGAAAAAGCCATCGGCAGACAAGGCCGATGGTTCAGGGTGTCGACAAAGTCGACACCCTGCCATCGAAAGTCAGCAAAAAGCTGTCTTTCGATGGAGACATCAATTTCTTGTAATATGGCATTTCCTGGCCGTTTGGCCCGAAAATGCTCATATTACGGCCAGAAATTGATA
>JAFWQM010000219.1 GCA_017509065.1 Clostridia bacterium
CGGTAGGACATTTTCCCACATGCTGATTTCGACCTTGCTTGGTAAGGGCGTCGGAGCAACTGGGAAACCGGGTCACTTCCGAACGCTGTTCCCGTTTTCAGTTTCCGGAAAGACGGTAGTCGGCCTACTTCTTAGGAGGCGACCGCTCTATCCTGCTGAGCTACGGGACCATGTCCTCGGAAACCCTTTGTTTCCAAGGCTTTCCGAAGGTTGAAGAATTTCGTTCCTTGGTATATACTGTCAATATCCGTTAGCAGATCGGGTGATCCGTTAGCAGGATTTTTGACCTCGATTGGGTATCGACACCTCTTCTTTGCCAGAACGCCCGCCTTTTGTTAGCAAATTGGCGGCCGTCCAGATCGCCTTGGAAGTGCGGATTTTCCCCTTTGGGGAGATCCCATCACTCATTTTTGGCGGCCGTCTACCTCTTTATTAGGAGGCGACCGCTCTATCCAACTGAGCTACAGGCGCAAAGCGCGTTTTAACCCTCGTCAGGGGGGCGGTGTAGACTCGAACTCCTACCGCTTAGGAGGCGGACCCTCTATCCTGCTGAGGTACAGGCGCAAAGCGCGTTTTAACCCTCGTCAGGGGCGATGCGGGCACAGGCTCCTCCGCAGAAAACGCAGTGTGTTCAGAAAGAGTTCATAAAGCCAGCAACGCTTGATCATATTACCATAAAAGAAGAACAAATGCAAGCCTTCTTTTTTGCATCAGCTCACGCATGCATGCGCCTGAAATGGAATCGTGACAAATGAGGATACGAACAAAGGCTTCCCCGTACATGAGGAAGCCTTTGTTCGGTCCGCGGCGCTTTTTAGGGGCGTGCACTCGCCCTTTTCATGCTGCCGCAGCCTGTCAGATGCTGAACGAAATGATGTCGCTCATGGTATAATCGCCGAAAATATCGTTGAACACGAAACAGAACATGGCGTCGATCGGATCGTCGGGATCGCTGATATCCTCATAGGTCACAGTCATGCCCTCGCGCCAGATGATTTCATCGCCTTCAAATTCGGCTTCCTCCATGTCGTCGCCCTCGTCTTCGGGGTCACCGTAATACAACGTATAGACCGGCACGATCACGTCGCCATCCTTCAGCTTCGTGGTTTTGCGGATGGGAAGGCCGTTGTCGTCATAGCCCGCGTTGGCGCCGACGATCCTGCCCTCCGTGCTGCCGCCGGAGAACACGACCACCAGATAGGTATATTCTCCGTTCAGCCTGACGGGGATCAGGCTGCGCCGCGAAAGCTCGTTGACGCTCTGGTCATAGAGCGGCACCAGCTGCCCGTCGAGCACCGGCCAGGTGCCGTCAAATTTGCTGTAGACCGTGCCGGTCTTCCAGTCGATCCAGTTATTCTGCATCAGGCCGAAGTCAACGTATCCGAAGATTTCTTCATCGCTGATATCCATCATCAGCATGCCTTCCACATAATCCAGGTATTCCATGTCCTTTGCGGTCAGACTGGCCGTGAACCCGAATTCACCGTCGCTGACGCTGATTTCCGTCTGCGTTTCTTCTTCCGCCGTTTCGTAGGATTCCGTCTGCTGATTCCAGTTATACGCCCCGCTCAGGCCGAAAGAGGACATCAGGCTGCCGATCAGCGTCGTGCCGGTGCTCACCTGTTCCGGCGCGGAAGCGGTAAAGCTGTACTGCCCGCCCCCGAGCGCCTGCGCGTAAGCATTGACGAACGTCATCCAGTTGGGAATGTAAGCGGAAATATCGATTCCGTCGCTGTATTCGAAAAACTCATCCGCCGTATCCTGCGGGATAAAGAGGGCCAGGCCGGAGCAAGAAGGAAGGTTTCTGGTCTGGCGGTTCACGACCACGGCCTGATCCAGCTGCCGCCGAGCCTTGGCGGCTTTTTCGGGGGCGAACTGCGCGTAAGCGTCCAGCGCCGCGCCCATGTCCACCATATCCCAGCTGCCATCATAGTAAGCGCCGAAGGTATACATCCGGCTTCTGGCGCGGCGGATCGCGGAGATGTTGCCGGACTGCGCCTCCTGCTTAAGGGCTTCGGCAAAGTCCTCCATGCTGTATTCCAGCGTTCTGATCTTGGGCAGCGACACGGCGCTCATGGTCAGATAATCATCGGGGTCTTCCTCCAGCGCGGCTTTCATATAGCTGTCCGCAATCACGCCGCACAGCGCCTCGCCGGAAATGCCGGGATTCCTGTCCAGCTCGGAAAGCCAGGCCGTATAGTCCCAGCCGGAGCCTGCTTCCAGTTCCTCGCTGGCAATGAAATAATCAATGTCGTAATGCGACAGCATCGCAGCCATTTCGTAGGTCGCCATCATGCAGGCGTCGCAGCCGAAAATATCGACGTGGAAATCGCCCAGCGCTTCCCGCGCCGTTGACAGCGCTTCATCGATCTCCCGCAGGGTCAGGCCGTCGTCATCGTAGATTTCGTCAAAGCAGATGCCGCCTTCCGACCCGCTGCCATGGTCCCACAGGATCACGACCGTGCGGTCGGCGGGGAATTCCGAAAGGCCCGCACAGAGAAACGTCGCCAGCGTTTCCGCGCTGCCCATGGATTCTTTTCCCCAGTCCTCCAGGTAGGCAAAATCCCCGTCGCTGATCACAGCCAGGGTGCATCTGCCACCTTTCAATTCGTCAAATTCCCATCGGCGGGTCCCGCCGGCCAGCAGGACGAGGTTGATGTTATCGCCCGTTTCAGCCAGGGCCATTTCATAAATATCCCAGCAGGCGTCCTCCTGGATGTCCGTGCCGCACATGTAGATCAGCACCGTTGTCTGCGTTTCCGCAAAAGCGGGGAAAAGGCCAAAGCAGAAAATGAGCAGCAGCGCGGCGGACAGAATCGTTTTTTTCATGGACAGTATCCCTCCTGTTTTGCAGGCAAATGGGTTCCTTCCCTGTGTTCTCCCGAATGCCTGACTTTTGCATTATAGCACATGAATTCGCCGCAGACAATGGTTGGCAGGAAAAAGCTGTTACCTGCGAGGGAATCATGTTACCGATTGCGTAACCAAAGGGGAATGCGCTGCCCAAACCAGCTGCTCACTCCTCGGAAGAGAGATCAGAGTACAGATTTATCTGCAAGATGCCCCTATCATTTTTCCGCGTGTATGCGTGCAATCCCTATTGCCTACTGCCTAATCCCTATTCCCTCATCCCCATCCGCATTTTTCCTGTTCTTCCGCTGGAACGACTTGCTTTTTCCCCGGTTTCTTGTTACAATGGGGACGATGATTCGTAAGCAGAGTAGTTGCAGGCGCGTCAAGTGTCCATGGACGGGGAGTTGCCATGGGACGAAGCCGGGAAACCCGGCGCGGTGCCTGCCACGCATCCCGCTGCACGGTTTCAGCTGCCTCTGCGGATCAATTTTGCATCTGTAAGGAGGCTTTTTGTATGCAAAAAAACATTGCCAACCGGGACAAAACGCTGTATAAAACCCCATTTTCCAAGGCGTACTGGATACAGGCGGCGTCGGAGTTCAAGCGCCTGGACGTGCTGATTTTCGCGGCGCTGGCTATTGCGATTCGCGTTGCGCTGAAAGCGGTAAAAATACCTATTGCGGCATCCATTGATATCAACACCGCTTTTATTGTGAACGCTTTCGGGGCCATGGTATTCGGCCCGGTCGTGGCGCTGGCAGCCGCAGCGATCTCCGACACACTGGGCGCGCTGTTGATACCTTCCGGGCCGTATTTCTTTCCTTTCATTTTCACAGAAATGGCAGGTTCCCTGATTTTCGCCCTGTTCCTTTATCGGACGGAGGTTTCTATTCCTCGTATCCTGCTTTCCCGCTTCTGCATCTGTTTTTTCGTGAATATCGTGATGACCGAGCCGATCATGGTCAAATACTACGAGCTGTTCATGACCAGTTATTACGCGCCTTTCCAGGCGGTTCGCATCGTGAAAAACATGGTGCTCTTTCCATTGGAAACCGTCATTCTCGCTGTCATTTTCCGTGGCTTGATTCCTCCTTTCCGCAAGATGGGATATTTGTATACAGGTATCGAACGATTAACACTGAACAAAAAGCATATTGCGCTTCTCATTGCTCTGTTTCTCATTGGCACGTCCGCTACCGCGGGTTACGCAATCTATGACTACAACAATAAATCCTTCAGCGCGTCTTACTCCGCGGCGGAACGTCTGGCAAAAAACAGGGAAATGACCGTCTGGGCCGCACAGGAGCTTGACTTGGAAAGCGAGGCCGAACTGGTCGCCGTCATCCAAAGCGCCCGTTCAAAAGTAGGCAATCCGCAGATGACCTATGAACTGATCGTGTATCAGGTGGATGAAGAGACGTTCCAGCAAAAAGCCTTGGATAATCCAGCCTATACCCTGGAAACGCTGATAGGCTATTCCAAATCCAAAGCCAAAGCAGACAGCGCCTTGATCCCGCTGGCTACAGGTACAGCCATCACGGACAAGCGCACAGGGGATCATATATCGATTTCGTTGATCATGGCAACGGATTCCAAGTAAGGAGATGCACCGTAATGACCGAAAACCAACAATCCATCTTAAAAGGTCTGGCGGCGCTGTATCCCGACGCGGGGCCGGAGCTGCATTTTTCCAATCCGTATGAAACGCTGGTGGCGACGATCCTGGCCGCGCAGTGCACCGACGCGCGGGTGAACCAGGTGACGCCCGCGGTGTTCCGGGATTTCCCCGACACCAAGGCCATGGCCCAGACCACGCCGGAGGTTTTGTTTCCCTATGTGAAATCCTGCGGATTTAAGTCCAAGGCGGCGAACATCGTGAACGCCTGCAAGATCATCGCGGAAAAATATGGCGGACAGGTGCCCTCCACACTGGAGGAGCTGACCCAGCTTCCCGGCGTGGGGCGAAAGACCGCCAACGTGGTGCTGGCCTTTTCCTTCGGCATTCCCGCCATCCCGGTGGATACGCATGTGTTCCGGGTGGCGAACCGGCTGGGCCTGTCCGACGCGCTGACCGTGGAGGAAACGGAAAAACAGCTCATGGCCCTGATTCCGCGCGAAAATTGGAGCCAGGCGCACCACTGGATGATTTACCATGGCCGCCGCGTCTGCCACAGCCAGAAGCCGGACTGCGGGCACTGCGCCTTAAAGCCGTACTGCAAAGCCGCGAACCAGGACGAAATGATCAACCCCAAGGCCGAGGCGAAAAAGCGCGCGCGGCAGAGAAAGCAAAAAGATTAGAGTACAGAGTTCAGAGCGCAGAGAAGAGAGTGCAGAGTACAGATTATAAAGCGTTATTGTGATTGCCCTCAGGCATAATAATCCCCCTCCCTGTAATCATCCCCGAAAATACAGCGGGACGAAAACAGAAAGGGGGTTTCATATTCCAGCATCAACAAAACAATCTGCACTCTGGACTCTTACACAGCCTGCGCCCGCAGCTTATACCCCCTGCGGTACACCGTTTCGATGCAGAAGAAGCCCAGTTTTTTCCTCAGGCGCTGCACATGCACGTCCACGGTGCGGGTCTCCCCCGGGCAGACATAGCCCCAGGCATCGCGCAGCAGCTCCTGGCGCGACACGGGACGGTCAAAATTCTGGGCCAGTTCCTGCAAAAGGGAGAATTCCTGCTGGGTCAGTTCGCAGGGTTCCCCGTCAACGTAAACGGCCTTCTGTTCGTCGTCAATTGCCAGCAAAGTGGGGTTCTCATCCTTGGGATAAATGGAAAGCATCGTACTCATTTGTTCCTCACCTCACCCATATAGACGAATGAGGAGAGGGATTTGTTCCGGCAGGGGAAAATTTTTTTGAGGGATTAGGGAATAGGTCCCTCCTCCCTAATAACCCCTCACCAGCTTACTTCCCCGATAGCGGAGGAACAGAAGCGATGAGCACATGATCCAGCCCATGGGATAGGCGAGGGCCACGGCGATGAAGCCCACGCCGAGGAGCTTGGTGACGAACAGGTAAATCTGGCGGAATACCACGAACGAGCAGAGCATGATGACTGTGGGCATAGTGGCGTCGCCGATGCCGCGCAGGGCCCCGGCGTAGATCTGGTTAAAGCAGATGGTGATGTAGAAGGGCGTCACGATGCGGATGAACCGCTCGCCATAGGCCACCACGTCCTCCACGGGCGAAAAGACCCCCAGCAGCGGCCGGGCCAGGAAATACACGATCAAGCCCAGCGTGACCGTCGCGCCGATGCTCATGGCAATGGCCGTGCGAACACCGTCCCTGGCGCGCTTTCTCTGCTCCGCGCCCCAGTTCTGGCCCACAAAGGTGGTGGAGGACATGCTGATCGCCTGCACGGGAATCAGCGCGAAGGCGTCCACCTTATTGTAAATCCCGTAGCCCGCCATGCACGCGGAGCCGAAATCGTTGATGTAGGACTGGACGAACACGTTGGAAAACGCGGTGATCGCGCTCTGGATGCTGGAGGGCAGGCCGATGGTGAGGATGCCCCTCAGCGACGTGCGGTCAATGCGCAGCTTGCTCCAGCGGATGCCGTAGGCGCTGTCTTCGCGGGTCAGGGTGATCAGAATCAGCAGCGCGGAAATGATCTGGGAAGCGATGGTGGCGTAGGCCACGCCGTCCACTCCCATTTTGAAGGCCAGCACGAACAGCAGGTCAAGCGCGGTGTTCAGCAGCGCGGAAATCACCAGGAAAATCAGCGGCCTGCGGGAATCCCCCACCGCGCGCAAGATGCCGCTGCCCATGTTGTAAAACAGCACGCCCGCGACCCCGGAAAAGTAAATGCGCAGGTACAGCTCGGCTTCGTCCATCACGTCCACCGGCGTTTTCATGAACACCAGCATCGGCGGAATGATCAGCAGGCCGATGCCCGTGGCGAGCAGGCTGACGATGAACGTGATGGCGATGGTGGTATGCACGGCGTTGCTCAGGCCCTCGCGGTCGTGCGCGCCGTAACGCTGGGAGATGATGACCGACGCGCCGGTGGCAAGGCCCGCGCAAAAGCCCACGATGGTGTTGATGATCGAGCCCGTAGAGCCCACCGCGGCCTGCGCCTCCTGGCCCACGAACTGGCCCACCACCACCGTGTCCACCGTGTTGTACAGCTGCTGGAACAATAGGCCCACCATCATCGGAATGGAGAACTGGATCAGGTGTTTCCAGATCGTCCCCTGCGTCATATCGGAATCCCGTCGCGCCATACCCGCCTCCGCAGTAGTTCTTTCTGATTGGTAAATATTTCTACTATATAATAATAACACCGTTCCCATCATCCGTCAAGGAACGGCAAAATAGAAAGCCGATAAATATCTGTCCAGTCACTTCATTAAAAACCACTTTTATCGAGTAATGAGGACGAGGCAGGGGGCTTATTCAGTCCCCTGGTGGGGACTGGGGTGAAACCCCAGCGTAACCCCTTTGTGGCTTAAAATGTCAATATAATTCCATCGACAGAACAGTTACACCGTTAGCTCTTCATCGCCTTGCGCAGCCGAGGGGCGAGGAAAGCGGCCAGCGCGATTTTCGCCGCGTCGCCGGGCAGGAACGGCAGGACGCATAGGCCCATGCTCTCCGTAAGCGTCCGTCCCGTGGCATGCATGAACCAGGCGGTGCCAAGTGCGTAGCAGGCCAGCGTGCCGAGCGCAAGCAGCCCGCAGCGGCCGCGGAAGGTATCCTGGAGCTTTCTGACCGGCAGCCCTGCCAGTGCGGCGTAAGGCAGGTAGCCGATGATATAGCCGCCCGTCGGCCCGGTCAGCGCGGCCGGCCCGCCCTTGAATCCGGCGAACACCGGCACGCCTGCCGCGCCAAGCAGCACGTACACCGAAACGGCGAGCAAGCCGTATTTCCATCCCAGCAGCAGGCCCGCCGTCATGATCCCGAGCGTCGCAAGGCTGAGCGGCACCAGGCCGGGAAGCGGTACCTGAATCTGCGAAAGCACCGCGATCAGCGCGGCAAAGAGCGCGCAGAACACCGTCCGGCGGACAGGCGAAGCCTTCATCGTCCAGCCGTCCTCTCCACGCGCAGGCGCAGATACTTCATGAACTGTTCGTCGGATATGGGCTTATCGTTCAGGATCCACCAGCGGAAAGCGGAAATCATCCCGCCTACGTAAAACCGCGCCAGGAAAGGGATGGGCGTGCCGCCCGCGCGCTTTTCCAATTCGGGCACGTTTTTCAGCCGCTCGACCATGTCATCCACGCAGGTGGTCACATACAGATCAAAGAGTCGTTTCCCGTTGATCTGCGTGTTCACCAGGCTTTTGACCAGCTTTTCGTTCTGGTTCACGTAATTCATGACACTCTGCGCAAGCTCAAGGAACACATCCTGCCCCTCTTCAGCGGTGATGCTGTCTGACGCGAACGAACGGAACTCGTTCTGTTTCTGGATGATATACCAGTCCAGAAATTCCTCGATATCGTGAAAGTGCTGATAAAACGTCGTGCGCTGGATGCCCGCGACCGCGCAGACCTGCTTGACTGTCATCTGATCGGCATTCGTTTCGCACAGCAGCTTCTCCAACGCCTTGATCAGCTCCCGATAAGTGTGCTTCACACGCTTATCTTTGTGATTTTTTTCTGATCTGATCGGCTGATAATCCATGCTATCTCCCATTCCGCGTTGACCGCCTGTTGACGTATTTTTATGATTGTAGTATACTTCATTTGATTGAAAATGTCAATCAGTGGAACAATCTGCAATCCTTCACTGGTTTTTGAAAGAAAGAGAGTGATTCATGTGAAATTTGGCGATTTATGGGACAGGTTCAAGAAAAACTGGATCCTGTCCGCGATCATCACGGGCGTGATCGGGCTGGTGCTGCTGCTGTTTCCCGGCAGCGCGCTGCTGTCAGTGTGCTACTGCATCGGCGGGCTGATGATTGCCATGGGCGTCATCCGGGTCGTGCGCTATTTCAAGTTAGAGCATACGCATCCCTACCTGTTTCAGAGCGACCTGGTGGTGGGCCTGATCACGATCGGCCTGGGCCTGTTCATGGTCACGTCCCCCAAGGCGGTCATGAACCTGCTGCCCAACATCTTCGGCATCCTGCTGATCGGCTGCGGCATCGGCAATATCCTGCGCTCCGTCGACGCGAAGAACGCGGGCTTCGCCCAGTGGGGCGTGCTGCTCGGGATGGCGATCCTGTCCATCGTCGCGGGGCTTGTGATTCTGAGCAACCCCTTCGAGACCATCGAGCTGGTCGTGGCGGTCGCGGGCGGATGCCTGATTTATGAGAGCGCTTCCGACATCGTGACCACGCTGATCATCAGCCGCAAGCTGAAAACGCTGAAAAAGAACGCAGCCGCCTGAAAACGGACGGTCAGACGCATATGCTCCCCCCTCCGCCGCATACATTCCCGCGGAGGGGTTTTTATGCGCAGAAACATCATCACCTTCGCCGCCTTGCTGCTGACGGCAGGGCTGGTCTATGTCGGCTTCATGTACGCGAAGAACAGCGCCGGGACGCCTTCCGCGAATCTGCCGCTCGTGCGGGTGTGGGCCGCGGAGCAGGAGCCGTCCGTGTGGGCATGGCTGCGCAGGCAGGCGAAGCAATACGAAAAGGAGACCGGAATCAGGGTATACCTCCGCGCGGTTTCCGGGGACATGATCCGGGAATCAGGGGACGCCTTTCCCCCGGACGCGCTGATTACAGGGAATGGCAGCAGGGCCGTGGCAATGCTCGGCTACGCGCTCTTTTTCCGGGATGACGCACAGCGGACGCCTGACATCCATCCCACCAGCCTCCTCTTTTTCCAGTCCTCCCCGACCCCGGGGCCCAGCCCCACCCCCGCTCCGACGCCCGATGCCGCCCGCTTTTCCGTTGTCCTGACCCCGCTCGGGCTTGAATCGGCAGTTCCGGGCGGCGCAGCAAGCCCGCATGCCGCGCAGGATTTCGCGGCGGGAAAGGGCGACGCGGCGCTTCTGACCGCCGACGAGGCAATGCGGCTTCCGTTTCCCGTCAGCGCAAGCCCGCTGGCAAAGGGAGAAGGCAGTCTGCCGATCTTTGGTTCCGCCGGGACGGACGGCGGTGAAGCGTTCCTGAACTTTCTGTGCACGGAGCCCGCCCAGAAATCGCTAAGGGATCACGGGCTGTATTCGCCGTTTCTTCTCCTTTACCGCGGCGCAGACCCGCTCCGCGAAATGATCGAAAATTCCCTGTAATATTCCTGTATATTTTTCCTTCCTTTGGCAATCCTGACAGGAGAAGGGAGGAGGAAGGAATGATGAACGCGGACAGATGCCTGATTTGCGGCCAAAAAGCGGTTACCGGGCTGAACATCCTGGGATGCACAATCTGCTTTCCCTGCGAAAAGAAACTGATCGCCAGCCGATGCGCGCCGCGCCGCCGGCGCAGGCTTATCCATCTTTATAGGCCTTCCACGGCGAACGCATGAGTTAAGAAAGTATTAAATTTATTACAAAAGTATTACCAAAAGGATTTTCACCCCTTGCTGTCGAAGAAGACAGCGGGGGTGAGAGAAATGATGGAATGCTTGGAAGGGTTAAAAGATCCTCGTCAGGAAAAGAAGGTGCTGCACAATTTCAACGAAACAATCATGCTGGTGATATGCGCAGTAATTGCAGGATGTGATGTGTGGGAAGATATAGCGGATTATTGCCGGGTGAAAGAAGCATGGTTCCGGGAGAAACTGGGATTGAAGCTGGAGAATGGGATACCATCACACGATACAATGGAGAGAGTATTTGGGATGCTAAACCCGGAGGAGTTTCAGAAGCGGTTCGTCGAATGGGTGCAAAAAAGCTGTGGGAAACAGGCAAGAGAAGTAATCAGTGTGGACGGGAAAACCATGCGAGGCAGCGGCGGAAAAGAGCAAAAACCAATTCATATAGTGAGCGCGTGGGCAAACAAAGCGCGGGCAGTATTTGGGCAGATGGCGGTAGAAGAAAAGACCAACGAAATCACAGCAGTACCGGAATTGCTGGAGTTATTGGATATAGAAAACACCATCATCACAGCGGACGCCATGAG
>JAFWQM010000220.1 GCA_017509065.1 Clostridia bacterium
CCTGTTCTGCGCGGGTCTGCCGATGGCCATCGGCGGTCTGATGAGCGGTATTTACCAGGGCAAAGTTGCCGCATCCGGCATTTACCTGTGCGCAAAGCGTCCGGAAGAAACCGGTAAGGGCATCATCCTGGCCGCCATGGTTGAAACCTACGCAGTATTGGCACTGCTCATCTCCTTCATCATGGTAAACGGTGTAAAGCTCTAAGGGAGGAAGACCGATGGCAGCAAACAAGATTATTCTCAAGATAGAGGAAGACGGCGCCCGGGAAGCGGCTGAAATTGTTGATGCCGCTAAGAAAAAGGCCGCTGCCTCTACTGAAAAAATAAAAGCTGCTGCAAAGGTAAAAATAGATGAAATCAATGCCCAGGCTGCGGCCGATGCCGACGAGGCAGCCCGCCGCCAGACCCTGATCGCCGAACTGGAAGCCAGGAAGAACGCCCTGGACAGTAAGCGCAAGGTGCTGGAGGAAGCATTTGCCAAAGCGGAGGAAACCATCAATGCCATGCCGGATTACAAATGGGAGCAGTTCATTACTTCCATTGTCGTGAAATCCGCTGAAACCGGAACAGAAAAAATCTGCGTGCCGGCAGCGGACAGGGCGAAATATGAAGGAGGCTTCCTGGCCCGGCTGAACGACGCGCTGGTGAAGGCAGGCAAGCAGGGAAAACTCACGCTGTCCGACGAGGCGGCGAAGTTCTCCGGCGGCATCCTCCTGCAGGGCAAAACAAGTGATTTCGACGGATCCTTTGCAACGATTATGAGGGATGTCCGCACCCGGATCGAAAAGGAAGTGGCGGACATGCTCTTTGCCGCGGAGGTGAAATAGCATGCCGCAGGCAAGTTATGAATACGCAGTAGGCCGTATCAGCCAGCTCTCCACAAAGATGCTGGACGCGGCCAAGCTGAGACGTATCTACGAGGCAGGTTCGTTTCAGGAAGCGCTGGCGCTGCTGCTGGAAACCGGGTACGGCGGAAACCTGAGTCCCGAACAGCTTGCGACGGAAGAAATCGACTACGTCATCCGGGAGCAGCTGCAGATTTCCAGGCGGATCGTGTGGGAAGTTACCCCCGCGCCGGAACTCACCAGCCTGTTCCTGCTGGAAGTGGACGGACACAACCTTAAGACACTGCTGAAAGCGCGTCTTCTGGGCGTCGAAGCACCCGACGTGCTCATCGACGGCGGATCCTTCCCCCTGGAACAGCTGAAGGAGTGCGTGGCCACATCCAACTATGAACCCCTGCCCAAAGTCTACCGGGATACCCTGAACCGGATCGAGGCAGAAACGGCGCGGGGGGTGGACCCGCTGAAACTCAGCGCCGAGATTGACGGAGCCATGTTCCGTCACATCAAAAACGTGCTGGATGATAAACACGACCACAGCTTCGTCCGGGACTACTTCTCCCTGCAGGCAGACTTCCAGAACGCCCGCAGCGTAGTGAGGGCAAGGCTCCTCAACTGGGACGTGGACAAGCTGCGTCTCATGCTCCTGGAAGGCGGGGAAATTGATTTCAACGTGTTCCTGGAAGGGATGGACACCCCCATGGAACAGCTGGGAGCAAAATTCAACAGAGGCAAGAACGGCAAGCTTATTTCCCAGAGTGTGGAGGAATATGTTACCACCGGCGATGCATCTGTTCTGAAACGTAAAATGGAAACAGCGCTGATGCATGTTCTGCGCAGTGTGAAATGGGATATGTTTTCCCTGGGTCCGATCATCGGATACCTCATGGGCCGCGAGGCGGAAGCCAAAGCCCTCCGGGTGATCTTCGGAGCCAAGCGGGGCGGCTTTGATTACGAGCTGCCCGAATTATACGCATAGAAAGGCGGCTGTCTATGAAGGAACGAAAAATCGCGGTCATTGGCGACCCCGGTTCCGTAATGATCTTCAAGGCGATCGGCCTGGATGTGTATTACGAGGAACAGGGACCCATGATAGAAAAACGGATACACAAACTGGCGGACAAAGGGTATGCGGTCATCTACATCACCGAAGAAGCCGCCCAGCTGGTACCCGAAGCAATTGATTATTACACTACTGCGACATTTCCTGCCATTATCCCCATCCCGTCCGCCAAGGGCAGCCTGGGGCTGGGCATGAAAAGGCTGAAAGGCAATGTTGAGAAGGCTGTTGGCGCAGACATTCTGTTTAAGGAAGGGTAGGTAAATAGCCGATGAGTGGAACTATAGTAAAAGTATCAGGCCCGCTGATCGTTGCCAGCGGCATGGGCGACGTAGAACTCTACGACGTGGTCCGTGTCAGCGAGAAGCATCTGATTGGCGAGGTAATCGAATTGCGGGGCGACATGGCCTCCATTCAGGTATATGAAGAAACGGCAGGCCTGGGACCCGGCGAGCCGGTGGAATCAACCGGTTCCCCGCTGTCCGTAGAACTGGCGCCGGGTCTGATCGAAGGTATCTTCGACGGCATCCAGCGTCCGCTGGACGTGCTGTACAACAAAGCGGGCGACCGTATCACCCGCGGCGTGGAAGTGCCCAAACTGAACCGTGAGAAAAAATGGAAATTTGAACCGAAAGTGCATGTCGGCGACCACGTAACGGGCGGCGACATCATCGGCGTGGTCCAGGAGACCCCGGCCGTACTCCACAAGATCATGCTGCCTCCCCGCAAGGAAGGCGTTGTGGAGTGGGTGTTCAGCGGCGAAGCCACCATTCTGGATCCGGTTTACAAAATCAAAGACAAAGACGGCAACGTGACGGAGTACCCGATGCTCCAGACCTGGCCTGTGCGCCGGAGCCGTCCCTATAAAGAAAAACTGCCCCCGACGGAACCCATGGTTACCGGCCAGCGCGTCGTGGACGCCCTCTTCCCCATCGCCAAAGGCGGTGTGGCAGCCGTACCGGGTCCTTTCGGCAGCGGCAAGACCGTTATCCAGCATCAGCTGGCCAAGTGGGCTGACGCCGACATCATCATCTACGTAGGCTGCGGCGAACGCGGCAACGAGATGACCGACGTACTGATGGAATTCCCGGAACTGAGCGACCCCCGTACGGGACTGCCGCTGATGAAGCGCACCGTGCTCATCGCCAACACCTCCGACATGCCCGTTGCGGCCCGTGAAGCCTCCATCTACACCGGCATCACCATTGCGGAATACTTCCGCGACATGGGTTACAAAGTCGCCATCATGGCGGACTCCACCTCCCGCTGGGCCGAAGCCATGCGTGAAATGAGCTCCCGTCTGGAAGAAATGCCCGGCGACGAAGGCTACCCTGCGTACCTGAGCTCCCGTCTGGCAGAATTCTACGAACGGGCCGGTATCGTAAAATGTATCGGCAACGAGGACCGCACCGGAGCGGTTTCCGCCATCGGGGCCGTATCACCCCCCGGCGGCGATATTTCCGAACCGGTATCCCAGGCCACCCTGCGTATCGTCAAGGTATTCTGGTGCCTGTCCGCGGCCCTGGCCTATGCCCGTCACTTCCCGGCTATCGACTGGCTGCAGAGCTACTCCCTGTACAGCGACCGCCTGCGGAATTACTACAACAGCTCCGTATCTCCCGACTGGGCCGGCATGGTCTCCAAGATGATGACCATCCTCCAGGAAGAAGCGGAACTGAACGAAATCGTGCGTCTGGTAGGCGTGGACGCCCTGAGCTTCAAGGACCGTATCACCCTGGAATGCGCCCGCTCCATCCGCGAAGACTTCCTGCACCAGAACTCTTTCCACGAAGTGGATACCTACACCTCCCTGGAAAAACAGCATGACATGATGAAGCTGATCCTCACCTGGTACGACAAGGCGGAGGCCGCCCTGGAGCAGCACGTGCACCTGGACAAGCTGATCGATATGCCGGTCCGTGAGGAAATCGGCCGTATGAAATACATTCCCGAAAAGGAACGGGAAGAAAAGTTTGGCGCCATCGCCAAAAATTTGGACGCTGCCTTTGCAGCGCTGACTGAGGGAGGCGAACTCGATGCGTAAAGATTACAAAACAATTCGCGAGGTCGTCGGCCCGCTGATGCTGGTTGACCAGGTAGAAGGCGTCAAATACGACGAACTGGTGGAGATCCAGCAGGCCAACGGCGAGATCCGAAGCGGCAAGGTGCTGGTGATCGACGGCGACAAGGCGCTGGTACAGCTCTTTGAAAGTTCCCAGGGCCTGAAGATCGACGATGCCAAGGCCCGCTTCCTGGGTCACGGCGTACGTCTGGGCGTGTCCCCGGCCATGCTGGGCCGCGTCTTCGACGGAATGGGCCGCCCCATTGACGGCGGCGCCGACATCATCCCCGACGAATACCGGGATATCAACGGCGAACCCATGAACCCGGCCGCCCGCGACTATCCTGCCGAATTCATTCAGACCGGCGTCAGCGCCATCGACGGACTGAACACCCTGGTCCGCGGCCAGAAACTGCCGGTATTCTCCGGCTCCGGCCTGCCCCATGCCCAGCTGGCGGCGCAGATTGCCCGTCAGGCAAAGGTACTGGGTACCGGCGAAGGCTTCGCCGTGGTATTCGCGGCGGTAGGTATCACCTTCGAAGAAGCCAACTTCTTCATGGAAGACTTTAACCGTACCGGCGCGCTGGCCCGTGCCGTTATGTTCATCAACCTGGCCAACGACCCGGCGGTAGAACGTATCTCCACCCCGCGTATGGCCATCACTGCTGCCGAATACCTGGCCTACGAACTGGGCATGCACGTACTGGTTATCATCACCGATATCACCAACTACGCCGACGCCCTCCGCGAAGTTTCCGCAGCCCGTAAAGAAGTCCCCGGCCGCCGCGGCTACCCCGGTTACCTGTACACCGACCTTGCGACCATGTACGAACGGGCCGGCCGTATCAAGGGCAAGAAGGGTTCCATCACCCAGATCCCCATCCTGTCCATGCCGGAAGACGACAAGACCCATCCCATCCCGGACTTGACCGGTTACATCACCGAAGGACAGATCATCCTGTCCCGTGAACTCTACCGCAAGGGCCTGACCCCGCCGATCGACGTACTGCCGTCCCTGTCCCGTCTGAAAGATAAGGGCGTAGGCAAGGGCAAGACCCGGGAAGACCACGCCGACACCATGAACCAGCTGTTCGCCGCGTACGCACAAGGCAAGCAGGCGAAGGAACTGGCCACCATCCTGGGCGAGGCCGCGCTCTCCAAGGTAGATAAGCTGTACGCGAAGTTTGCCGACGCATTTGAAAAAGAATACGTTTCCCAGGGCTACGAAACCAACCGCAGCATCATCGAGACCCTGGACCTGGGCTGGAAACTGCTGGGCATCCTGCCCCGCAGCGAGCTGAAACGTATCCGCGACGAATATCTGGACAAATACTATGTTCCTGCTGCTACAGAGGATAACGAGGGGGAATA
>JAFWQM010000030.1 GCA_017509065.1 Clostridia bacterium
CATAGTCCACGGGGGTGTCCAGGAGCTCTGCGGGCAGGCAGCCGCCGGAGGGGCCGCCTGTCTGCACGGCCTTGAACTTCTTGCCGTTGGGGATACCGCCGCCGATGTCGTAGATGATGGTGCGCAGTGGCGTGCCCATGGGCACTTCCACCAGGCCGGTGTTGTTGATCTTGCCGCCCAGAGCGAACACCTTGGTGCCCTTGCTCTTTTCGGTGCCCATGGCTGCGAACCAGTCCGCGCCGTGCAGGATGATCTGGGCCACGTTGGCGTAGGTTTCCACGTTGTTCAGCATGGTGGGCTTGGCGAACAGGCCCTTGACCGCGGGGAAGGGAGGACGGGGCGTGGGCTCGCCGCGCTTGCCTTCGATGGAGCGCATGAGGGCGGTTTCCTCGCCGCACACGAACGCGCCGGCGCCCAGGCGGATCTTGATGTCAAAGTCAAAGCCGGTGTCGAAAATGTTCTTGCCCAGCAGCCCGTATTCCCGGGCCTGGCCGATGGCGATTTCCAGACGCTTCACAGCGATGGGATACTCAGCGCGGACGTAAATATATCCTTCGGACGCGCCGATGGCATAGCCCGCGATGGCCATGGCTTCCAGCACGGCGTGGGGGTCACCTTCCAGCACGGAGCGGTCCATGAACGCGCCGGGGTCGCCCTCGTCAGCGTTGCAGGCCACGTACTTCTGGTCGGCCACGGAAGCCGCCGCGAATTTCCACTTGAGGCCGGTGGGGAAGCCGCCGCCGCCGCGTCCACGCAGGCCGGACTTGAGGATTTCCTCGATGACCTGTTCGCGGGTCATGGTGGTCAGGGCCTTTTCCAAAGCCTTGTAGCCGTCAAAGGCCAGGTATTCGTCGATGTTTTCAGGGTCGATCACGCCGCAGTTGCGCAGGGCGATACGATGCTGATGCTTATAGAAGTTGATGTCCTGCAGAGACTTGTTGGCATTCTGTTCGTGGGTGGCGTGATCGCTGTACACCAGGTGCTGCACCTTGCGGCCCTTGAGCAGGTGTTCGGTGACGATCTCATCCACGTCGTCCACCTTGACCCGGGAATAGAAGGTGCCTTCGGGGTACACGATGACCACGGGGCCCGCCTCGCACAGGCCGAAGCAGCCGGTGCGGATGACCTTGACTTCCTTGTCCAGGCCGTTTTCCTTGATCTTCTGTTCAAAACGCTCGATCAGCTGAGCGGAGCCGGAAGAGGTACAGCCGGTGCCGCCGCAGCAGAGCACATGAGCGCGATAGATATCCATTGATTCTTCCTCCCTATTACAGCATCATATGCTTATTTTTCGGCGGCGCCGATGGTGAATTCTTCCACAGGACGGCCGTTGACGATGTGTTCCGCCACCACGCGGCCCACCTTTTCGGGGGTCATGTGCACGTAGGTGACCTTTTCCTGGCCGGGCACGATCACGTCCACCATGGGCTCCAGGCGGCACATGCCGATACAGCCAGTCTGGCTGACGGTGACATGCTGCAGTCCGCGCTTCTGGATCTCTTCCATAAAGGACAGCATTACAGGGCGGGCGCCGGCGGCGATGCCGCATGTGGCCATGCCGATGACCACGCGGGTGGTCTCGCCTTCTTCTTCCTTGCGCAGGTTGATGCGGTTCAGGGTCTTTTCCCGGATGGCCTGCAATTCAGCCAAAGATTTCATAATATGACACCTCCAAAGATCGGTTCTATTTCTTCCCGCAAAGATTCCAGGATCCATGCGGCGATTTCCGGTTCACTGAAAGGAACGCCCTGCAAAGCTTCCCTGATTTCCCTCGTATCGAACTGCATTTCTCCCTTGGGAGACTGACAGTGCAGCACGAATTCCGGCTTGTCCGGGTTCATGGTCACCAGCGTCGTCACCGTGCCGGGCAGATCGCCCAGCGGCAGGCAGTCGATAGACGCGGTGTCCAGCGTAGCGGTCAGCTTCGTGCCCTTTCCCAGCGTGCTTTCAAGCTTCAAGTCGCCTCCCGCCAAGCGGCAGTTCTCCATCATCATGGGGATGCCCAGGCCCACTTTTCTGGTGGTGCGGGTTGTGGCGAAGGGGCTCATGACACGGGAAAGCAATTCCTCGCTCATGCCGGTGCCGTCGTCTTCTATGATGATAGAAAGAATGCCCTTATCACTTAGCAGCACGCTCAGGGAAACCACAGTTGCCTCGGCCCGGATGCTGTTCTGCATCAGGTCCAGGATATGCAGGGACAAATCGCGCATATATTACGCCTGCTCTCTGTACTTGGCCAGGATGCCGGGAATGTCGTCGGGCACCAGACGCCCGTACACTTCATCGTTGATGGTCATGACGGGAGCCAGACCGCACGCGCCCAGGCAGCGGGTGGCGTTCAAGGTGAACAGACCGTCGGGAGACGTCTTGCCAACGGGGGTTTGCAGCTCTTCACTCAGGCGGTCCAGCACCTTCTGGCTGCCCTTGACGTAGCACGCGGTGCCCAGGCACACGCTGATGGTGTACTTCCCGTTGGGCTCCAGGCGGAACTGGGAATAGAAGGTGGCGACGCCGTAGACCTCGCTCAGCGTGACGCCAAGCCCCTCCGCGATGATCTTCTGCACGTCCATGGGTACGCAGCCGAAGATCCCCTGCGCGCGCTGCAGCACGGGCATCAGCGCGCCGGGCTGGTCTTTCAGCTCAGCGATGACCTGATTCAGCTGCTCATACTTGTCTTTGTTGTCCGGCATGACAGTTCATGACCTCCTTATAAAACTTGCGTCGGATTATGTATCCGAAATGGCGGCATCACCATATACGGTATACGCCATTTATTATCATAACATAGTTTTTCTCAAATTGCACGTCCAAATTTGAAAAAAACGACGAAAAAAACGATGAATTTTCATGGTTTTTTTGTAGAATCCTGCATGAATAATCCCGACAAATTTGATCGGAATATATAAAAACGGGGCACGAGCGGCGTTGGGAGCCGCAGGTGTCCCGACAAAACAGCGCTATTGCTGTTCCGATTGACTGATTTCCGTTCTTTGAACCAATACAAAGAAATCCAATATTTCTTAAAACACCGTTTTCAGGAAGCGCTGCAAGCCTTCCTGTCCGGCCTCGTCCAGCTTGTATACGCCGGAATCGCACAGGACCTGGTAGCAGGTTTCGGCAACGGCGGCGCGGAGCGCTTCCTGCGCCTGTTCCCGCGTCATGCTTCTTCCCTGTTTGGCTGCAATGTCCTTCACCCAGGCTTCATGGCTGCTCCCTGCCGGGATCTCGCCGTCGCCCATCAGATAAGGTTCCAAAGCCGCCAGTTCGGTCTTGAGCCTCCCCGGCAGGATGAACAGACCCATTACCTCGATCAGGCCGATGTTCTCTTTCTTGATGTGATGCAGCGGCGCGTGGGGATGGTAAATGCCCAAGGGGTGCTCGTCGCTCGTGCGGTTGTTCCTGAGTACCAGGTGCATCTGATACCGCCCGTCGGGAAGCTTCCGCAGCGTGGGTGTGACGGTGTTGTGCGGCGCGTCGGTCTGGGCGTAGATTCCCAGCGATTCGTCACTGTATTTCCGCCAGGCTTCCAGCACGGTCATAGCAATGTCTTTCAGTTTCCTTTGGTCTTCACTGATGAAGCGAAGACAGGTCATCGGCCAGTCCACCACGCCGCTCTCCACCGGGCTGTCGAACGTCCATTTGATCGGCGCTTTGTCCATGGGGAATACGTGCCTGCCGCCCTGATAATGGTCGTGGGTCAGGATGGAGCCGCCCACGATGGGCAGGTCGGCGTTCGCCCCGATGAAATAGAAGGGGAATTTATCCACGAACTCAAACAGCCGGTCAAATGTTTTACGGGTCAGTTTCATGGGCCGGTGCACGCTGTCCAGCACGATGCAGTGCTCCTCGAAGTAGAGGTAGGGCGAATACTGGAAATACCATTCCTCGCCCGCCAGATTCAGGGGGATGACGCGGTGGTTCTGCCGCGCCGGGAACCCGGCATGGCCCGCGTAACCGGGGTTTTCCTTGCACAGCATGCACAGCGGATACCCGGACTTGGGCGCGTTCCTGGCCGCGGCAATATCCCGCGGGTCTTTCTCAGGCTTGCTCAGGTTAATGGTGATTTCCAGATCGCCGCTGGGCGATGGCGCGATGTACTTGATATTCTGCGCGATGTGCTTGACGCGGATATAGTCGACGTTCCGGCATAGCTCATAGAACCATTTTGCTGCCGCTTCCGTGCCGCGCTCGTCCATGATCTCATAGAAGACGCGGCGCACCTCCCGGGGATGGGGCGTGAACGCGCCTGCCAGCCGCGCGGTAAAGCGGTCCTTTTCGTCCACGGTATCGTGAATCACGCCGCGCGCGGCGGCCCATTCCGAAAGCTCCGCCAGGCAGTCGGGAATATCGTTTCCCCGCAATTTCCCTTCCGCCGGCGCGTCCAAACGCAGGTCATCCAGCAGCAGGTTCAAAGTATACGCCCGGTCCTCCGGCAGTATCAGATGTTTCTCCTCCAACAGATCAAGCAAGCGATCCAACAGCACGAGCTGGTCCCTCCTTCTTTGCGGTTGAAACTGTAATTATCTTTGTTTTCTGTGCAGGACGGCGCTCCCCAGCAGCGCCGCCGCAAGCAGCGCCATACCCGCTTCCCGCGGATAAACAGCCGGAAGCGCTTCGCTGCCCGTCCATATATTCGCGGCGGCAAACGCGGTCACCAGCGTGCCCAATGGATGGCCAAAGCTCAGCATCGCCACGGGAATCCCGGTGAATCCAAGCAGAGAGGAGGCCGTTTCCAGGCTTGCATCCAGCAGGCCCGAAAGCAGGCAGATCCCCCCGGCCAGCCCGGAAAACGCGCCGGAAAGGAAAAGCTCCAGCGTCACATTCCGTTTCGTCGGCATCCCCGCCCGCTTCGCGGCTTCCGGGTTGGAAGCGCCTGTCTTCATTTCAAAGCCAAATACGGTGAAGCGAATCACGATCCAGATGGCCAGGCAAAGAATCAGCGTGACCGGCAATGCGATCGAAACGGAAAAGCCGTCCCTTATCCGCAGCGCCGGGAGCGCGGCTCCGGCCTGAGAGGCGTTTTCATTGAGGCCGCCCAACCATTCCTCTTTCGCCCATCGCGCCAGATACAGGGCAATGAAATTGAGCGTCATAGCAGACAAAACCGCTCTCAGCCGGAAACGGTTGTTCACCGCGCCTGTCATCGCGCTCCACAAAGCGCCGCCGAGAGCAGCAAGCGTGAGGCAAGCCCACCAGGGCAGCGCCAGCCGGAGCGCCCCAAGCCGCGCCAGCAGCGCGCCGATCAGCATTTGGCCCGGCACGCCAAGGTTGATCAATCCCGTTTTCCAGGCCGCGCCGACGGATAGGCCCGTCAGAATCAGAATCGGCCAGTACATCAGCGTTATCTGTATCCCTTCTTCGGAAGAAAACGCCGACAGCAGCAGCGTTTTCAAGCCGTTGACGGCTTCCGAATCGTCCGCGTAAAGGAGCAGCCCGAAACACAGCACGGCGCTGATTGCGAACACGGCGAAGGAACCCACTATCCGCTGAACCGCGCGCTTTCTCATTCGTCCTCTCCCTCGATGGCCCTGCCGCCGTAGCGCTGCTGCCGCCACTGACCGCTCATATACCATCCCAATTCACGCACCGACGAATACGCCGGATCAAATTCGCCCATGATTTCTCCCTCATGCATAACCAGGATCCGGTCAGCCAGCCGCATCGCTTCCTCCGCCTGGCTGGTCAGCAGCAGCACAGCCCGGCGGTTCGCCCGGACAGAGAAAAGCCGCTCCCGGATGATTTCAGCCGTTCTTTCGGATACATGCCGGGTCGGTTCTTCCACGATCAGCAATGGGGGCTTGCGTTCCAGTTCCCGTGAAAGCATCGCGAGGCGGAGCGTTTCCTCCTCCATCCCGTCCGGAAGGCAATCCGGGGCCGCCTGATCGGAAAGTCCCGCCGTTTCCAGAATATGGGCGGCGTTTTCCCGCCTCCGCCGCCGGATCACCCATCCGCTTTCCTGAAACTCCCGGTACCGATTCAGGCCCAGGTTTTCTTCCAGCGTACATTCTCCGGCAGCGCTCAGTTTTCGGATATTATACGGCAGGTATGCGACCCCCGCCTGCAGCCGTTCCTGGACAGAAGCGCCTGTCACGTCCTTGCCTTCCAATTTGATCCGCCCGTCAGCAGGTTCACGCGCGCCGATCAGGGCGGCGGCCAGCGCCTCCCAGCCGTGGTCGGGGCGGCCAAGCAGGCAGACGATTTCCCCCGCCCGCACTTCAAAGGATAATTCATGCGCCGGGTCGGCAGCGTTTCCTTCGCCCCGCACCGTCAGACGGCGCACTTCCAATGTCATCCTTCCCAGGGAAACTTCTTTCTTTTCCGCAGAAACCGGCTCGCTGCCCCGTATCAGCCGGGCGAAATCCTCTGGTTCCGCCTCGCTGGCCAGATACGTTTCCGCCGGCATACCCGCGCGCAGCACCGTCACTTGTCCGCAGACGCTCAGTACCGTTTCGGGACACTGGGACAGCAGCAGCGCGGCGGCGCCGTTTTTGCATACTTTCCGCAGCACATCGGCCAATTGATCCATTTCCTGCCGCGTGAATACCGCGTCAGGTTCGTCCAGAACCAGGATGTCCTTTTCCTGGAGGATCATCCGCAGGACTTCCACCCACAGCCATTCCGCCCGGGTCATATCATCCGCGCGGGACGATAAATCCAGCGGGATCTCGTACCGTTTGCAAACCTCCGCCGCTTGCTTTCTTACATCGCGTTTGTGCAGCTTTCCGCTCGGGGCGAACTCCGATCCCAGCAGCAGATGGTCGATCAGGCTCATTCCAGCCACATAAGGGCTTTCTTCCCCGGCGCATCCGATCCCCCAGACAGCGGCGGAACGGGGATTCCTGAGCTGCACTTTCTCACCTTCAATGAGAACGCTTCCGCTGTCAGGCGCGCACATACCGTTCAGCATACGGGCCAGCACAGTCTTTCCCGATTGCCTCTCCCCCAGCACGCCGTGGATTGTTCCTTTTTCCAGGCGCAGATTAAAATCAGCGATGCCAAAAGAATCACTGAATCTCTTGGAGATATGCAGCATTTCCAGGGCCAGGGTGTTCGCCGTTTGTTTACTCATTTCCATCCAAAACCGTGTAAAGCGGGGCGAAGCAGCTTCGCCCCGCTTTGCTGTCTGTTCTTACCGTTTGCCCGCGTCGTAGGGAATGCCTTCCGCCTTGGGAGCGCGGGAGCTCTTGGACGTGAAGGCCAGCACCACCAGGGTGATCACATAGGGCAGCATGCGGTAAATATTCGTGTTGATGTTCAGTTCTTTCAGCGTATACACGCCGTCTCCGTTGATATCCAGCGTGGAATAGGACGCTGCGACGCATTTGAACAGGCCGAACAGCAGCGCGGCCAGGCAGATGTTCAGCGGCTTCCAGTTGCCGAAGATCATGACCGCCAGGGCCAGGAAGCCGAAGCCCGCCACATCGCCGTTGGCGGAGCAGTTCGCGGTGGTGAGCACATACACGAAGCCGCCCATGCCAGCCAGCGCGCCGGAAATCACGGTGCCAGAGTAGCGCATTTTCACCACGTTGATGCCCAGGGAAGCGGACGCCTGGGGGTTTTCACCGCAGGAGCGAAGCCGCATGCCGAAGCGAGTCTTGTACAGGATGATGGACATGACGACGAACACCAGGATGCAGATATAGGTCGCCACGTAAACCTTATCCACGAACGTGGAGCCAAGGAAGCTCATTTCGTCCTTGCGCCCGTAGCCGAACATGGACTTTTTCAGCATGAACCAGCTTGCCGCGTCGCCCGAAGCCATATTCAGAGTATTCTGGTTGGCGATGATGCGGATGAAGAACAGCACCACGGCGGGGGCCAGCAGGTTCAGCGCCGTACCGCCGATGGTCTGGTCGGCTTTCAGATTGATGGCGGCGAACGCCAGCAGCAGGCTGAACAGCGCGCCCATCGCCGCGGCAAAGAGCATGGCCAGGAAACAAAAGCTTTGAAGCGCCAATACGTTTTTCGCGTCATACGCCGCCTGGAACCAGCCCCATTCCTGCACCGTGCGCACGAACAGCACGCCCATGAACGCGCCGAAAATCATGATGCCTTCCAGCGCCAGGTTGATGATGCCGCTGCGCTCCGCGAAGACGCCGGCCAGGGCGACCAGCATCAGGGGTACAGCATATACCAGGGTTTGACGAATCAAAAACGGCATTATTTGTCACCCGCCTTTCCTTTGCGCAGCTTGCCGATCCACATTTTGATCACCAGCATGAACGCGGACAAATACACGATTACGGCGATGATCACGTTGGTAATGTATTCGTTGTAGGCCGTTAGTTCCGTCAGCTTCTGGCCGCAGATCTGCAGCATGGACATAAAGATGGCGGAGAACACCACGCCCAGGGGATTATTGATGGCCAGCAGGGCCACGGGGATGCCGTTGAAGCCCTCGGCGGGCAGGGACTGGTAGGTGTTCCAGAAGAATTCCGTGTTGCCGGACAGGTAATACAACGCGCCGCCGGCGGCAGCCAGAGCGCCCGCCATGGCCATGGTGAGCACGATGTTGCGCTTATCCTTGATACCGGCATAGCGGGCGGCGTAACGGTTCGCGCCGCAGGCTTTCAGCTGGTAGCCCAGGGTCGTCCGGGACAGAATGATATAGATCACGATAGCGATCAGGATAGCGACCAGGATGCCGCCGTTCACCTGACTGCCGGAAAAAATGCCGTCCAAGCCCATTTTCGCTGTCGCAACGCCACCGCGGGAAGCGACGACCTGCGCGCCTTCAGGGATGTTCGCGCCGACAGTGGAACGCACCCCGTCCACAACCACGTCGTTGAGGATGGTGGAGGTCTTGTAGATGTAGCTGGATTTGGTGCCTTCCAGCACGTTCTTGAGCGTGCTCACGTCAAACAGCCAGGTCACCACGTTCGCGGCGATCCAGTTGGTCATGATGCAGGCCAGCACTTCGTTGATGTTCAGGTAAGCCTTGAGGAAGCCGGGAATAGCACCCCAGAGCGCGCCTGCCATCATGCCCATGAGCAGGGCGATGATCCACACCAGCCAGGTGGGGAAAATGTTGGTAGGCAGGGACAGGGCAGTAATCAGGCTGGCCGCGGTGCCCGCCAGGTATTGGCCTGAAGCGCCGATGTTGAACAGGCCTGCCTTGTTGCCCAGCGCCACGCTCAGGCCCGTCATGATGAGGGGCACGGCGCGGAACAGCATGTTGCCGAAGGAGGCGGAGTTAAAGCCGAAGGTCAGGCCGCCGGAGGTATCGCGCCCCGTGGAGAACAGGCCGGCGACCACCAGGCGGATGCCCTCCCACGCGCCTTTGATGCCCAGGGAAGGATTGGTCAGGCCGACGATCAGGATGATCACGCCGCCTGCCAGCATACCCACCAGGATGGCGACCAGCGAGGCCAGCACGCTGCGGGTGCCCGCCTTATCGAAAAACGATTCTTTCTTCATGCCGACGCCTCCTTCTTCCGATCCTGACGCTTCGCGCCCGCCATGTACAGGCCCAGCTCTTCCACCGTGGTCTGCTTGGGATCAAGCTCGCCCACGATTTCGCCTTCGTACATGACCAGGATACGGTCGGACAGGTTCATCACTTCATCCAGCTCCAGGCTCACCAGCAGCACGGCTTTGCCTTCGTCGCGCTGCGCCACGATCTGGCGGTGGATGTTTTCGATCGCGCCGACGTCCAGGCCGCGGGTGGGCTGAACGGCCAGAAGCAGCGGCAGGTCGCGGTCGATTTCACGGGCGATGATCGCCTTCTGCTGGTTGCCGCCGGACATGGAACGGGCAACGGTGATGGGGCCCTGGCCGGAGCGTACGTCGTATTCCTCGATCAGGCGTTCAGAGTATTTGCGGATATCGCCAAACTTGATGAAGCCCATATGCTGGAAGCGTGGCTGCTCAAACGTCTGCAGCACGAAATTCTGTTCCAGGGTAAAGTCCAGCACCAGGCCATGCTTATGTCTGTCTTCGGGGATATGGCTGATACCCGCCTCGCTGCGTTTGCGGATCGGCGCGTGTGTGATATCCACCCCATTGATTTCGATTTTGCCACCGCTGCACTTTTCCAGGCCGGACAGGCCAAACACCAATTCGGACTGGCCGTTGCCGTCAATGCCCGCGATGCAGACGATTTCTCCCTTGCGTACCTCGAAGCTGACGCCCTTCACCGCGTCATGCTTGTACAGTCTGGACGGCACGTGCATGTCCGTGACCTTCAAAACGGTTTCACCGGGCTGGGCGGGGGTCTTGTCCACCACCAGCTGCACGTCGTGGCCAACCATCATGCGGCTCAGTTCCGGCGCAGTCGTTTCAGCGGTGTTCACCGTGCCGATATAGCGGCCCTTGCGCAGCACGCTCACGCGGTCGGACACTTCCATGATCTCGTTCAGCTTATGGGAAATGAACAGGATGGACTTGCCTTCTTTTGCCAGCCCCTTCATGATCTGCATCAGTTCCTTGATTTCCTGCGGCGTCAGCACGGCGGTGGGCTCGTCGAAAATCAGGATCTCATTGTCGCGGTACAGCATTTTCAGGATTTCCACGCGCTGCTGCATCCCGACGGTGATGTTCTCCACCTTGGCGTCCAGATCAACGGTCAGGCCGTAACGCCTGGACAGCTCTTCCACCTTTTTCCGGGCCTGTTTGCGCTGCACGAAGCCCAGCTTGGTGTCCTCCGCGCCAAGGATGATGTTGTCCAGCACGGTGAAAACCTCGATCAGCTTGAAATGCTGGTGCACCATGCCGATGTGCAAGGCAGTGGCGTCGTTGGGGTTATTGATTTTGACCGGCTTGCCGTCCTTGCGGATCTCGCCCTGCTCCGGCTGATACAGGCCGAATAGCACGCTCATCAGCGTGGATTTTCCCGCGCCGTTTTCTCCCAGCAGGGCATGGATTTCGCCCCGCCGCAACTGGAGCGTGATGTCATCATTGGCCTTGATGCCGGGGAATTCCTTGGTGATATGAAGCATCTCGATCACATAATCATTTTCGTGATCCAAGCGCGCTCATCCCCTTTCATGTTGCCCGCCGCGGCGGGGGTTACAAGAAAAACAGGAAGGGCGCAATGCCCTCCCTGCATGTATCAGGCGAGATTACTGCACGTAATCCACGGTCACGTTGCTCCAGGGGCCCTTCGCGTTGGGATCGCCTTCGGCAGCGTCGCCGTCGATCACCAGTTCACCGGCGATCACGGCAGCCTTCATGGCTTCGTAGTCCGCCACGGTGAAGCCTTCCAGGCTCCAGGTATCCACAGGCAGGCCCACGGCGTCCTCAGCGGCGCCCAGGGTGATGGAACCGGCTTCGAACGTGCCGTCGAACACCTTGGCAAGCATCTGATAGGTACCTTCGGTCAGGCCCTTCAGAGCGGAGGTGATAACGGTGTCGGATTCAAAGGACTGGTCAACGTCCACGCCGATGACTGCGCCGTCATTGGCGGAAGCGGCAGCGGTGATGGAGGAGAAGATGGAGCCGCCGCAGGAGAAGACCACTTCGGTGCCGGTCTCGTACCAGCCGGAGATCAGGGTCTGCAGTTCAGCGGAGGGAGAGAAGGAAGCACCATAAGCCCAGGTGAACTTCACTTCAACATTCTTGCCCAGCTTCGCGGCCGCGTCGTTCGCGCCCTGGATGTAGCCGTAGCCGTAACGGCAGCAGGCAGGATTGGTGCCGCCGCCGCCGCCGGAAAAGCCCAGCTTCTCATAGCCGTCCATAACGGCGGCATAGCCGGCGAAGTAACCGCACTGTTCTTCCTTATAAGCGACGCCCACTTCATTGTCCAGGCCCATGGCCCAGCCATCGATGAAGATGAACTTCACATCGGTGAATTCCTTGGCAGCCTTTTCCAGCGCGGTGCCCTGCATGAAGCCGGCGCACACGATGACCTTGGCGCCCGCTTCCGCGGCAGCCTTCATGGCGTCGTAGCGGTCGTCGTCAGTGGCCTGGTCGCCGTTGGCGGGCTGATAATACTTGTAGGTCAGGCCGTTGGCGGCGGCGAAAGTCTTCACGCCGTTCCAGGTGCCTTCGTTGAAGGACTTGTCCTTGAGCTGGCCCACGTCGGTTACGAACGCGACCACATAGGTGCCGTCGGCGGAAGTGATCGTATCTTCGACATCAGCGGGATTCAGGGCTTCAGCCAGCGCGCTGAACGCGCTCAGGCACAGAGCCAGGGCCAGGAAAAGAGCCAGAAACTTTTTCATGGATCTTGCCTCCCAAATATAAATTCGATACGCTCTCGCGTCATCTGTGTGTATTATAACAAATATCCGTTATAATTGCAATCAAATTGTCATAAACGGGTAAAATTTAAGATTTTCTTAAAAAATCTGCGGCCAAAATCGGCAATTGGAATACAGCCGGGCCGCTCATCCCCGCAGCGTTTTCAGATAGTCCTTCAGCCGCTTCTGACTGACAACCCGATAGGCGGGCTGGCATGCCATTCGGTAAGCGGCGGAGTGATGAACGGCGGGGCAGGTTCTGGGATACTTCGCCAGAAAAATGTCCAGCAGGACAGGCTCAAAGGGTGTTTCGTCCTCTTCCGCCAACTTCTGCAGGACGTGAATGCCCGCCGTGAACCGCTTTTTATCGCCCTGCGTGCCGTTTGCCGTTTCTGTGAACAGGCGAAGAATGTCCTCCGCAGGGATACCTTTCGCTTTGCAGGGACGCAGGTTCAGCCGGCACAGGCCGTTCCCGATGGATTCATACAGCGCTTCCCCCGGCAGCGGCTCTCCCGCGCCTGCCATTTCCTGCTGTAAAAACGCCAGTGCTTTCCTTTCGTCCCTGATCAGATGCCCCGGCCCGAACTCCTGCTGATAAATCAGCTTGACCGCGTCCTGCGGCTGCATTTGAGGATACTTGTCAAAATGCTGTAACAGAATATCTTCAAGCATCGTCCTGCCCCCCGTCAAAATCGTATTCCACCCGCGTCAGCTCCAGCCCGCACGCCGGGGCGGTAACACCCAGGTCGAGCCTGTTTTTGCTTTCCAGCGCACGCGCGATGCAGTCTTCCGGCAGCCTGCCGTGGCCCACGTCGATGAGCGTTCCGGTGATTATGCGCACCATGTTGTAAAGGAACCCGTTTCCGTGCACCCGCAGCGTGATTTCCGTATCCTGCCGCTGCACGTCAAAAAAGTCGATCGTGCGCACGCTCGTTTTCGCCTGACCGCCCGCGGCGGAAAACGCGATGAAATCGTGGGTGCCGACCAGCGGCAGCGCGCAGCGGCGCATGGTTTCCTCATCAAGCCTTACCGGAACATGTGCGGTGCAGTGGCGCAGGATGGCGCTGGCGTGCGGCGCGTTGTGAATGCGGTAGGTGTACATCTTCCCCACCGCCTGAAACCGCGCGTGGAAATCATCGGGTACTTGCCGCCCTTCCGTCACGCGGATGTCCTCCGGCAAATAGCGGTTCAGCACGAAGGGATACTTTTCCGGCGGGATGGAGGAGCAGGTGTCAAAATGCGCACGCTGGCCCAGGGCGTGCACGCCGGCATCCGTTCGGCTCGCGCCGGTCACGCGTACAAACCCGCCCAGCGCTTTTTCAAGCGCCTTTTCGATCTCGCCCTGAATACTCGGCCCGTTATCCTGATACTGCCAGCCCACATACGCCGTGCCGTCATAGCTGACAGTCAGCAGAATCCGCTTGTTTTCCATGCTTCACCCTCCCCAACCATCATACCCTTTCGGCCGGAAATAATCAAGCGTGAAAAGAAAAAGACCGCGGAAACGCAGTCCTTTTCTATCAACGCACGGAGTCCCAAGATGCCGCTGTCCTCTATTTTTTCACCCGCTATGTTAAGCAGGCCGGTGCCCGGCGGAAGCTTTCTGCCGTCCCCTGGCGTGCATAGCACGGGGGCATGACATCCGGCCTCCTGGCCCAGGCTCCGATTTATGAAATGTGGGTAAAAACAGAAAACTGGCGAACACCCCAGGAGCATCCTTACAGGCATTATTATATGCGGAACGGCTTCGCTTGTCAAGGGATTCAGCCGGCAGTTTTTCACGAAAATGGGAGAAATTTCGCAAATAACGACATTTTTCACACCAGCGTTCGGAAAGCTGTACGCCTTAATCCTTGTTCTCCTTTTCTTCCTTTTCCTTCTGGATATAGCTGTATCTGCCGTTCAGCCAGGGCGCGCCGTTGTAAACGCCGTAGGCGTCGCCGAACAGCCTGTAGGTCGATCCCGGCACCCAGTTATCGTAGGTGTAGTTGGTCAGCGCCACAGTGCGGCCTGAGCCGTCGGTCAGTTCAAACACCGCCATCTGGGGATTGGAGGATAGAATCTCCTTACAGACGGCGTCGATCTGGTAGATTTGGGTGTTGGCGATGCGGCGGTCCGAGTTGTTCAGATAATCGGTATACTGGTCCTTCATGCTCCATGCCTTGCGGGTATAGACGTCGGCGATGGGAATATAGTATACCTCGTGCTCCACGATGCTGGGTTCATATCCCGGTGCGGAAGCCACGATCGTGATGGTGTTGTATCCGATCTTGTCAAACACGGCCTCAAAAGAAAACACGCCCTTTGTTCCCAGTTCGCTGGTGTCCAGGTTCAGGTAAGGCGACCTCACCTCAATCGTCGCCCAGGTCAGCGTGGACCCGCTGATCGTCATATGCGGCTCATACCATTCCCCGGTTTTTTCATCCTGAACCCGGTTTGGCGAATAACGGGTGGCGATATCGGCGGCCAGATCAAGACGGATATCCTGCTTCGGTCGGAAAATATTGATCGTCTCCGTCTTTTCCCGGCAGTACTGGGCGCGGGTGGTGATCACAAACAGGTTGTCACCGGTGGGGTGAACCTCCGCGTTAAAAGTGATCAAGCCGTCGGTGTTGTTCACGAGGTCGGAAAAATCCTCGCCGTTGATCGTGACGGTGCTGTTGCGCTCCACGCGGAACTGAATCTCATACAGCTGGCGGTAGGTGGTAGCGTTGGCTGAGGAGGGGCTGACCAGCTCGAGCGTGGATTCAGGCACCTCTACCTCGAATGTGATCTGCTGCATCTGTTTCTGTTCGCCGGCGCTGGTCCGCAAGTAGGGGGACATTGTGGCCATCACCGTTTCCTCGGTGATATTCTTCATATGCTCATACCACTTATAGTCCTCCACTTCAATCGTAGCGTAACCCCCTGTCACGGAAAAAGACTTTTTCAGCTCCGTTATCCAGTACGACTGCCCGTCCTCGCCGGGTATGCGAATGATGTGGGCGGCCCTTTCATTGAGGATAGACGTGGTGATGATGGTGTTCGCGCTTAAGGATTCGGCGATCTGCCTGGCGCGGTAAGGCTTGTAAAGCTTATCATAGAACAGGAAGCCGAGCGCCGCGACGATCAGCACGGCGGCAATGGCCTTGCCGAATCGCCGCAGGAAGCTGCGTTTATACGGCTTGATTTTGCTTTTGCGCCGTTTGCGCTTAAAGCTGTCGATGGAGCCCATGCCGGGCTCTGGGAACGCGGCTTCGTCGTAGCCGATCACGCGGCTGGAAGAAACAGGAATGGCGTCGGGCCGCACGATGCCCTCCACTTCCACGCCGTCGCGGGTATAGGAAGTGTTTTGCGGAACAGGAAAGGATTCACGGCCATTCAGCGTGCGCGCGATACGGGGTGAAGGAACAAAGCCCTGCCTGACGCTGTTTTCACGCAGCCTGCGCTGTTCCTCTTCCCCGCGGCGTTTGCGCGCGGACAGGTCCTTCATTTCGCGGGCCAGCTTGTCGCGGCTGTCCTCTGAGGAAGTGGAGCGGCCGATCTCATCGATCTGGATATATACTTTCGCCGCGCCTCCGTCAGGCATTTTCGGAACGTTTTTCTTTTCTTCCTCCGCGGTCTGCAAAGGCAATTCCGCGCCGCACTTAAAGCAATTCGGAAAAGACGCGCGGTTCCACTGACCGCAATTGGGGCATTTCATCCATTAACCTCCTGCATACCGCTGAACACACGGTATACATTCAATAAAATTCGCAGCAGTATCGTCTGATTCCTTCCACAGGAATTGTAAAAAAGCAGGACTGTCCGCCGGATGAACAATCACTGAACGGAATCGGGATCCGCTACCGCCCAGAAAGCGGGCTTGGGATTGCGTCTGGCGTCAAAGAGCAGGGGATAGCCGGAGGCGCGCCAGCTCATTGTATCGGTCAGGCCCCACACCTGCACTGCCTCCACCTGATCCGCGTACCGGAGCAGCAGCTTCATGATATCGGCATACTTTTTTGCTTGCTTACGGAAGCTGGCCTCCGTGTTATTGTCCACCCCGACATCCAATTCGCTGACCCGCAGCCGCAGGCCCAGCCCGGCGATTTTCTCAACACACTTTTGGATCAGATCCATACCCGGATAACCCACGCTGTGATGCATCTGAAAGCCGTAGCCGTCGATGTTCCCTTCTTCTATCAGGGATTTGAGCAGCTTCACGATGCCCGCTAGCTTGCCGGGCATGGCGGTGTTGTAGTCGTTGTAATACAGCAGGGTCCCTTCGGGCGCATACTTGCGGGCATATTCAAAGGCGCGTGCCACGAAATCATCGCCGATCACGGTGCGCCAGTTGGATTTGCGCAGGGCGTTCGTGCCGTCGTCGATGGCCTCGTTCACCACGTCCCAGCTGACCACCACGCCCGGATAGTTTTCTTCCATGTAGTCCATGACGGCCTTGATATAGTTTTCCAGCCGCCCAAGCATCACTTCGCGGGTCACGAGCGGGGCTTTTGTATCATAGCCCACATGAAAGAACGCTTCCGGCGTCTGGCTGTGCCAGACCAGCACGTGGCCGTGCACCTTCATTCCGTTCTTCTGCGCAAAATTCAGGAGGGATTTGGCGGCGTCGAAGTGGACGGCCACCGCTGTGTCGTCATTCGCCGCCAGTTTCCTGCTGGCGCTTACATCCAGCACGCTGTCCGGCTTCAGTTCGTTTTCCGGAGTCAGGATGCTGAACTGGTATTTCATCAGCTTCATCAGGTTGATGTCGCGGAACGCCTGCTGCGGCGCGGCGGCGCCGAAATCAAACTTGCTGGCGTAAATCTCTTTCAGAGAGGGTATCCCGTCCGTTTCAGCGATTTCCATGGGCGGTTCTGTGGGCTTGGGAGTGGGCAGCCCGTTCGGAGCGGTGACGGTAAAATCACGGATGTCGAAAACCAGCTCGGACGCACCGGTAGTTTCCACGTACAGCACGAACCGGTCAAAAGCGCCGGCGGTATAATCGCCCTCCAGTTTGACCCATTCGCCTTTCCTCGCCGCGCCGAAAGCCAGGTTTTCATAGGTCTCCATGCCGTCTTTGGAGTGCGCCACGGAAATCATGAAATTCGCGCTGTCCATTTCCTCCTGGCGAACCTGGACGCTCAAATGGTATTTTCCGCCCTCGATGAGCTCAAAGTCTCTGCCAGGAGAGTTCCAGTCGCTGGTGCGTCCCTCCGCGCGCAAAGCGCCGTCCCTGAGCGCAACGGACGCTCCGCGGCCATACCAGCCGTCCGTGTCCTTGCTGAAATCAGATACATACACCACTGCAGCTTCATCCGCGAAGGCGGGCACAAAGCCTGCCAGCAGACAAAGGATCATCAAAACCGTCAGCATCCGCTTAGCCACTGCGTTTCAACCCTTTCATCCGGACTGTCCGTCCGCTTCTACACCTTTATTCTACCCTTTTCTTTCGCATTGTTCAACCCTTTCAGGAAAAAAAGGACCGCCCCGAAGGGCGGTCCGGAAAACCAAGGAAAAGATGATTACTCGCCAGCGGCTTCCTCTGCAACTTCTTCAGCGGCAGCGGCAGCAGCTTCTTCAGCAGCGGCATGCTCGGCGTCGATTTCTTCCTGGGTCTTATCGCCGTTGAACACATCCAGCATATCCTGCCAGACGGGTGTGGCGGATTCCACAGCTTCAGCGGGAGTCATGCTGCCGATGGGGCCCCACAGCAGAGCGGAACCAAGCACATCGTTAGTAGAGCCCAGCAGGTAGGTCTTGTTGGCAACGGCATGTTCGTCCTGGCGCATCATGGCGTAGGTTTCATCCACGGCGCGCTCGTCGGTGTACAGATACTTGTCGCCGATCCAGGCATCTTCGGTGTCAACACCGGGAGTATCGTTGGTGTAGAGGTCGTAGATCTGCTGGATCTTCAGAGAAGTTTCGTCGTCATAGACGTTGGGAATGCCATAGATGTTGTCGCAGGCCATGGCCAGATAGGTTTCGGCGTTGGGGCCCTTGGGGAACATGACAGCGCCCCATTCGTCGGCCATATCAGACATTTCGGCGTTGGGGTTGAAGCCCTGCCAGGTCTGTCCAGGATAGAAAGCAGTGGTGCCCTGCTTCCAGTAATCCTTGAACCAATCCCAGTTGGAGCCTTCGGGCTGAGGAGCCATGTAGTTTTCAGCCATGGTCTTGCGCATCTGGAGAGCGTCCAGAGCAGCCTGGCTGTTGCAGGCGATAGCCAGCTTGCCTTCTTCGTTATAATCGAAGAACGCGGCGTTGTTGGAGAACATCAGGCCGATGGCCAGTTCGTCGCCGGAGCCGACCATGCCGTAGATGTCGTTGATGCCGTCATTATCGATATCGCGCTGAACCTTTTCCATCATGTCGATCATCATATCCCAGGTCCAGGTGCCGTCCGCCTGAGCGTCATAGATGGATTCGGGATCGATGCCGGCTTCGGTCAGAACGCGCTTGTTGAAGAACACGCAGGAACGGGGTTCGGTCTTGCCGACATGCACGCCATAGACCTTGCCGCCCTTGGTGCAGAAATCGCTGGCGGCCTTGTTCCACTTTTCGCCGCTCAGGTCGATCTGCCAGGGCATATACAGGTCATTGGCCAGAGGAGTGCCGGCGAAGTCGGAAGCCACAGCGATGATGCACAGCTTGCTGTTGTCGCCGTTCATGACCATGTTGGCCAGCTCGGAGGGGTTGCCCGCCCAGTCGCTCAGAGCGGTCTCAACGATCTTGCAGTTGTAGGTCGCTTCCAGCCAGTCGATGTAGTCATAGCGCTTCTGGGTGTCTTCATCGGGTTCGGCAGTACGGGCGCTGTGGTTTTCGTCGTCACTGGACCACCAGTCATAAATCCAGATGGTCTGTCCGCCGAAATCAAGGCCTTCAATGATTTCCGGGTAACCTTCGGGGACTTCGGCCAGAGAGAAGCTGCAGGAAACCAGCAGCATCAAAGCGGCCATCACCAGAGCAATGATTTTCTTCATGATGAGAAAACCTCCTTTTTTATCTATTCGGCGGTCAAACGACTGCCGCATAGTACGCATGAAATGACCTGTCGTTTTTGTTTTTCAATATTATTATAGGAGCTTTTTTCCAAAAATGCAAGCGCAAATTTTGGGAACATCGTTCAAAACGTGCGTTCAGGTCATCATTTTTTGCTTTTTATTTCAGACAGTTTATTCCTTGGAACCGGTCATGGCCAGGCTCTCCACGAAGGTGCGCTGGGTGAAGCAGTACAGGATGATCAGCGGGATGCAGCAGAACAGCACCGCGATGGAAATCAGCTGCAGCTGACGGCCGTTGGGCACCACGATGGCCTGGTTCGCGTCTTTGGAAAAGTAGCGGCCCATACGGCTGACCATGGTGCTCATGCGAATGGCGAAGGTGGGATACCCGGTGAGGAAGTTGCGGGCATAGAACAGGTCCGTCCACTGCCACACGAAACTGAACAGGAAGCAGCTGGCGATGATGGGCACGGCGTCCGGCAGCATGATCTTGACGAAAGTATGCAGCGTGCTGCAGCCGTCCACATAGGCCGCTTCTTCCAGGCTTTCCGGCACGCTCTTGAAATACTGGCGCAGCATGTAGATGAACAGGCCGTTTTTAAGCCCCATGCACGTCAGGCTCATGAGCAGGTACGGAATCAGCGAGGAACGCAGGTTCAGGGCTTTTCCTGTGGTGGCTTTGAATATGCCGAAAATGTCAAAGTTTGCGAACGTGATGTACAGCGCCGTCTGGATGGTCTGGGGCGGGATGATGATCAGCATGACGACGCAGGCAAACCAGAATTTCTTGAGCGGAAACTCAAACCGCGCAAAGCCGTAAGAAACCAGCGTGGCGGCGACCACCTGGCAGATCGATACGAGAATGGAAATCCACAGCGTATTGATCATGGTGCCGGGAAAATCCGTCAGGTCGGCCACGATCTTGTAGTTTTCCAGCGTCAGGTTCCGCGGCAGCAGAATGATCGTGGAATCGTAAAGATCCTTTTCCGCCATGAAGCTCATGGAAAGGCGGGTGATCATCGGCTGGATGATCATGAAGCACAGGCCGAACATCAGCAGGGCGCGGATAACGGACACGCTGATCTCTTTGAATCTCCGCCTCATGAGGTAGCCGCCGCTGCGGCGGTTCCGTTCACGGAAGCTCTTTCTTTCCCCGATGTAGACCGTATTATCTTTACTCATAAGATTTCACCGCCATTGTAATGATGAAGGAACTGATGCCGATGAACGCGAGCGCGACGCCGAAGTAGATCCAGCTCATGGCGGAGGCGAGGCCGAAATTCAGCTGCACGCCGTACATGATGGTGTTGATGCGCTCAATGACCCGGTTATCGTTCTTCATGAAGAAGTCGATGATGGTGTAAATGCAGTTGACCAGCAGCAGCGGGCTGACCATGGGGAACGTGATCTTCCAGAAAGATTCCCAGGCGGAGCAGCCTTCCACGTCAGCCGCCTCATACAGCGACGGGGAAATGGACTGCAGGCCGCTGAGGAAAACGATGATCTGAATGCCGCTTGCCATGACGATATCATAAATGGCGTCGATCATCTGGAAAATGACATCGAACACATCCGCCGCCACGCCCGATACCGAGAGCAGATTCTGCAGGGCGAGCGAAATATTGATGCCCGATGAATTCTGCACCGAGTTGGATATATCGCTCATCATGTTGTAGAATTCATTGGAGCTTTCGATGCCGGGCAGCACGCCGGAGGACAGAATGACCGGCAGGAAGAAGATGATGCGGCAGAAGATGCGGCCTTTGAACTTCTGGTTCAGGATAACGGCGATTACGAAGCTCATGACCAGGGTAGCAATCGTGTTGATCGCCATACGGCCGATTTCGGAGACCAGATACTGGTTGAAGTTGGGGTCGGTCGCCAGGGCGTAATGATAATTGCCCAGCGGGAGCGAGAATTTGAGCCCGAGGATCTCATAGTCGCGGTTCTGGAGCGTCAGGTTGAAGCCGCCGCCGCCCAGAAGCTTCACTTCGTTGAAGCTCATATTGAGCGAGAACAGCAAGGGCCGGACCATGAAAAAGATGAACCCGATGATGAACGGCAGGATGAACAGCGTGCCAATCCTGGCCCGGCGGGCGGGAATGGTGTGATAGATCTTGTTGCCCGGGACATACATCTGGACAGCTTCCACGATACCGCTGTACCAGTGCTCACGAATTTTCCTGTTTTCCTTGGCCACCCTTATCGCCCCCTTTCCACCGTATAATCACGGGCCGGCACTTGCACGGTACCTGCGTCATATTCCACAGCGGAATAATTCACATATACCTTCGTGCCATCCGCGTAAGTTGTAGCCACCACTTCCGGCGTCAGATACTCATGGCCGACGATCATCTGCTGATTCAGCCCGGCCATCTCTTTCTGGTAGCGCACCATGATCGGAATCGCCTGGGCCTTCCAGCGTTCATAACCGGCGGAAGTGTAACAGCTGTAGGCGGAATCCTGAATGATCGTGTTATCCGCTTCCATAAAGCAGAAATTCAGGCCCGCGCCGTATTCCGCGCATTCCAGCAGGGCGGTCACATAATCGCCCGCCAGATTGATGGCGGCGCCGGTATAGTTCTTCAGGCCATGCAGGGCGATCTGGTAGAAGGGGATGCGCCTGTCGATGATCGCGTAAGCGTTGCCAGTCAGATTCATATCGGTAATGAGGTCGGCGTACGGCACCGCGTAATCGTTGCCTTCCTTGATGGATACTTTGAGGCCTGCCGCCACGGCCTGCTTCAGCATATCCACATTCATGGCTTTTACCTGTTCCCGGGTGACCGTATTCCGGTTGTAGTAATCCGCGCTGAGCAGATTGCCTATATCGCGGAACGCTACGCCCGCCGCGCCTTTCTGGGAAAGCGCGCTGACCAGGTTCGAGGCGTTCTGGCTGGCGTACTCGGGCCGCACCAGGTAATAAGCGTCCATCCAGTCCGACTGCTGGTAGGTGACGATATCGTAGGAATACAGCTTCACCTGCTCGCGGGTGGTAAAGCGCGCGGCATGGGAGAACGGAACGAATCCGTCCAGTAAGCCGCTGTCATAGGCAAAGCATGTAATGCCGTCAAAGAACAGGTCAACATTTTTTGCTTTCGCGTCGGCGATCAGCTTATTCATTTCGTTTTCGCCGCCAAGCTGCCGCAGCACCTTCACCCTGGTGAGCACCTTCTGCCGAACCCCGCCGTTGCACCAGCCGGTCATGCGAAGGTTCATATCCTTGATGCCGTTTTCCACCAGCTCCTTCATGATATCGTCCGCCTGGGAGAAGGTGGTGGTGGCCACGACAGAATCCACGGGAATACCGAATCTGGCCACCGTTTTGTTGATCGCGCCGACCAGTTCCACGTTGATGGGCATGTCCACGCTGGCCGCAGCATCGCGCATTTCCGGATTCTTCCGCAGGTATTCGCCATAGCTGTTGGCCATATCCACATAGCTGTCCCCGGCCAGGAAATGATAGCGCTGAATGAGCACGTCATCCGGGATCTTGCTTTCATACATGTACAGCAGCTGGGCAGTACGGTTGGATACGTTGAACCGGTCATAATGCAGCACGTTGTATTTGCCGTAGATGAAATTGTAGCTGTTGAAGCGCCCGGCGATATCGGCATTGATGGCGCAGTAGGAACTGGCGCCTTCCGCAATGCAGATAAAGGAACCGTCCGGCTGGCCCACACCGAATACGGGGAAGGCGTTGCGCGTCTCGCTGACCGCTTCGATGCGCTCCGTGGCGTAATCCCAGCCGTACAGGTTGGCGTAATAGGCGCTTTGGGACAGCTTGCCGTTGTTGTTGTTGATGATAGCGCCGCCGCCCTCCGGGATCAGCATAAAGCCTTCCTGGTCCATGCCTGCCGCGCCGAACATGGGCAGCACGCTGATATAGGTCATGGGATTGGCACTTTCACAGCACAGGCTGTCGTACGGCACTTCCACCAGAAAATCTTCGCCGTCCAGCTTATAAATCACGCTGGCGTTGAACACGGGGCCGTTGTTGCTTCGGCTTCCCGCCACCAGCAGCCGGTCGATATCATAATCCTCCTGGGAATACTGGCCTTCCGCGAAATAGCCCTCCAGCTTGGCCTTGTTGGCTGTGGTGGTATCAGACTTCAGGATGTAAAGAGCCTGCTCCGTCACGCTGGGATACATGGCGATGATTTCGTCCTTGTTATCCTTCTTGTCCAGTTTGTCCGGCTCATAGAGAGAATAGCTGGAACTGACCTTTTTCTTGGTCGCTTTGGACATCCTGCCCGTGATTTCATTATATCTGTCCGCCGTGATCGCGCTGGGAATCAGATAGGTTTTTTCGATTTTACCGATCGCGTAATCAACCCGGATGGAACCGTCTTCCAGCTCATGGATCTCGTACGTCTGGTTCATCATGGAGTAGGTATAGTTGTTCAGCTCCACTTCACCGCCGGAGGAGGTGTAGGTTACGTTCAGCGTGGAGGAAAGCGCTTCTTTGTTCACGGCGCGGGCGATACCATCTTTCTCCCGATCCGGGGGATTGGAGTACCAGATTTTTCCTGTCTTTTTATCCAGGATCTGGAACTGCGTGGTATTCCCGTCCATTTCAAAGCGCAGCGCGTCGTTTTCCATAATCAGGGTTTTTCCGTCCCCCGCGTAATTCACAACGGTCGGCGGCCGTCCGATCAAGTCTTCCTTCTGCGAATAGATCGGCACAAACACGAACATCACCAGCGCCGCCAGCGCGCAAAGAACGAGAACCAGGGGGATCAGCCAGCGGAGGATCGATTTTTTCTGTTTCATTCGTTTCTTTCCTCCTTAATACAACCGGTACACGATTTCCCGGTACAGACTGACAAAGTAGCTGATAGCGTCGCTGAGCAGGCTGAAGAACACCAGCACCAGGAACAGGATCACGCAGGCGCTGACCACGGTGACCACGAGGAAAACCAGCGTTTTACCGGGGCCGTAGTCATGCACTTCCATCAGACCCACAAACACCAAAAACGCGCACCAGATCACGCTGATACCAAGTACGACGGAATAGAAGCTGCCTTCTTCAAACGTGATCATATTGCTGACCAGCACCATGATCGACTGAATGATGATGTAGGGCAGCAAAGCGTAGCACATGGCGATATAAATATCCTTGAAACGGCCTTTTCCGTCAAACAGCGTCGTCATGGCCCAGTTCGCCAAGCAGAGCACGAGGAACGGCAGCGCGAGGGAAGCCGCTTCTTCAAACACGTTGATGTGCTGCACCGGTGCGGAGATGAACTGGAAGCTGGTATACATCAGCTTGACGATCCGCACCAGCAGGAACAGGAAGAAGAACGTGTTGGCGACCGCCAGGTTTCCTTTCCCTTCGTGGGCCAGATCCCAAAATCCGTCGAACGGATGGGTGATCACATGGAAAGCGAAGGAGAATGATGCTTTATATCGGTCCCACCAGGCTTTTCTGGCTTCTTTCCTCTGAGCGGCCTCAAGCGTTTTTATGGACTTTGTTGTGCTCATGTATGATCACCTCCCACTTCATTCTCTTGATCCTGCCGATGAGCAGAGGCACAATCAGCACCGCCGCCAGAATCAGCACCAGCCACCAGACGTTCTGCTCCACCCATTCTTTCCGGTAAAGCTTGAAGGCTCTGCCGTAGTTTTCGCGGTCATGGGCTTTTTCAAAGTACGTCATGGCGCCCTTGAAGTCTTCCTGCCGCAGCAACGCCCGGCCGATCCCGCGGAAGGCCAGCGGATAGTTGGCGTTCAGCTTCATGACATCGCGCCACAGATCCGCGCTTCGGTCATACTCGCCGCGCAGGTAGGTTTCGATCGCATCATAGATCAAGGTTCCGTATTCAGTCGGAGTGAACACGGTCACGCTGTTTTCCAGCTGGTCGAGCACAAACAGGTCATACCCCATGTGTTCGATGCTGATCGCGCTGGTGAAAGCGCCGCCGATATTTCCTCGGGTGCCGAAAGCCCAGAGCATGACGCCCTGGCTGTCATAGCCGAAAACGCGGCCGCGCGTCCTGTCTATGGTGATATAAATGTCATTGTCCAGCACGGTGATATCGGTCATTTTGCTGGGGCCGGAAGCTGTACTGCCTTCGATCCACCACAGATCGCCGATGGGAGGATACCGGTCGTTCTTGATCAGAATATCATTGCCGATGCCGTTCAGGCGGCGGATGGGCTTGGCTTTGTCCCATTTCAGATCATACTCGCTGAACACGGTATTGGTGGCGTAAATGAAGCCGTACTGATCGATGTACATGTTCTCGTATTCGGTGGGAACAAAGCTTTCCGACGCCGCCCGCTGCTCCTTGGTCTGGAAGTAGCGTTTCCAGATATAGTCCGCCATGTTGACTGAAACGGTATTGGCGCCGATGTATCCGGTAAACGTGGTGTCGTTTTCATATTTGACAAAGCCTTTGTTTACGTTGTTCACCAGAGCGTACACGCGGCCCGCCACGTCCACGGCGATTTTTTTCGGCTGGAAATCCAGCTTCTGGTCGAAGGTGCTGTCCGCGGGTTTGGTGAATTCTTTGATATAGTTCAGGTCCTTATCCATCATCACCACACGGAAATTGCCGTAATCCGCCACGTAAATATTGTCGTTCTGATCGACGAAAACGTCATACGGCTTGTTCAGATCCCCCACTTCGCATCCGTTGACCCGGTCGATCACGCGGGTAAAAGTGTATGCGGAGCCGTCGTAATGCACCTGAATGATCCGGTTATTGTTTGTGTCCGCGATATACAGATCATTATTGCGGACGAACAGGCTCTGGGGCCTGCTCATCCTCAGGCCGCCCAGGTTCTCCAGGCCCAGGGACATGCTGTCGATGACCGTGGTGACGCGGTAAGCGTCCGGAGAAATCTGCACATCGCCCCAATAATCATAACTGTATGTATAGGAAGTGTTGAAGCCATCGTGCGCCATACTGAAGCTGTCATCCGCCAAAGCGCCAGCGGCGGACAGCAGAATCATAAGGAAGCACAGCCCGGCAAGCGCCCGTTTCATCACTTTCACTGGGTTTTTCCTCCTGTCTGTGTTTAAGTCATCCGTTTCCCGGAACACATCAATCCTTGATACCGGAAGAAGCCATCGTTTCCATGATCTGGCTCTGGAACACGATGAAAAGGATGATGGGCACTGACATCACCACGACGGTAACCGCCGCCGCCTGGCCGGTACGGGCAATGCCGCCTGCCTGAATCTGCTGCAGAGCGTAAACCAGGGTCTTTTTCTGTTCGGAATAGATGACGGTGGACGCCGAAACGTTCCACAGATCCCTCACGCTGAAGATGATCAGGGTAAGCCAGGCCGGCTTGACGTTGGGCATCACGATGTGCCAGAAAATCTGCAGTTCGTTTGCCCCGTCGATATGCGCGGCTTCGATCAGCGGCATCGGCAGCCCGTCCATGAACTGCTTCATCAGGAACAGTCCGATGGGCGCAGCGAACGCAGGCAGGATCAAAGCCCAGTAGGTATTGATCATCCCCAGCTTGCTCATGAACAGATAGTTGGGGATGCCCGTCACATAACCGGAGAACATCAGGCACGTGGTGACAAGGGAGAAGAACAGCCTGTTCCCGGGGAATTCATATTTCGACAGCACAAAGGCGGCCATGCTGGCAATGATCACGTGTCCGAGCGTGCCGAAGAAGGTGATCATCACCGTGTTGAGCAGATAGCGGCTGAAAGGCACCCAGCTCTGCCCCATGGTCACGAACAGGTCGGAAAAGTTGTCTGTGGTGGGATGCCGCGGCAGCACGGTCGGCGGGATGCGGAACAATTCATCCAGCGGCTTCAGGGAAGAACCCACGGCAAAAATGAGCGGAAACGCCATGGCGAAAGCCACGATAAACAGCAGCAGATAAACGCCGATATCGCCGAAGATGGAACGGTTGGGATGGCGGCGTTTGATCAGATGGCGTTTGGGTACTTCGATCTTTTCGCCGCGCAGCTCCGCCAGCCGGTGCAGCTCTTCGCCTCTGGTCTTCGCGGCGACGGGCCTGTCCGTCCAGTGTTTATTGATCGTATCGAAAATTTTTAGTCCCTGAGTCAGCTCAAAATAGTAGGTCTGGCCGTCCTTCAGCCCCGCCGTGATCTGGCAGGAAGTGCCGCCCCGGCGGATCCTTTCCAGTTTTTCCAGGTCGCTGAAGGAAAACTCCGCCGCCGGTTTGTCCGCGCCTTTTTCCATGAACCTGACGCCGGTTTCGGTTACGAGAACCTCTCCGCGGAAATTCTTCCCGCCGTGGAACCGCATGGAACCAGCAGATTTAACGATCGTTTTTTCACTCATCTCAGGTTCCCACCCTTCCAATCAGCGCGGCGACCGCTTTCTTGCTCAGGATCATGATGATGAACAGCAAGGTAGCAATGGCGCTGGCATAGCCCATCTCAAAGCGGCTGAAGCCATAGTCAAACAAGTGGGTGACCATCGTGCGCACGGCGTAGTCCGTGGAAGGATAGCCGCACAGGGCGCGCGGCACGTCGCTTACGTTGAACGCGGTCGTGATGCTCATCACCGCGCCGAACAGCAGCATGGGCTTCATGTTCGGCAGGGTGATGTGGTACAGTTCCTGCCAGCGGTTGCGGACGCCGTCCACATAGCCCGCTTCATACATGCTTTTATCAATGCCCTGGAGGCTGGCGATGAAGCCCAGGAAACCGGTGCCCATGCTCATCCAGAGGATGACGACGATCACGACGGGCATCATGTAGCGGGGGTCCAGCAGCCACAGGATCGGAGCGTCGGTCAGGCTGAATTCGATGAGGAGCGCGTTCAGATAGCCGTACGCGTCGCCGCGGAAAAGGATGGCGAACACCGCGAAAGCGTTCGTGGCAACGGAAGGCGCGTAGAACACCACCACAGCGATGGTGCGCAGCCATTTGGGAAGCTCATTGATAAACCAGGCAAACATGAAGGAGAGGATATATCCGATGGGCCCCGTGATGACGGCGATAACGAACGTGTTTTTCACGGCAGTCAAAAACACTTCGTCCTGCAGCACCAGGTTCACATAGTTGCTGAACCCGATGAACCGCGGGGGTTCCAGGATATTGTAATAGGTGAAGCTGTAGAAAATCGAGGTGATCATCGGCAGGATAAAGAAAGCGAAAAACAGAATGGCGTATGGCGCAAGAAACAGATAACAGATCTTGTTCCGTTTTGCCAGAACCAGTCCGTGCTCCATCTTTTCCCGCTTCATCGTCAGATACCGGGAAACAAACGAGTTCGCCTGCATGAATTGTTCCTCCTCACCTGGTTTTTAGTCGACGGGTAGATTGAATTCGCGCCGCTTGATCTTGATTTCTTCGTTGATCGTGCGGGCATAATTCATCAGCGCTTCCCGGGCATCCGTCTTGGTGGTAATGACCCGGCGGATGGCGTTGGTCATATGGCGGGTCGTGGAATAGCCGCCGGCGATTTCACGGAAGCCCACCGTGTTGCTCATCTGTTCTTCCAGGATCTTGAGCTGATCGCTGGACCAGGCCAGCTGACGCAGCGCATCCGTGTTCGCCGTCTGATAACGGGCGCTTGCGCCCAAGACGCTTTCAATTTCACGGCCAAAGCGCACCTGGCTGTCTGCGCTGACCCACCACTTCATGAATTCCCACGCGTTCTGCTTGACGCGCTCATCCTTCGTGGCGATCATCATACAGCACGCGCCGTTGGAATGCACGCTGCGGTTCAGTGTGCCGTCCTCCTGCAGGGTGCCCGGGAACAGGGTGAATTCCCAAAGGCCGCGGATTTCAGGTGCGGAAACCATCAGGGTGTTATACGTGCTGTAGCTGGTCACGCCCAGGGGCATTTCGCCGCTGCGGAAGCGGCTGACGAAGTCGAACACCGTGGGCAAGCCGTAGTCGTTATACAGGGAGGTATACAGTTTGAAAGCAGCCACGCCGGCTTCCGAATCGATCAGGGTCTTCTTGGCGTCGGCGTCGTAAATGGCGCCGTTGTTCTGATAGATCAGGGAGTTCAGGATGGAAATATCCGCCAGCGCAATATCCGGGAAGGGCACGCCCACGGTCAGGCTGTTTCCCTGGATGGTCGGCAGCATGGCGATGATGTCGTCCCAGGTCTGCGGCACCTCCAGCTCCATTTCCTCCAGCACGTCGGTGCGGTAGAACAGAAGGCTGAAATTCTGCGTTTCCGGCAGGCCGTAGATGCCCTTATGCGTTCCGTTGTCATAGGTCAGCGGGGCGAGCGCGCTTTGGTAGAAGGGCTTTACCACTTCTTCAAAGTCGGAGAACTGCGTCAGGTCTTCCACGGCGTTGCGCATCGCGTAGTTCACGGCGTACCAGCCGTCCACCGTCAGCACGATGTCCGGACCGTTTCCGGCGATAACGGCAGTCAGGATGGCGGTCGCGTCGACCAGCTTCACGTTGACCTTGATGCCCGTCAAAGGCGTAAAGGTATCATCCACCATCGTTTTGAGGATCGTGCTCTGATCGCGGCCCGTCACGATCCAGATTTCGATCACATCATCCGTTTCGTCATATTTGTCGCCCAGGGTGTTGTAATCCACAAAGAACGACGTCACGCAGCTGCGGATCTCATGAAGTGCTTTTGTGAAAAAATTTTCATATGCCTTCGGCACCTTTGCGTTTTCGCCCGTGACCATCAGCAGGTCAACGTCCAGCTTGCTTTCGGACATGTTCTGCATGGCGGTGCCAAGAGAAGTGATGTTGTCCTTGAAGTTGGAGAAAGACTCCGTGATCCGCTCGTTGCTCTCGACAAACTGTTCCAGCTGGAGGGCCAGGGTCTGGGCTACGGCGACGCGGTCGCTCTTCTGGCCGGTGATGGCCACGGTATCGTCCACGATCTGGTACAGCCGCTTGCTTTCCAGACTCATCGCCTCAATGACCTCCGGATACACGCCCGCGAGGTTATAGTCGCGGTAACGGTCCGGGTTCGCGCCGGTGAGCACCAGGAGCTTGCGGTAAATCTGGTTCAGCCTGTAAATGCTGTCCTCCAGCCGCTTGAGGATGGAGCCCATCTCCCCCATCGTCACTTCAAGGCGGACCGTATGGGTTCCCTTGGTCAGATAAAAACGGTAGGGGTTGCCGTCCGCGTCGGACAGCGTGCGCGTTTCCCAGTTGGTATTGTAGGCAAACGTGACGGCGCTCATCTCTTTGAAAGGCACCTGGCCGTCAATCGACAGCGTGCGCCCGCTCAGCGCGCCGCGCTGATAAACCTGACGCGCCTTCACGGAAAGATTGTAATAGCCATCCTCCGGCACCTCAATTTCCCATTCGATCCACTGGCCGGCGGTATTCCACGGGTCACCGCCGATATAGTTCAGCACGGTATGCTCCACGCTGTTTGGCTCCGTAATGGGAGAGGAGCGGTCATAGCGCGCGTAAAGAGAGGGAGAGGAACGCAGCTTCGACGCTTCCCCCTGAACGGTCTGGAGCCAGTTTTTGCCCTCTTCCGTCATCTGAACCTGCGGCTGCGCCGCGCGGTACTCTTCATAGGAAACCATTTTCTCGACCGGCATCAGCCTGAGCGAGCCGATCACCATGGGCTCGTTCACCGCGCGCAGCGAAATGGTGTTTTCCCCGGCTTCAAAATAGAAAGCATAGGGCTCGACTGTGTAGCCCATGTCATCCTTGAAGCGGACCTGCTGCCAGTCGAACACTTCCATCTGGCTGGGACGGATATCGTTGCCTTGATTGTCATGCCGAATGGGAGAAGCGTCCGTCCAAAGGCGGGTAAAGCAAAGCGTGCGGGCGCCGGAGAAGGGCAGCTCGCCATTGATATACACTTCGCGTTCGATATCCACGCCGCGCGCCTGGGTCGTCAGATAATCCAGCTGGATGTTGTACATGCCGGCCTTTTCCACGTTCACCTTCCAGGTGACGAAAGAGCCGTCCGGCGTATACACGCAGGGCACGCCGTCCTCCTCCCGGATCTCCGCATCGCCTTCAAATGCGGTCAGCTCCACCGGGATCTCCGCATCCCCGCTCGGCACGTCCGCGTGCCGGAGCATATAATTGCTGTAGGTATCCTCTCTGCCCAGGCCCGACACGTCGGCGGTCAGATCGACTCCCTCATATTTGGCATGGAAGTCCTGACTGCCGCTGCCGAGCAGCACAATCAAGGCGATCACCGCCGCCAGACACAGAATTCCTATCAACCATCCGAAACGTCTTTTCTGCATGGACATGCCTCTCCTGTTTGTTTAGTAAAGCGCTTTCTGTACACGTAGAAAAAATCAAAAAAGCGCCACATTTTTTGTATAAATTGGCGGCTTTTTTGGATTTACGAAGCTATTATACTGAAAAAATAGGTACATGTCAATTCAAGTAATAAAATTGTAATAATTGTATAAAACATTTTATATTTTATTCTCAATTAGCCAAGGTTGCCATCTTATACCAGAAATGAACGAATCTTTTCCAGGCTGCGCTTTGCCTCCGTCCTGCCGATCTGGTACGTTCTTTCCAGCTTGTCAGGGTCGTTTTCCGTCCGACGGAGAGGAAGCGGTTCGGGTGGACGGATCACCATGCATTTGCCCGCTTCTTCATCCGCGCGGATGGCTTTGATGTGCGCGTTGTAGCGGTCGGGACGCTTTTCCATGGCTTCGACGAGCTTGGGATACTTCCGCAGCGCAAGCCGCATCAGCGGCAGGGCAGCGCTCTTTTGCTTCCGATAGCCTTCCGGCTGGGTCAGGATCACCAGCATCCGGTCATATCCCAATTCCTTCATATAAAAATACGGCGTCGGATCAATGATTCCGCCGTCCAGCAGCTTATACCCGTCGATCTCTACCACCCGGCTCGCAAGCGGCATGGAAGCGGAAGCCCGCATCCACTGCATGTCGGCCTCTTCCCCGTTCTCACAGCGGTGATAAACGATGCTTCCCGTTTCCACATCCGTCGCGCCGACGAAGAATTCCATCGGGTTTTCCCGGAACGCTTTTCGGTCGAACACGTCCAGCTCGTCCGGCAGTTCCCGATAGCAGAAATCCACGCCGTACAGATCCCCGGTCGTTATCAGAGAGCGCAGGCTTTTATAGCGCTTGTCCCGGCAATACGCTTTATTGTATCGGATCGGCCGGCCGATCTGCCGGGATTTGATATTGCAGCCGAACACCGCCCCGGCGGAGATGCCGCCCGCGCCGTCAAAGCTGATCCCGTTTTCCATCAGCACGTCGATCACCCCGCAGGTGAACATCCCGCGCATGGCCCCGCCTTCCATCGCAAGCCCTGTTTTCATCCTTCGTCCCTCTCTCTACGCAAAAACCCGAAGGGCCTTGCGGCTTCTTCGGGCATAATACATTCAATCGGTTCAGCTTGCCGTCGGTTCTTCCGGCAATGGCTTGGCGCGGCGAACGCGGTGCGTCACCTGTTTCACCGGCAGGTCGCCGTATTCCAGCGTGGGTTTTGCGCCCTTTTCGATCACGTCTTTTGTGATGACGCACTTGCGCACACTGTCCTGGCCAGGCAGGTCAAACAGCGTATCCAGCAGCGCGTCTTCGATAATGGCGCGCAGGCCGCGGGCGCCGCTCTTGCGCTCGATGGCTTTTTTGGCGATAGCTTCCAGCGCGGCCGGTTCAAATTCAAGCGCTGCGCCGTCGAGATCGACCAGCTTCTGATACTGCTTCACCAGGGCATTGCGCGGCTCGGTCAGAATCTTCACAAGCGCTTCCTCGTCAAGCGCGTCCAAAGTAACGGTCACGGGGAGACGGCCAACGAATTCGGGGATCAGACCGAATTTCATCAGGTCTTCGGGGCGCATTTCGCGCAGGATGTCGCCAACGTTCTGCTTGGACTTGCCCTGGGGATCGGCGCCGAAGCCCATGGATTTCTTGCCGATGCGCTGTTCAATCAGCCGGGACAGGCCGTCGAAGGCGCCGCCGCAGATGAACAGGATGTTGGTGGTGTCGATGCGCAGGCATTCCTGGTTGGGGTGCTTGCGTCCGCCCTGGGGCGGCACGTTGGCCACGGTGCCTTCCAGAATTTTAAGCAGTGCCTGCTGCACGCCCTCGCCGCTCACGTCGCGGGTGATGGAAACATTCTCGCCTTTGCGGGCGATCTTGTCGATTTCGTCAATATAGATGATGCCGCGCTGTGCGGAGCGAATGTCATTCCCCGCCGCCTGAATCAGGCGAAGCAGGATGTTTTCCACGTCTTCGCCTACATAGCCGGCTTCGGTCAGCGTGGTGGCGTCCACGATGGCGAAGGGGACGTTCAGTATCCGCGCCAGCGACTGGGCCAGGTAAGTCTTGCCGCAGCCTGTGGGGCCGACCAGCAGCACATTGGACTTCTGCAGTTCCACGCCGTCCTTTTTCACCGGCGCGCCGATGCGCTTATAATGGTTGTACACAGCCACGCACAGCGTCCGCTTGGCCCGTTCCTGCCCGATCACGTATTCATCCAGCACCGCCTTCATTTCGGCAGGCGTAGGAATCTGGCCCGCGTCGGAAACGGGGGCTATGGCGTCAAGGTCGTCCGCTACGATTTCCTGGCAGAGCGCCACGCATTCATTGCAGATATACGCTCCGGGCCCGGCTATGATGCGGCGCACCTGGTCCTGTGTTTTCCCGCAGAAGGAGCAGCGCAGCTTCCGGGTAGTGATCTCATCCTTTGGCATGTTTACCTCTTTTTCAGGGATTAGGGAATAGGGATTAGGCAGTAGGCAATAGGCAATAGGCTTAAGAGAATATTATAAGGTGAAGCGCTTGCTTCCATCCTCTAATCTCTAATTCCTATTCCCTAATCCCTCTCCTTCACTCCTCACTTCCTCCTGGGCTGATAGATCTCGTCGATGATACCATACGCCAGCGCTTCCTGGGCGGACATGAAATAGTCGCGCTCCACGTCGTGCTGGATTTTTTCCAGGGGCTGGCCGGTCATTTCCGCCATGAGTCCGTTCATTTTGTTCTTGGTGCGCAGCAGCCATTCCGCGTGAATGGTCACGTCCGTCGCCTGGCCGGACGCGCCGCCGGAGGGCTGGTGGATCATGATCTCGCTGTTGGGCAGCGCAAGCCGCTTGCCCTTTTCTCCGGCCATGAGCAGGAACGCGCCCATGGAGGCGGCGAGCCCGACGCACACCGTGCGCACGGGGCACTTGATGTAGTTCATGGTGTCGAAAATCGCCATGCCGGCCGTCACGGAGCCGCCGGGGCTGTTGATGTACAGGTTGATATCCGCGTCGGGGTTGTCGGTTTCCAGGAACAAAAGCTGGGCCACCACGGCGTTGGCCACCTGGTCATCGATCGCGCTGCCGAGGAACACCACCCGGTCTTTCAGCAGCCGGGAATAAATATCATAGGAACGCTCGCCATGAGCGGTCTGCTCGATAACATAAGGGATCAAAGACATTATTTCTGTATCCTCCTGGGATCGGGGTAAAACGTACTGCGCAGACTGTCGGGCGATTCGCCCGGCAGTCTGCTTGCATCGGCATTCCGTCATCCCCGTCAGAGTATATGACGGCGAAAGGGAATCTATGCGGAGAAGAACCGGATTATTCTTCCTCTTTCTCTTCTTCTTCGGTAACGGCGGCGGCAGCGTCTTCCACAGCCTTGAGGGTTTCGGCGGCGTCGATGCGGTCCGCTTCGTCCTTCACTTCCACCTGGGCGGTTTCCACGATCATGTCCACCACCTTGCGGATCTTGGCGTTACCCTTGAGGTATTCCTTCTGCCGGTCGTTCAGGCCCTTCTTGAATTCTTCCAGTTCGCGGCCGCTGCGCTCCGCTTCCTCGGCGGTGGCCTTTTCCACTTCTTCCTCGGTCACGTCAACGTTTTCAGCTTTGATGATGGCATCCAGCACCAGCTGCATTTTCACGCGGTTCTTGGCCTCGGGCTTGTACATTTCCTTGACCTGGTCCTCAGTCTGGCCGGTATATTTGAGATAATCCTCGTACTTTAAGCCCTGATACATCATCCGAAGCTTCAGTTCGCGGATCATCACGTCGGTCTCATCCTCGATCATGGCGTCGGGAATATCGCAGTCTGCGGCGTCCACAGCCTGCTGCACCAGCTCGTTTTCCAGCTGCGCGGCGGCGTTCTTTTCGGCGCGGTCGGTCAGCTGCTTGGTGATATCGGCCTTGTAGTCCGCGAAGGTGTCAAATTCGCTCACGTCGGCGGCGAAGTCATCGTCCAGAGCCGGAACAACCTTCGTCTGAATGCCGTTCACCTTCACATGGAACACGGCGTCCTTGCCCTTCAGGTTTTCAGCGTGGTACTCGTCGGGGAATTTCACGTTCAGGTCCTTTTCCTCGCCGATGTTCATGCCGATCATCTGCTCTTCAAATCCGGGAATGAAATGGCCGGAGCCGATTTCCAGGGTCTGGTTTTCAGCGGTGCCGCCCTCAAAGGCCACGCCGTCCACAGTGCCCGCGTAGTTGAGGTTCACGGTGTCGCCGTTTTCCACGGCGCGGTCGGTCACGTCCGCCATGGTGGTGGCCTTATCCACATCCTGCTGGATGCGATTTTCGATTTCTTCTTCGGTCACCTTATGTACAAACTTGGTGGCTTTGAGGCCCTTATAGTTGCCCAGCTCCACGTCGGGTTTCACGAACACCTTAACGGAGAACTGCAGATCCTTGCCCACGCCGATCTGCTTCATTTCGTCCACTTCGGGGCGGTCTACTACCTGCAGGTCGTTTTCCTTGACTGCGGCTTCGTATTCGGCGGGGAACAGGATATCAAAAGCGTCGTCATAAAACACGCCCTCGCCATACATGCTTTCGATCAGGCGGCGGGGAGCCTTGCCCTTGCGAAAACCGGGCACGGCAATGCGGCCGCGCACTTTCAGATAAGCTTTCTGTACCGCTTCGTCAAACTTTTCGGAAGCGATTTCAAAATTGATTTTCACTTGATTACTGGAAATTTTTTCAACTGTGTAACCCATCAGGAACACCCTCCATATTTTGCCGTTCGGCATGGTTGTGCCCCGTGCCATGCACAAAGCACTATCTTATATCATATCATACATCCATAACGTTTGCAAGGGATTCGCCGGGATATAAACCGTGTTCAATTACAAAATTTTTGTAAATTTTCGTCCTATCCCTTCAATCGGTCATACAGAAACGCGCCAAGCTGGTGGTTGGCCGCTTTGCTCTCCTCGAAGCCGAACGCCTGGAACACATGGCACATGCCCTCCCAGCGCACCAGATGCGCGTCCACGCCGTCGCACAGCATGTTTTCCTCCAGCTTTTCCGAATCGCTGAGCAGGATCTCGCTGGTGCCGCAGTGGATCAGCGTGGGTGGAAGGCCGTGATAATCAGCGTACAGCGGCGATATTTCCGGGCTTTCCAGGCGTTCTTCGCTCCCCGCGAAGGCAATCGCGCTTTGCAGGAGTTCGTCGGCGTCCAGGGTCGCGTCCACGTCCTTCAGCGTCCGGTAGCTCTCCCCCGTTTGCGCAAGATCAACCCAGGGAGACATCAGCGCCATAGCGCCCGGCAGTTCTTCCCCCTCGTCCCGCAGGCGCAGGACAAGGGCGAGCGCCAGGTTTCCCCCCGCGCTCTCCCCCACCAGGCCGATCTTCTTCGCCGGATAGCCCGCGTACCGCAGGTATCTGTAAGCGCGGTAAGCGTCCTCCAGCTGCGCAGGATAAGGATGTTCCGGCGCGAGGCGGTAGGAAAACGTCAGCGCGCGAATGCCCGCCTCCGCGCAGATGGGCGAAATCAGCGCCCGGCACTGCAAGAGTCCGCCGGTCACATACGCGCCGCCGTGCAGGTGGATGAGCGCCGCGTCCTCTGCCCGTATTTCTTTGGGCGATATCATCACGGCGGGCATATCCAAGCCTTCCACCAGCTTCGCTGTGGTGCCGAATAAACGCATCTTCGCCACTTTTTCCGCGGGAGCGTCGATTTTCATGAGCATTCCGTTGCTCACGTTGCTGGCAAGCTTTTTATGGGAACGAATCAATTCCAGCATTTCCTGGCTTCTCCGGCTTGGCACGTGAATCCTCCTAACGTGGGAAAGGAGAGGAGTTTTCTGGGGGAAACCATTCTTTGGCGGCCAAAGAATGGTTTCCCCCAGCCCCCTTTCCAAGAAAGCCATAAAGGTATTGTTGCTTTAATCAAGCTGCAAAATATCGAAAATAAGTCAAAGTGAAAGATTTTATTTCAGTATATTCGTTTCCTGCAATTTACGCTGTATTTCACCGAAATACTGTTCCACCTCAGCGTCCTTCAGCTTCATGTGCTTTTGCAGCATTCCCACAATCTTGACCGGGCGCATCCGGGCGTAGTATTTCACCGCGTCCACGTTCTGCCGCCAGGCTTTCATCGTGAAATGCGGCCAGCGTTCCAAATGGCGCGGCAGGAGCATTTCAATCGTCTCCTCCCACGGTTGGAAATGCGCCTTCACATACGGCCATTGGAACGATAAATCCAGCACCTCCGCAAAGCGTGTCAGGAATTTCGCTTTCATCTCCGGCACGTTCAGCAGCGCAGCCAGCGGTTCATGGCGGAAGCCCTGCACTTTATCGTTGACCTTTTTCAGGTAGTAGTTCATCGGCCCGGATTCCATGGAAAGGAACCCCGCTTCCACGTCGAACAGCAGGTATTTCCATTTGCCGCCCGGCACGCGGTACACCCGCACGTTGGTGAAATCGTTGTTGCCAATGATGATTTCAAAGGCAGCGTGGGTGAACAGGCTGTCAACGTCCAGATTATCCAGCACGTATTGCAGATTGTCCGGGTCGTTCAGATCCTTTTTCTTGCAGAAATCGCACAGCGCCAGCCAGTCCTCGTTGCTGCCGTTATTGACGAATTCGTCGCGGCCTGTGCGGGCCAGGATGTCGATATTGTCTATATCATCCGCGTCCGTCACGCCCTCCCACTGGGCTACGAAATACTTGTTGATCTTTTCACGAAGGTTGTAGTGCCCCCAATATTGCCCGTTGATATAGACTTCAATCGCCAGCGCGTCCTGATAGATGATGTTCAGCGGTTCCGCCAGGGAAGAAATGACCGGGTCGCGCAGGCGGGTGGAGAATGCGTCGGAATTGGTGGAGCGCAGCAACAGAGACTTGTAGCTGTCATAGTCCCGATTCGGGAAAGGGTTGAAATAGAACCGGTCTTCCCCATACGCTTTCCGGGCAAACACGGCGATAGACTTCTGGGCGTTCTGCCGCGCGGAATGACCCGCGGTGGTGAACGTGCCCAGCTGGTTGATCTCGCACCCGCCGCCCAAGTTGAAATACTCCACGTTCATGGGGTATTCCCAGTCGTGCTCGTAATTAGGATAATTGGCGTTGTTTCCCTTCACCAGCAGACCCGTTTTCTTGTCGAACAGATACTTGTCGTCGGTGATCAGGGAAATGACCGGCACAGGCTGCTCCAGGCCGATGAAGTAAGAGGCTGACACCGTTTCGGACGGCACCTGGTTTTCACCGAACGCCCGCACGCGGAGCACGGTCGTTTTTGTGACAGCTAAACCTTCCGATGGAAACAGCTTTGATTTCTCCGTTGGAGTGGAGCCGTCCGTCGTATATCTGACCGAATCGCCTTGGACACTCACGGTTACAGCGCTGTCATAAAACCCACCTGGCGTGACGATCTCCGGCAGTTCCGCGCGGGAAGCGTAACCCGTTTTGACGTTCTTTTTCCCCGGCGTGGCTTCCGTGAAATACAGATACTCGCTCTGTCCGTCGGGGATACCCCAGGACACGTTGCCGTACTGGGCGGGAATTTCAAGGGACGCTATCAGCGTTTCACCGTCCTTGTCCGTCAGGTACAAGTCGTCGCCCGAGGCGGAGATTTTGAAATTGGCGTAGTAGGTGCCGTTCTTGCCGGGGTTCAGTTCCTCCCCCGTGCAGTACACTAAAACATACCCACCCGCCTTTACCGTGGTATTCTTGGGGAAAGCCCATTTGGTCAGCTTCTTTTTACTGTCGGACAGATAGCACCCGCTCAGATCGACGTTCTTTTTCCCGGTGTTGTGGATTTCAACCCAGTCATAAGCTTCCCCGTTCACATACACGCCGTTGGACGCCATCACTTCGCTGAATTCGATTTCGGCCATCGCGGGCACGCACAGCGCCAGAAATAAAAACAGGCATGGCAGCAGCTTTTTCAATTGCAAATGATTCCTCCAAAATATCTATGTTACAGATACGAAGCGTAAGGGTTCTGCTTCTTTTTCTTCTTGTCCGGGTCGATGAACTCCACTTCCATGCGGTCGAAGGGCACGTCCTCTACAAAATGCTCCTTCAAAAAACGCGCTTGGGAGAACTGCTCCCAATCCCGCTCATGCTTATTAAGAATCAAAGGCCGGCTTACATCAAGCTGTTTGCATGCCGTTTCAAGCGCCTCCTGCCACGCATCATGACTGCAATCAACCGTCGTATCCTTTTCAATCCTGGTTTTGTGCATCAGCCGTACCCATATTCCGGCGGCCATATCCACCAACTCCCCGTCTTTTTTCACCGTTTTATTATCGCATAGAACACATTAGATTGCAAGCGTTAAAAACCCGGCAGGGCCAATGCCCTGCCGGGGTGAGCTTCTGAGCGTAAGAAGCCGCTTTTTGATGATGCCAGCCGTGCTCACATACGTGGCCCGGCTGGACGGAATCAGCCTGCGGCTGATTTCCTCATCGTTTGGATTATTCCACCATGCGCACCACGGCGCCGGCGCCGACGGTGTGGCCGCCTTCGCGGATAGCGAAGCGCAGACCGGCTTCGATGGCGATGGGGGTGATCAGTTCAACTTCCATTTCCACGTTGTCGCCGGGCATAACCATCTCAACGCCC
>JAFWQM010000031.1 GCA_017509065.1 Clostridia bacterium
CACCTTGCCCACGCTGCCGTCCTTGGCGTTGCAGCCAAACAGCCGGGAGATGACCGTTCCGATCTGGCTTTTCCCTTCGCCGCCGCTGCCCTTGATGATCATCATCCGCTGACCCTTGTTGCTGGGGATGAGGCAGTACCCGATGAACTCCTGCAAAGTGGGAATATCCTCCGGGTAGAGCACCTCCCCCAGGAAGCGGAGCCACCGTTCGGGCGGCCCCGCTTGGGGATTGTATTGAATGGGAAAGCGGCTGCGCACGATCTGATCCTTATAGGGAAGAAAATCTCCGTCCAGCATGAGCGTGCCGTTGGCCAGGTGGATGCGGTCATCCTGGGGGACGATCTCCTCCACCCGGGCGGTGATTTTCAGCAGGTCGATGATGTTGCTGATCTTCTTGGTCACGCTGCTGGTGGCACAGCTTTGCAGCATGTCAAAGATTTCCCCCTGCAAAGTGGATTCGTCCGTCATGCGTCCTTCCACCGTGAAGAAGGCCCCATCGGTATAGGCCAGCGGATGGCTGATCAGGAACTGCTGGCAGAAGATGGCCTCGTTAATGGCCTTTCCATTGAACCAGACCGGCCACTGGTTAGGCGGCAAAGTCGATGTCAAGACGGACATCCTGCTTCTCTCCTTCGTGGTATTTCAGGATTTCTTCCAGGCGGCTGATGGACCCGGTTTTGACCAGTGCTTCTGCGGTATTCTTCCGCAGCTCCGCATTGGGGGAATAGAGGCAGTCCAGCAGATCGGAAATTCCAGGCAGCGTCTTGCAGGCAGAGGCGAAGCGCTCATCCCAGGGGGCATCCGGGGTGGCAGGAGCGAATTGATTCTGCCATTTCTTCAAAAGGTTTTCGTATTTGATCAGGATGGCGGCGCAGTAGCCCTCGTCCTTCCGCTGCTGCCAGACGGTTTTTCTCTTGGGGGCAACGGCAGGGGCAGGAGTACGCGGGTCGATCCCGAAATCCTGGGCCAATTTCTTGGCCGCTTCATAATTGCTGAGACCATACAGGTTGGCAACGAAATTGATCACGTCGCCGGTTTCGTGGCAGCCGAAGCAGTAATACCGTTCGTCTATCTTAACTGGATGTATGAGAATCTTGTTGCTATCAAGTCTGTCATGAGTGAAACGGCATCAATCTATGTACTTTCTTTGGCTCCTCTCTGTTATTTGCAAGTAAAAACTCCGCCATCATTCTGGAAAACGTCCAGAAACAGAAAAATGCTCTGCGGCATTCACACCAAAGAGCAAAATAAAAAAGTGAGCTTGCATTCAACAAGCTCACCGCTTCCATAGTCGAAGTGAAAGGATCATGAATCTGAATTATGGTATATATGCTTTCAGCAAAAGCTTCCCGTCGAACGGATCTTGTAAAAGATAAAAGAAGCAATAGCTAGCATACACATCTTCTGTTTTATGAAACAGAGCAAAAGTGCTCATTGTCCTGTCAGGCTTTTGTTGGCTTTTGATTGATCATTTTTGTTTGCCAACGCCATGATCAGTCTTTCCGCGCCGTTCAGCATGATACTGATTCCAATGATTGCAGGCGCAGGGATGAGGATCGTCAGCGTGCCCATTACAAGGGCAAGCATGCCAAGTGAACGGGATAAGCCAGTTGGGATCGTGAGGAGAGATGAACCATGCGTGACTTGATAAAAGGAGTATGCTGCAAGCAACAGATCGAAAGACGGCTTGCCTGTGGCGAAGAAGACCAATAGCATCAGAAGAAACCAGCCTTCTGCCAAAGTGATGCTGAGCGTCGCTCCCATCGGCTTTCCGCGCTTAACAGACCGCTTCCAGACTGCGAAGTGCAAGCCAGTGTTCATTGCAAACATGAAGGTCAGCGCGAAACTTTGCAGCTGCGGTGCGAAAAAGGAAACCAATCCTGCAATGACGATCAGGCCGCCGCACAGGACAGAAGCCTTCGCGGTACGTGTCATCTGTGATTCTGCGTTTTGTTTCATTTTCATCCTCGCTGATCCATCAGTAATGCCGTGATTCCGCCGGATTCTGATAATCCTGCATCAGATGCTCGGGAACGCAGGCAGCCAGTTCTTCAATCGTCCAAAGAGATTCAGCCTTGGTGATTTCCCGGAGCCGCACAGGAGCGGAGTATACGTCCACCTTCCCGGATGCAGTAACGGAAAACACCTGGGCCGTGTATTGCTTTCCCTGATCAGTGCACAGATAAGCTAGGAAAGGCGCGAGGCCTTCGCTGTCTGCATGATTGGCATCAATCTCCGCCTTCTTTTCCGCCGACATGGTCACTTCCTTGCCCATGGCTTCAGAGAGTGTTTTCAGTGTTTTGGCAAAGCCCGCCACATGGCCGGGCGACGCGCCCTGGGGACAGAAAGCATTGCAGTTGATTCCATGCCGCCAAAGCTCCATGGCCATGGCCTTGGTCATGCCGACGATGCCGGCATTGGCCGCGCTGTACACCGTGGCGTTGCCCAGGCCTACCCAAGCATCGGAGGCGCAATTCAGGATGGTGCCGCCGCCTTGTTTGATCATATAGGGTACCGCATGCCGGCAGCAGTTGAAAGCTCCTTTCATCTTGACAGAGGTTTGGCGGTCATAATCCCGTTCTGTCAGGGAGAGCAAAGCACCGGATTCCGTAATGGCGGCGTTGTTGACCACGATATCAATGCGGCCGTATTTTGCAACGATTTTCTCCATCATTTGACCGACGGCGTCATAATTCGCCACGTCGCAGAACATGGCTTCCGCCTGCCCGCCAAAGGCTCGGATCTCCTTGGCTGCAGTTTCGGCATCGCCCACCATGGAAAGCCAGGCCGCCTGTTCTTCCCTGGAAAGCTCTTTGGGAGGCTCCACATTTTTCATGGGGCTGCGGTTGTTGGTGATCACAATGGCCCCTTCCCGGGCAAAATACATAGCAATTCCTTTGCCGATTCCCTGACCCGATCCAGTGACCAGCGCGACCTTTCCTTTGAGCGCGTTCATAGATGACCCTTCCTTTCTGCTTGATTACAAATACTTCTTCAAGCGTTCAAATACCGTCCGATAGGCAGCCGCGTCAAAATGAATGCCATCCCGGGTGTGCTCGACTTTCAGGTTCCCGTTTTCGTCCTTGAGGCCATCGTTAACATCAATATAGTGAAAACCGAATTCATCCGCGAGGTCCTCCACCATTCTATTGACACGGGCGATGTTTTCATTGGTACGTACCAGCATAGAGGAGTTGCCCTGTGCCAGGGAAACACTGCTGTTCACAGGATAATAGGCCATCATATAAACGAGGGTATCCGGCAGCTTGTCCCGGATGATTTCGCAGATCCTGCGATAATTGCCGGCAAGATGGGCAAACCAGTCTGCGCCATCCGGAAGGGGACGCAGATCGTTGGTACCGATGTTGATGAACAGCTTTGCCGGCTGCAGGTCCAGCAGCATGGGTTCGACGGCGGCAAGAAACTCATCCGAGGTATAGCCGCCGATCCCGCGGTTGTAGGCAATGGGCAAGCCCTCGTTCAGGCAGTATTCCGTGATGGGAAAATACTCCATCAAGGAAGAACCGGTGAACAGCGTCCGTCCTTTTTGAACATAGGCGTTCTGCTGACGGTAATTGGTCAGCTTGCGTTCCTTTTCATGGTTAAATCGCGCCGACAGGGACTGCAAGAGTTCTTCCTTGACTTCCTGTTTGATCTGTTCGTAGTCCAAAGACATAGTGCCCTCCTGTTATTCAAAAATCAATTCTTTCAGTTCCAGCATTCCTATGCCCTGAAAGGAAAGATAAAGCGCCTTCTTGCCGGCTGCGTGCAAGGAGAGAGAAATCCTCGTCCATGCGTTTGCTGGTTGCAGCGAAACGATTCCCTGTGTTTTTTCATTGGTACGCACCTTCAGCACTCCCTCTGCTGTCCCCCGGCAGATCAGGTTCAGCGTGCAGGAGCCATTAAAGGAAAAGAATTTATAGCCTACCAGCGTCCCGTTCGTTATGCCGGAGAGAAAATGTTCCTCACAATCATGGGTGATGACGGGCATGGGATCCATATGATCCTGTTGACCAATGTGCGGCATATGGCCATTGGTCAGGCAGCAGCAAATGGAAGCGGGATAAGATCCCTTGGCGGTAAGCGGGCCGCCATTCAAACCGCAGGAAGTGATTTCCACCTGAGGAATCCGACCGTCCGGCAGGACGTCAATTCTTTCCGCACAGCCCTGACGGCTGAAGGTGTTGCGGTGTGTCTGCCGATGATAAAAGACATACCACTGTCCGCCAATTTGCTCTATGCTGCCGTGGTTGTTGCCGGTCATCATTACGCGGTCTTTTTCAATGCGTCCCTGATAGCCAATATCCCCGTTATCCACGATGACGCCGCCATAGACAAAATCTCTGTCAGGATACTTGCTGACAGCGTAGCACAGCTCGTGCTGATGTTGGCTGGAATAGATGAAATAATACACACCACCGATTTTGCGGATACTGCTGGCTTCGTGGAAAGCGTGGTTTTCAAAGCCGGTGCCCGCGGCGTCCAGCTGTCCAGGCACGATGCGCCGGGGATGATGGCGGATGGTGAGCATATCGTCTTCCAGCTCCACCGTGTTGGCCCACATCATATGGGAAGGAACCTCACTGATTTCTTCATCCTTTTTGTCGAACAGCCGGATCAGCACGTTCCTTAGCATATCCTTTGGTACCCCGTCCCTGGGAATACGTTCAGGCGGCACAAAGATGGATGTGCCGTAATACAGGCGGATGATGCCGTTATCGTTGATGACCGCTGGATCAAAGGTGATGTATTCGGTCATTGGGCTGCCGTCAGGATTGCGCACAGAGCCGTGATATTGAAAGGGGCCATCGGGATGATCGCTGACTGCCACGTGGATCGGCCCGGTATATAAGCCGCCGCCAGCCAGCGCGTAATACAGGTAATAGCGGCCGTCGTTCCCTTGTACACAGTCTGGGGCATACATGGCATAGCCGCGTGTTGGTGTCCAGTCCGGATCCTGCTTGGCGCTGTATGCGGTGCCCGGGCAGCTCCAATCGGACAGATCATCCACTGGTGCCGACCAAACCTCATAATCAAGCACACAGAAATCGTTCCCGCCCTCCGCGTCATGGGAGCCGTAAACATACACCCGATCTCCGAACACATGAGGCTCGCCGTCCGGGATATATACATTCAGAGGTAGATAGGGATTCACGGCTTGCTTTTTCATAGCGTTTACCTCAATGTGCCCAGGAAGGAAAGGCTTGCCTTGGGCTGGCGCTGCTGCGTTTCACGGTTCACGCCGATCAGACCGAAGGTCATGGCGTAGCCCTTCTGCCATTCAAAGTTGTCAAGCAAACTCCAATACAGATAGCCCTTCACCGGCAGGCCTTCGGCTGTGCAGTCAGCCACGCCCTGGGTCGCCGTATCGATAAAGGCAACGCGGCGGCTGTCGTCGGCGGTGGCGATGCCGTTTTCGGTGACGATCAGATCACCACGGAAATCCTTCGCCACCCGGCGCAGCACATGGGCGATGCCCTCGGGGTAGTATTCGTAATCCATTTGGGTCTTTTCTTTGCCCTCGGGTACGGGCAGGGAACCGTCCGGGCCGATGATCGTGCGGGAATAGTTCTGCACGCCCAGGAAATCGTCCTCCGCCATGACGGGCAGATAGTGGGTGAATTCCTGATCCCATTCTTCCTTGGCTTTTTCTTCTCCACCGGGAACGGCTTGCACGTCATGCAGGCTCAGGGTCCAGCCCACCTTGATGTGGGGAGCAACTTCCCGGATGGCCTGACGGGCGGCGGCATGGGCCTGCATGACAATTTCATCACCGTGGGCTGTGCGGGGAGACACGAAGGTGGCAGGCTTTTCGGTGCCGAAGGCGGACAGGTTTTCCTTTGCTAACAGGGGATTGCCCTTCATCAGATCCTCTAAGTTCACGCCCACCTGCACCTTGCCTGCCGCAACCATCTGCTGGAAAATCTGCCGGGCTACGGCGGCAATCTGGATGCCCATATTAGCTTCGTTGATGGTGCAGATGTATTGCAGCTCGCTGCCGTACTGCTCCGCGACATACCGGGCATACCGGGCAAAATCGGCGGGGGTGGTGTCCGCCTCCCAGCCGCCCTTGCGGATCAGCCATACCGGGCTGGTGAAATGGTGCAGGGTCACGATGGGCGCAAGGCCGTTTTCCTTGCAGCAGCGGATCACGTCCCGGTAATGCTGCGTTTCCTTTTCACTGAATACGCCTTCCTCCGGCTCGATCCGCGCCCATTCGATAGAGAAGCGATAGGCGTTCAGCCCGGCCTTCGCCATCAGCGCAATATCCTCCGCATAGCGGTTGTAGTGATCGCAGGCGATGCCGCTGGGTTCAGCGAAGCTGGAATGCTTCATCTGCTCCTGGGCCCAGTTGTCGCTGTTCGTATTGTTGCCTTCCACCTGATGGGCCGCGGTGGCCGCGCCCAGCAGGAAATCTTTATCAAAGCGTGTCATGGTTTCCTTCTCCTTTTCATGAATTCAGGGAAGCGATCAGTTCTTTGAGCTGTTTCCGGGTCATACGGCCATAGCTCACCAGTGCGCCTAATTGAATGCCCATCATCATGCCCTGCATCATGCGCTCGCTGCCTTCGCCCATGGTGTCGGTCTGATCCGCATGGCTCAGAGCGGAGGAGCGCATCATCTTCCCGATGATCTCCTTGCCCTTGGGGTGTTTGAGGAGCTGGCCGATGGTGGTATTCTCGGTAACGGTGAAGGGCAATTCGGTGGTGCCCTCCACCTGGACGGGGATGCTTTGGCGAATATCTCGGCTGCTTTCGCCGATCTCGATCATAAATTCCCCGCTTTCCACGAAGAAATCATGGCATTTTGGCTCCCAATAGGCAAAGGCCCGTTTGTCCAGCGTGAAGGTAACGGTTTTGGTTTCGCCGGGCTGGAGGGAGATTTTTTCAAAGGCCCGCAGCTCCCGGACGGGACGGCGCACGGCGCTTTCCTTATCGCGCACATACAATTGCACAGCAGCCTTTCCGGCGACGGAACCGGCATTCTTCACATCCACGGAAACGGTCAGGGTGTCCTGATCGGTGATGCTGTCTTTATTCAGCTTCAAATTGGCATATTCAAACTGCGTGTAGCTCAGCCCGTGACCAAAGCAGAAGTTTACGGGCATTTCCTTTTTATCGTAATACCGATAGCCCACAAAGATGCCCTCGGCGTAGGTGACGACGCCCTCTTCACCGGGAAAGTTGAGGTAGGAAGGATTGTCCTGCAAGCGGATGGGCCAGGTTTCGGCCAGATGGCCGCTGGGGTTCACGCAGCCATACAGCAGATCCACGGTGGCCGCGCCCACCTGCTCGCCGCCCAGATATGCGCACAGCACAGCGGGGACCTGGTGCAGCCAGGGTAGCTCCACCGGAGAGCCGCCATGCAGCACCACCACGGTATGCGGGTTGGCTTGCGAAACGGCCTTGATCAGTTCGTTCTGATTGTCCGGCAGGCGCATATGATCCCGGTCCGCACCTTCGGTTTCAAAGGCATCCGGCAGGCCTGCGAAAATCACGGCCACATCAGCCTTTTTCGCCGTTTCGACGGCTTCCTTCAGCATCGCTTCATCGGTAACATCGCTGTGGGCGTCGTAGCCCCGGGCGTAGATGACGGCGTTGCCCGTGGTTTCCAGGGCGCTGACGGCATGGGGCACGTTGATGTGGCTGGAGCCGGCACCCTGATAGCGGGGCTTGTCGGCAAATTCTCCGATGAACGCCACCTTTTGATTTTCTTTCAGCGGCAGGAGACTGCCCTCGTTCTTCATCAGCACGGCGCATTCGCCTGCCAGCTTCCGGGCCAGTTTGCGGCAGGCGTCCCGGTCGATGG
>JAFWQM010000003.1 GCA_017509065.1 Clostridia bacterium
ACGATCCAGGTGAAGGGCTTGGTGAATTCTTGCATGAAAGGAACCTTTTCAAGCAGACTGGTCACCAGGGAGCCCACAGCCGCACAGGCAGGGGTAACGCCGACGAACGTGAGAATGGCTTTCAGGGTTTTGTTCATGATTCTTTCCTTCTTTCTTTTGAATAATAAATCTAAGGACGGACTTCCTTCCTGCGTTGATTTTCCGTTCTGAAAAAGCTTCCTCCGATTCCGCGGGGGCGGGTACGATACCCTCTTCCGGCATTGCTTCCGATTCGTATTATCTTGGCAAACCGGGATTCCTTTTCTTTGCTTACAACCCAATATGCAAGATATGATAAAATCCCCGTGCCAGCAGGAGCCGACACGGGGATGGGTTATGGCTTACTCAGCCATGGTTGGCTGTATTAGTGCTGTTCAGCCTTGCGGCGGGCGATGATGATCGCAACAGCGCCCAGGACGAGCACAGCGCCGGCGATGTAGAAGATCGTGGTACCAATGCCGCCGGTGGAGGGGAGCTGCGTGCCGGCAGTATTTTCAACAGTGATTTCAACAGCAGCGGTAGCTTCACTGGTAATAGTAACTGCTACTCTTTCGTCGAGCGGATTATAACCATCGGGGAACTTAACTTCTTCCAGGTAGTAGGTTCCGGGGGCGAGGCCGCGCACATGACAACCATCGGCGCTGTCGATGTCGATGGTCACATCTGCACTGGCGGTAGCATCCTTAACATACTCACCATTTCCTTCATCAGCAATCAGGATCTGGTCTCCACCAGTAGCAGCATCATACAGCTTGAATCCAGCGCCATCCAGGAAGCTGGTGCCATCTGTCTTATAAAGCTGGAAGTCATAAGTCTCAACATAAACCTTATCTTCGGAATGCTGATTGGAATAATCGAGTTCGACCTTGTTCTCGTTGCCAGTCGCGCTGTCAATCACAGCATTCTCGTTGATCGTCGCGTTGAAAGTGATGGTGATGATTTCACCAGTGCCCAAGGATCGAATTATCAGGTGGTCATTTTATGATCAAGCAGATAACCTAACAATAATTGATGAATATGGGTACGCTACATTAAAACGCGAATTTGATACCTGCCGGGACATATAAAATTTATTTCAGTGGAACCACTACCTCGCGTGTTCGTGTCTTCCAGGATGCTAAGGAGGCAAGCAATACCTTCAACAAGGGAAAGGAGACCATCCTTGATTGGAATAATACCGAAGGAACCGTTACTCTAAGCGAGGGCAATGTTCTGCGGGTAGAATACACGCCAATCATCATGACAAAGGGCGGAGGATTTACGTTTGACTGATATGAAGTGTCTTTCAACTAGGCGAGCGATATCCTAACGAAAACAATGCCATATAAGCGCTGGAAAGGGGCTGGAAATAAGCACTTCCCAGCGCTTTCTTCTAAATCAGGAAAGGTTCTCTGGAGACCAGCTATGAGAAGTCAAGGGGGTAGCGGATAAAAATTTCTTTTTTCTCCCACCGGAAAAGAAGGGTGACCTTAACAAACCTCAGCAGGTCGTTCTTTACTGAGGTGGAAGACAAGCCGGAAAAGGCGTGTGGGGTGCCACGGTCAGCCAATTCTGTCAAGGATAAACGGCTTCGCCGCGCTTCGCGTCCTTGACAAAATTGTCTGCCAGTGGCGAATGGCAGTCAAGAAGGTGCCAGGGCACCTTCCACACAAGATGTGTCACTCCTCACTGGCAGCAAAATGCTGCTGAGGATCAGAGACAGTTCGGATCATTTACAAACTCCTGTCGGAGGAGATTGCTTGCTACTATTATCCTGAAAAGCAATCATCCCTCGAAAATGCTGATCTCAACATGCTTTCCGCTGAAAGCCACGCCATACTGCGTAATCGCATCAACTCCCTGACTGCGCATTTCTTCGGCGTATTTCTTCTCCGCGATTTGCCGCAATGCTTGATCAGCAAGCGCTTTCAACTTGTCCTGTTCGGCATTTTTCTCAGCCTTCAGTTCAAAGATAAAGCCTGGATCCTCTGGCCTCCTAGGCATCAGCTGAATGTCATAGCGCCTTTCGCCGGATTCCCGATTTGAAGTCAGTGTATAGCGATCACTGAAAAGGACGCAAAGTCCCAGGATCAGGCCATGATAAAAGGTTTCCTTAGCCGTGTCATAGTAGCTTACCGATTCACGCAGCAGCTTTTCCAGAAGCATCTTCAAACGAAGTGTATCGTTGCTATAAATGGATTCCTGTATGGAAATGGCAAGGGATTGCGGAACGATCGGCTCCAGCTTTGAGAGGATTTCTTTGTTATAGACAAATGAAATCTCTTTATTTGGCAAGGACACTCTGCACATAAAATCACCGGAGGGTGCATAGGCCGTTTCTTCCGCTTTCAGGTATCCAGCCACCAGCAAAAAGCTGTATATCGAGGAAGGATTCTTTTGAATTTGCGGATAAATCACGCTCGTATCCACATATGTCAGGAAAGACTCGCGTTGCAGAAGAGAATGAAGTCGCTCAAAGATCTCTTCATCGGCAAGCGACAGGATTTCTCCAATCACTTCGTTGCTTCCGGTTGACAGCCAATAAGGCCCCGGCTTACAGGCATTGCTGAAGTAATTCACGACTGACCATGGATTGAAAATTTCAGTATGTCCGAAATGATAGCCATCATACCAATCGCAGATTTCATCGTACCGATCCGGTACCGCGTAGTACTCAGTCATCTCTTTGACTTCTTTCGCAGTAAAGCCAAAGTATTCGCTGTACTTATCGTCCAGAATAGAATTGATTTTCAGATTGTTCAGACCGCTGAAAATACTTTCCTTCGCCACACGCAGGATGCCTGTCAGGAATCCGTATTTCAGATGCTTGTTATCTTTGAAAACACCGGAGAAAAGATTCCGAATAAAGAGCACAACCTCATCGTAAAAGCCGCAGGAATATCCTTGCTGAATCGGCGTATCATATTCATCAATGATGACAATCGGCTCTATTCCATGAAATTCATGCAGCATTTTGGCCAACATCATCAGGGACAGCATAAAATCGTTACCGGAGGCCTGGCCGGAGATCACCTTATGGAAGAAATCCTGATCGGGATTCGTATCCGAGTCAAGCTCAGAATGGCGCTTGTATTCAATAACGATCAGCTTCGAGATCAGATCATATGTTTCTACCCATGAGGTGCATTTCACATCCTTGAAGGAAAGAAATATGATGGGATATTTTCCCTGATGATCACGGTATACTTTGCCGCATTTCCAGATTTTCTTATCCGTGAAATAACGGGAAGTATCCTCATCGGTTTTCTCAAAGAAAGTTCTCAGCATATCCATGTTGAGTGTTTTGCCAAAGCGCCGGGGACGGGTAAACAAAGAAACCATCGGAACTTCATCGAGAAAGTCACGGATCATTAATGTCTTGTCAATATAATAATACTCTGTAGATGCCTTTCGATAGTCAGAAATGCCAATGGGTAAAGGGAGGAGCTTTTTTGTACGCGATGTTATTTCAGAATTGACTGAGCCAGATTTGCGCCTTCCATCTGCGGGGTACTGCGCATCCTCTGGTATCATCCATGCTCCTTTGATCTTTTGCACACCTGCAATTCGTCCGTCCCTGCACAGTCTTGCAAGCAAGGACTTGGAGATTCCCCATTGCGCTGCAGCATCCTGAATGTTCAGCCATTCAGCCAAAGTGTTCACCTCCCCAATGAGTTATCACTATTATACCGGATAGAATGAACAAAAGCAATATGAAGAATGAACAAAATAAAATAGTTCAAGATTTGCAGTGTTCAAATTGTAGTTGTTTTATTCGATGTTCGACGTTTCTGAATAATTCTTTTCTTTTCGGGATAAGCACAAACACTCACACAATCTTGACGCATTGTTCAAAAAACACTAATGTATCCACTGCAATGGTATACATTTTGTATGTTTCCTCCATGGAAATTGCTTTACAATACATGGCCATTTTAGAAGCATCCGAATATGACCCCAAAGCATCGAATTTCGCAGCAGCTTCATCGTATGATCCTTCCACAAGTAAGAGCTCTGCTTCAGCATATAATTCCGAAAGTTTTGCAGTTGCGCTCTCTGCCGCACTAACAGTAGCTGCAATACACATCACTAATGCGATAAGAATAACAAAAAAGCGTTTCAATTCACATCCTCCATGACACGGCTTGAAAGTGTGCTTCATGTTAAACCCTCCTCATGCGAAACTAAACACCGGAAAGAAGAAGTCTTCTCCGTTTTGCAAAATATCCGGTACCATATGGACATCATCTTGATTTGTGATGGTGTTTCCCACCAGAACATCGAGACTGCCTTTTTTCACCGCATCCTTAATCATTTTTGTTACAGCCTCTGTGTCGGCGGCACTCATGATCGCGTTGCAGGGAATCCAGATCCAGCTGTCACGCAAAATCTTCATCAGCTTTATCATGTTCATCTGCGTCCTGTTTCTGTTGCAGATCTCTACAGCCCTTTTAAGAAACGAGCCATCTTCAAGCAATTCGGCAGTATTCTATCCGCAGATGCTGCTGTTAAATGATATTTATCTTTAATATGTCCTGCGCCTTTCCGAATATCATCCGCAAATGCAAAAGCATCAAAGTCTTTATACTCAATAATGCCAGAAATGCTTTTGTCTCCAATGCCGTCAATTCTCAGAAGCTTTTCTATCAATAAATCTTTCTGCTGTCTAAAGCTGATTGAAAGCCGAACAACTCCTTTGAGTTTCTTTTTGTTCAGCTTTTTCAGTTGTGCCGACATATCATCAACATAGGTAACAGATTTGCCAATGCCTATCGCCTTCGTTAGAAAAATTGCCTTTTTTCACCTTCCGAAAATGCGGCGGACGGCCCGAAGGAATCATATTAAGGTGAAGTGTGGCTGAAAAACGGCTTCACGTAAGGACTTTCTCAGAAACTGCCAGAGGTCTGTCATCACCCTGAAAAGCTTGTTATTAGTTGGATTTCTAATCTCCAGTGCCATTAGCAGCCATAATTGCTGCAAATTTTGGCGGACAACGATGCAAAGAAAGGCGGAAGGTCAGATATACCACACCGGGATTTGGAACAGATTATCTCTGAGCATTCCTGGGGCAGGACATGTGCATATGATGGCTCCGGTTCCACGCTTTTTTTCATTGACTTTGTCGAGAACGGGGAAGGCAGATGCTTCATCAGCGCTGACTTTTGTCCCTTGTTTGATCTCGATTGGGTAGAGTATCCCGTTTTCTTCGATAATCAGATCAATCTCGCTCTCGACTTCGACGGTCTCACCATTCTTTTTTACTTTTTTCTTGTCGCGGCCCCTGTAATAGGACACGCAGTAACGATAATCAATCCCTCTGTTGGAATAGGACTTTAGAATCTCTGAAATGACAAAGGTTTCAAAGAACGCGCCACTCATAGCTCCATTTGCCAATGTATCCGGGGTAAGCCAGCGAGTAAGATATGCTGCAAGCCCGGTATCACGGAAATAAACCTTAGGACTCTTGATAGCACGGTTCAAAACACTTGGCATATATGCCTCGAGCAGATACACAATTCCAGATGCTTCCAGAATGGACATCCACGCCTTCACTGTTGTCTGATCCTTGCCGATCTCATCAGCAATATTGCTGTAGTTAACAATCTGTCCGGTTCGCGCGGCAACAGCGACCATGAAGCGTCTGAAATCATTCAGATCCTGGACGGCTGTCAGTTTACGCACGTCTCTCTCCAGATAGGTTTTCACATAGCTGGAGAAAAACATGCCCCATTCTACTTCCGGATCCTGCAGCGCGGGATACCCGCCCCGATGAATTCTCTCCCAAATATTTGCTGGTACGATGACGCTTTGACTGCGCTCTTTGATGTAATCCATCGTAGGAACGAAAGGAAGCGTGAAGGAATCACGATCAATCTCGCGCTGGGACAAAGGCGCGAGTTCAATGATACCGACTCTTCCTGCCAGCGATTCGGAGGCTTTCTCCATCAGTTCCAGAGGTTGTGAACCTGACAGACAAAATTGGGCTTTCTCGTCTGACGCGTCACAGGCAATTTTGATGTAGCGAAACAGATCCGGCGCTCTCTGAACTTCATCATAGATGACTGGTGGTGGGTTGAGCATCATGAACATATTGGGATTGCTGTTTGCTTGTTCCTCTATGAACGGATCGTCAATGAGAACATACTTTTTGTCAGGAAACAGTTCTTTTATCATTTTTGTTTTCCCGGTTTGCCGTGCTCCGGTAATGAGAATGCTTTTAAATGTTTTTTCAGAATGCGAAACAATGTCTTCGATGGCTCTTTTGATGTAGTCCATTTCAAATCCTCGCTTTCGACAAATCTGGGATTGAATCCCGGATTTGCCATCATTATAACATCATGTATCGAAAAGCACAAGAGAGAATATTGACAAATCTGGGATCGGTTCCTGGAATTGCCAGACCTCCTGCAGTCCTTATTATGCTCGATGCGGTACTATTGTATGCCGCCATGATGTTTAATAATACTAAACTCAAATCCGGAATTTGACGTTTTTTCAAAAACATGATATCGGTCATCCTGCTAATTTTGGCGAACGATGCGGGAAAATGTCCCACCGCCAAAATTAGCTCTGCTAATCGCTTGCTAATCGCACCAGGGTAAAAGAGGTGGTTTTTGGAGGAAATGCGAACAACCGGAAATCGTTAGAAACCCAGTAATATCAAGCATTTGCGGGCACTTGGAGGGTACTGGAGGCGAACGCTTTTTTCCTCTCCTAAGCGGAACGTCGCGCGTTCGAATCGCGCCGGGATCGCCATTTTCCTACCAGAATCGACGGATTTGCCCCGAAAAAGGCAGCCGTGAAGCTGGTAGGATTTTTCTTTTTCAAAGCTCTAGTGAACGCAAAAATCTGCTAACACCGGAAAGCTTTCATTAGCAGATTTCTAAATTTTTTAGCCTGATTTCTAATTGCCTCTCATCAATGTTCTGCTTCGGCGTCTAATTTTTTCGAACGATCGTGCTAAATCTGGCGGACGATGCAAGCGGTGTTTTCCCCCTAACCTGAAAAGCTGCCTGTAAGTCCTTGAGTTTGAGAACTTCGTGAATGAAGATCAGACGAACCGCCAGAGGGTTTTGATTGGCCCTTACTGCCACCTTTCTATTCTAACGGTATGAAAAAACCTGGCAAGGCTGTCGAAGCTTGGTAGTATAAACAAGGTCGTTATTCTACCTTATCCCCATCGATGGTCCAATGGACGTTTCATGATTGCTTTAGATAACAAATCCTCCCGATCACCGGCTTCGATGATCGGGAGTTGATTTTCTATGCTTTTTGCGCAGGTTATTCAAAACGCGATCCGCAGATCTCGCAATCTTCCAGGAAGCAGCCTCCTGCCCGCCTTCCACGAAAGATTTGTAGATGCCGTCTTTCTTTATCAGATCATCGTGGGTTCCGCTCTGGGCGATATGACCGTTATCAACGACGAAAATCTGGTCGGCATGACGCACGGTTTTCAGGCGATGGGCGATCATAATGATAGTCTTCTCTTTCGTCAGTTCCTCAATGGCTTCGGTGAGTTCCGTTTCGTTCTCCGGGTCCACATTGGCGGTGGCTTCGTCCAGGATGATGATGGGCGCGTCCTTCATGATGGCCCGGGCAATGGAAATGCGCTGCTTTTCGCCGCCGGACAGGCTGGCCCCACCTTCGCCGATGATGGTATCATAGCCATCCGGCAAGGCCATGATGAAGTCATGGCAGCGGGCTTTTTTCGCCGCTTCGATTACCTTTTCCATGGGTGCGTTCGGCTCGCCGAAGCGGTATTGTTGGCGATAGTACCAGGCCGCCATATGCGCCAGGTAATTACTCAGGAACCGGAACAGGATGCGCAGCAGATACAGCCCGATCAGGATCAGCGTCAGGGTGACCATCCTGCGCATGCCCGCGTCGTCCAACCGCGCTTCACAATGCCCGTCATGGCCGAAAGCGCCTTCGGCGCGGCCAGATTGACTGCGGTCAGGCCCAGCGTGGACAGGATCGCCACGATGTAAAGACCCTTGTACCGCTTGGCTTCGCGGCTCAGCCGCCACAGCATTTTCTTGGTTTCTCCTTTGCACCACTCCCGCTGAGCGCGTCATCCTTATCTTCCGAAAGTGTCAATGTGTCCGTCCTGTCTTCGGTGAGGGCAAAGGATGCGCTGCCACAGCTTGTTTTCAACGCATAGTTGCCCTTGAAGCCTTCCAGGGTGATCCATCCGTCCGAATCAGTGTTCAGCGTACGATGCGTCTCCCACGCGCCGTGGATCAGTTCTTTCAGCGCGGCGTAGGAAGGTTTCTCGCTGTTGTCCTCCCGGACGAAGCCGGAAGGCGCTTTGAGCCAGCAGCCGTCGCTGAAATCCCAGGTGGTGACAGCCTCCACCAGCGGATGGGCGAACAGTACAGAATACATTTCGCTGATCTCCCGGGCCTGACGTTCCTCACCCCCCGGCGTGCTGGGCCAGGCGTCCACCTGCCAGTCATTCAGATCCACGATGTGGGCGGGCATGATTTTTCCCGAAATCAGGGTGTTTTCGGTAAAGTGGATCGGCAGGCCGAAGAGGGAGAAGCGCGAAAGTACGTTTTGCAGCTTTTCCAGTCCCCAATAGCCCTGATGCTGATGGCTCTGGATGCCGATGGCACCGATGGGCACATCCGCTTCCAGCAGTTCTTCAATCAGGTGTTCATAGGGCGGGCTGGTGTTAAAATCGTTGATGAGCAGCACGGCCTCCGGGTCACTCTCCTTGGCCGCCGCAAAGACCTCCTTCACCAGCGGGACGCGGCCCAGCTCCTTGCAGATGCGGGTAATGGCGTTATCATACCGGTCGAACACCGGCATGATGACCACCTCGTTGATCACGTCCCATAATCCGATCACGTCCCGGAAAGCTGTTACGTCCCGATGGATGCGGGCCAGCTGGCGGCGGAGGATTTCATCGTTGTTGTACTGCATGAGCCAGTTTGCGCAGGCGGTGTGCCAGCACAGGGGATGGCCCTTCACTGTTACATTCCGTTCCCGCAGCCATTTTGCCGCCGCCATGGTTTCAGGATAGGCCGTTTTCCCTTCCACGGGCTCATACCGCCCCCAATAAAAGGGCAGCGTGCCGTAATTGAACAATTTCAGCCATTTTTCCATGCGTTCCCGGAGAAAGGCTTTTTTCTGTTCATCCTCTGTTTTCATCATCGCCACGGTATCAAAGGCGCCGCAGCCAAACAGGAATTGGTGGGACACTTGATCCGCCTGAACGGGGCAGTTCGTCGCGGGGGTCCCGTCCGGGTTGAGAAGCCGCAAACGGGCGCTTGCCCGGCGGAAAGCCAATTGGTCCATGTTTCCTGCCTCCAATCAAAGCATCATCCTGTAAATCCTGGCGCAGTCCCCTTCATCCAGCGTCACAAAGCCGGAAATGGTTCCCTGTCTGCCGTCGCCCCGGCACAGGGCCTGCACCAGCGCGGGAATGTCCTCCTCCTTCGCGCCCAGCTCCCTGAAACTGATGGGCATGCCCAGGGACTTGAGGAACTGCCTGAGCTTTTCGATGCCCTCCTTCGCCGTGACCTCGGGATGGGCAAAATCCATCTGGCAGCCCCACACCCGTACGGCAACCTGGGCAAAGCGCATCACGTCGTGATCCATGACGTAGGTGAACACCGCCGGCATGGTCACCGCCAGGCCCGCGCCGTGGGCGCAGTCGTACAGGGCGGAAAGCTCGTGCTCGATGTTGTGGCTGTTCCAGTCCTGGCTGCGGCCCACGCCGCAGGAATTGTTGTGGGCCATCATGCCGGCCCACATGATGTTTGCGCGGGCGTCGTAGTTGTCAGGATCGGCAATCACGCGGGGGCCCTCGTGAATCATGGTGAGCAGCAGCGCTTCGATGAGCCGGTCAGTGACTTCCACCTCTTTGGTGTTGGTGAGGTAGCGCTCATAGAGGTGCGCCATGATGTCGGTGATGCCCGCGGCGGTCTGGTAAGGCGGCAGGGTCTGGGTCAGGGCGGGATTCAGGATGGAGAACTTCGGGCGGATGGCGTCGCCGCTGGCTCCGCGCTTGAACATGCCCTCCTCGCGGGTGATCACGCTGTCCGGGCTGCCCTCGCTGCCGGCGGCGGCGATGGTGAGCACGGTGCCCACAAGCAGGGCGTTTTCAATGGGCCTGCCGCTGTAAAAATCCCAGAAATCCCCGTCATAGACCGTTCCGGCTGCGATGGCCTTGGAAGAATCGATGGCGCTGCCGCCGCCCACCGCCAGGACGAAGTCAATCTTTTCCCGGCGGCACAGTTCGATACCTTCATACACCAGCCCGCTGCGGGGATTGGGCTGCACTCCGCCCAGCAGGAAATACGGGATGCCCGCCGCCTCCAGCGAGGCCTTTACCCGGCCGATGAGCCCGGAGCGCACGGCGCTGCCGCCGCCGTAATGAATCAGCACCCGGGTGCCGCCGAAGCGCCTGATCAGGCTCCCTGCCTGGTTTTCGGCATCCCTGCCGAAGGCGAAATATGTGGGCGAATAAAAAACGAAGTTATTCATGGTCATTCCTCCCGGGCCGTTCGGAGACGGCCCTTGTCATCGGTCCTGTGGGAACGGACGCCCCGATCTGCATCAGCAGAGATCAGTAAGGGCTCTGGAAGCTGCTCTCCGCCTTTTGTACCGCATCCTCCAGGGTCATTCCGGCGAAGGATTGCGCGCCGAGGTTTCGGCCGGATTTGCCGTCGTTCACAAACACGCCGACAACAATGCCGGGAATGGCGCTCTCCGGGGCATTCGGCGCGTGCTGTCCTCCCAGATCGGTGCGGCACCAGCCCGGATCAGTCAGGTTGATCAGCACGTCTGTGCCCTGTACTTTCGAACCGAGATCAATCGTAATCTTATTCAAAGCAGCCTTGCTGGCAGAGTAACCTGCCTGACAAACATCCAGCGCGATTCCGCTGGTGGTGTTGAGGATCCGTCCGGAACCCCGGGCCATCATGCCCGGCAGAAAATGATAGCAGATCATGGCCGGAGCAATGGTGTTGACCCGGAAACTGATCTCGTAATCCTCCGCGGGAGTGCGCAGATAATCCGTCCGGTAGGCGATTTGAAGTCCCGCGTTGTTCAGCACAATGTCCACCGGTACGCCCAGGGCATCGATCTCAGACAGCATCGCTTCGACCGCCCCAAGGTCGTTCAGATCAGCCGCCACCGCATGCGCCTGCACGCCTTTGGCACGCGCTTCCCCAACGATTTTCTCGGTGTGAGCAAGGCTTCGGCTGTGAAGAATCAGGTTGCAGCCCTGGTCCGCCATGAATTGTGCCGTCAGATAACCGATCCCCCGGGCCGCCCCGGTGATCAGTGCCCATTTCCCTTTTACCTGGTACATGGTTCTTCTCCTTATACTTTGTAAATGTAATGGTCCTTGCGGGGAGCGGGGGCCTTGGGCTCCTGGGCGGCATAGCCGAGAATGCAGTGGCCGATGCCCTCATAATCCCCTTCGATCCCCAGGGAGCGCAGCAGAGCCTTTCCTTCTTCACTGTCAAATTCTTCCTTTGCCCGGTGGATCCAGCAGCTGGCGATCCCCAGGGCATGGGCGGCATTCATCAGGTTCCCCATGACCAGGCTGCCGTCATAGAGGTATGTCCCGATCCTGCGGTCTGCCAGGACGACGATCAGGTTGGGCGCGCCATAGAAGGGATCACCTGTGCTTCCCATCACGGCCGCGTTCATACGGGACAGCCGGTCGCGGGTTTCCTTGTCCGTCACGGCGATCATGATGGGCGACTGGCGTCCCATGCCGGTAGCGGCGTAGCTGCCGGCCTCCAGGATCTGGTTCAGAATTTCCTCCGGGACGGGATCGGGCCTGTAGCTGCGGCAGCTGCGGCGTTCCATCAGGGTTTTCAGCGCTTCATTCATTGTGTTTTCCTCCTCGCTTGATCGTTGAATCGTCGTTGATTTCGGGTTCACGCCTTTTCGTAGCTTTCCAGAAGCTCCACGATGCATTTGAGCTCCGGCGCGTCCAGATAGTTGTATTCGCCGCTTCCGTCGCCGTAGATGCCATGCTGAATCAATCTGAGGCCAGCAGCCTCCGCCCTGGCCACCTGGGTTTTAGAATCCCTGACCTGGAAAGCCAGGTGATGCATGCCTTCGCCGTGCTCGTCCAGGAACTTCCGCCAGGTGGAAGGCGCTTCGTTGGGCTGGATCAGCTCGATCTGCAGGCTCGGCCCCACATCGAAGAAAGCCAGCAGGGAGTCCGCTTCCGGCGCGGGCTTCCCCTCATACTCGGTGCGGGTGATGGCATAGTCGCCGCATGGCTGCGTTGGAGGCACATCCACCCCCAGGAAAGCCGCCCATTTCCGTTTTGCTGTTTCGATGTCCCTTACGATGAAGCCCACTTGGGCCACAAGATGCGTTCCGACAATTCCTGCCATGTCAGTTTTCCTCCGATCTTTCACTTATGGATTACCAGGGATAGGCTTCCCCGGTGTGGGTGATGAAAATGGGGCCGGTTTTGTCGTGCCGCCTGGCTTCAAACAGGAACCGCAGCGTTTCGGCGTGCTCGTAGGGGTCCAGCGGCGCTTCGTGATTGTCCGGGTTCGTCCGCATCCAGCCGGGGTGAACGCAGAGGATATTCAGGTTCGGATCGTTTTTGAAATAATTATGCAGCGTCTTTGTCAGCATGTTCAGCGCGGCCTTTTCGGTGCCGTAATCCAGATAGAAGGTACGGTAGCATTTCCCGATGCTTCCGGCCTCGGAGGAAATGTTGACCACCAGCGCGCCGACTGCGCTTTTCCTCAGCAGCGGCAGGAACGCTTTCAGCACCCGAACCGGGCCTACCGCGCCCACGTTCACCGCTGGGGCGATCAGGTCCAGGTCGAAATCCGGCAGCTCCTTCATGGTGTCGGCGGAAGCCATGGTGGCGTTGTTGACGATCAGGTCCAGGTGGTCCGTCAGCTGTCCCGCTTTCCGGGCTGCCGCGTTCACCGATTCCGTGGACGCGATGTCCATGGTGAGGATATACAGACGGTCGGGATTCTCCTTTTTCAGCGCTTCCAGCGCCTCGGACGGGCGGCGTACGGAAGCAAACACCGTGTCTCCATGCTCCAGGTATCTTTTGACGAGATTGAAGCCCAGGGCGTATGGCCGGCCTGTTCCGGTGATCAGTACATGCTGTGACAACGTGAATTCCTCCTTTGTTTCATGATCCGCTTGATATGCAAGCTGCTATTGTTCCATCCGCAGCGCGCGTTATTCTCCCGGAGGTATCCCCTTTTCCGCATGGAACACGCGGTTGAAGCTGGAGATGCTCTGAAACCCGGACAGCATGGCCACCTCCGTCATGGTTTTTTCCTTGTCCGCCAGCAGCTCCGTCGCCTTTTCCAGCCGGATCATGTTGAGCCACTTGCTGTAGTTCATCCCGGTCACGCTGCGAAAGATCCTGGAGAAATACTCCTTG
>JAFWQM010000032.1 GCA_017509065.1 Clostridia bacterium
CAGCGCGTCGCCATTGCCCGTACCCTGGCCCCGGGGCCGAAGGTGCTGTTCATGGACGAGCCGCTTTCCAACCTGGACGCCAAGCTGCGCATGGAAATGCGCACGGAATTAAAACGCCTGCACCGGGACACGGACTCCACCTTCGTTTACGTCACCCACGACCAGCTGGAAGCCATGACCCTCTCTACGAAGGTCTGCATTATGGAAACCGGTGTTTTGCAGCAGTACGCGCCGCCGCTGGAAATGTACAATAACCCCGCCAACCTGTTCGTGGCCGACTTCATGGGCAATCCCACCATGAACTTCATCGACGGCCATCTGTCCGCAAACGGCGAAGTCTCCTTCGGCGGCATGAAAGCCCGCTTTGAGGCGGCAGGCGCGGCGAACCTGGGAGATCGCGACGTGGTGGTCGGCATCCGGCCCGAGTACATCCACATCGACGAGGACGGCGCCGTGGAGGCCACCGTGTATTCCACCCTGCCCTCCGGCATGGAAACCACCGTGAAGCTGGACGTGAACGGCACCTCCCTCACCGCCGTGGTCTTCGGCGACGTGGACTACCCCGTGGACGCCAAGGTGAAAATCGCGTTCCATAAAGCCGCTGTGATCTTTGATAAGAAGGACGGAATGAATATCGCAAGAGGAAAGCTGACGCTGGTTTAATAAAGGGATTAGGGAATAGGGATTAGGGATTGAAGCGAGGAACCAAGTCTGTCATTCTGAGCCGCGCTTTATACGGATAAGCGCGTGAGAAGAATCTCTCTCGTCGTCCCCAATAATCCCTATTCCCTTAATCACATAAAGGCCGCATCAACTAAACAATTCTATCATAACAAAATCATTACCCAAAGAAAGGAAAACCGAAATGGAACTGGAACAGGCAAGAAAAGAACTGATCGCCATGCAGGAGCAGATGAGCGCGTATGATCACGCCATGAGCCTGCTCAGCTACGACGGGGAAACCACCGCGCCCGCGGGCACCGCGCAGAACCGGGGCCACGCTATGGGCATTCTGAGCGAGATTACCTACAAGCTGGCAACGGGCAAGGAGACCGTGGAGCTCCTGGAATTCCTGGACGCGCATCAAGCGGAGCTCGACCAAAAGGAGAAGCGGATGGTCTACCTTCTGCTCAAGGACATCCGGTTCATGCAGAAAATCCCGATGGAAGAATACGTAGCATATGAAAAATTCGTGGTGGAATGCGAGGACGTGTGGCACAGCGCCAAGGTGAACAGCGATTTCGCCTCCTACCAGCCGTATCTGGAAAAGATGGTGGACTATCGCATCCGTTTCGCCCATTATGCCGAGCCGGACAAAGACCCCTACGATTTCTGGCTGAATGAGTATGAACCGGGCCTGAACAAAGAAAAGTGCGAAGCGTTTTTCAGCACGCTGCGGGAGCGCCTGGTGCCTCTGATCAAGCGGTGTGCCGAAAAGCCCCAGGTCAGCGACGCCTGCATCAAGGGCGCTTTCCCCGAGGAAAAACAGGAGGCTTTGGCGTATTGGCTGATGGACGTGATCGGCCTCGACCGCGACCACGTGGGCCTGTCCACCACCGAGCACCCCTTCACCACCAGCCTGGGCTCGCACCTGGACGAACGCATCACGACGCACTATTACCCGGAAGATCTATCCTATTCCATGTTCAGCGTCATCCATGAGGGCGGCCATGCGCTGTATGATACCGGGTCGGACGACGATCTGGCGTATACCGTGCTTGATGGCGGCGTGTCCATGGGCATCCACGAGAGCCAGAGCCGCTTTTACGAAAACATCCTGGGCCGCAGCAAGGGCTTTGCCAGATTTGCCTTCCCCAAGCTGCGGGAACTCTTGCCCGAGGATATGAAGCCCTATACCTGGCAGGATTTCTATAAAGCCATCAACCGCGTCCAGCCCTCCCTCATCCGCACGGAGGCCGATGAAGTGACCTACTGCCTGCACGTGATGATCCGCTATGAGCTGGAAAAGCAGCTGATTGCGGGAGAACTCAAGGTGGCAGACCTGCCCAAGGAATGGAACAGGCTGTATAAAGAATATCTTGGCATCGACGTTCCGGACGACAAGCACGGCGTCCTGCAGGACAGCCATTGGTCCTTCGGCGCATTCGGCTATTTCCCCTCTTACGCACTCGGCAGCGCTTACGGCGCGCAGTTCCTGGCGAAGATGAAGGAGACCGTGGACGTGGACGCTGCCCTCGATCAGGGGGATTTCTCTAAGATCAACGCCTGGAACAGGGAGCATATCTGGCATTTCGGCAGCCTGCTCACTCCCGCCGAGATCCTGGAAAACACCTTCGGCGCGCCGTTCGATCCCAACTATTATCTGGATTACCTCGAAGCGAAATGCAAGGACGTTTATGATTTATAAGGAGGCATCACCATGGAGAAGATCTGTCAGTTTCTGAAGGAAGCCGGAACTTACTATCTCGCCACCGTGGATGGCGATCAGCCCCGCGTGCGCCCGTTTGGCACCATCGACCTGTTTGAGGGCAGGCTGTACATCCAGACCGGCAAGGTGAAGGACGTGTCAAAGCAAATGCACGCCAACCCGAAAATCGAAATCTGCGCGTTCAAGGACGGCGCCTGGCTGCGCGTAGCCGCCAAGGCCTATGCCGACGACCGGATCGAAGCGCAGGAGCATATGCTGGCCGGGTATCCCTCGCTGCAGGGCATGTACAAGCCCGGCGACGGCAACTGCGAAGTGTTCTGCCTGAAGGAAGGCACCGCAACGTTCTCTTCCTTTGGCGCGGCGCCGGAGGTCATTCATTTCTGAGAGAAGGTTATCAAAAACCCGCCGGCAGCAAACGCTTCCGGCGGGCTTTTTGGTGGGAGCAATCAGCCTGCGACAGGCTTTTGTTCCTGCTCTTTTTGATTCTTCAAAACATATTTGGGAATGGAATACTCATTTCCTTCTTCAAACCTTACGATTTCCGGCGGGGTTTCCAGTTCTTCCAGGTGGGCGATATAATACATCACCCGCTCCACCAGCTTGGCCCATTCCTTTCCGGCGCAAATGCGCTCGTCGGCCGTGAAGCCCACGGGCAGCCAGCGTTTCCGGGTCACTTTTCCGTCAGGCCCGACGATGGTTTCCCGCTGGATGGAGCCCATGGAAACGAACAGGGAGGTCGTACCGAAATTATAGATATGATGGTTCACGGCGGGCATGCCGATAGACGCCATCTGGGTAAAGAACATAGAGGTGTGGAAAGGCGAAGCGTCCAGGATATATTTGGGAAGGATGCCGTAGCGGTCGGTCAGTCGGGCGAAGGCCACAATGGTGTTGGCAAGGATTGGGTTTAAAAGCAGCTTGGCCAGCTTCATGGTGGAGTTGTCCGCTTCCTCACGGCGGTTCTGTTCGATGGCGGCGCTCACCCGTTCGGACACATCGAAGATGGTATCCCGCGGATCGAAATAGCATTTCACTGTGTTTTCTTCGATCCTGTCCGGGTCGCCGGTGTCCTTGAGCACGACGAACGAGATGGTTAGCTGCGTGCGGGCGTAAAGCCGCTTGTTTGCCACGAAGCGGTTGATCTCCGGCAGCTCCGAAATCGTGCGCACATACGCGGCGAAGATGATTTCCATAAAAGTGAGCTTATGCCCCTTGCTGCCCTGGTCGACAATGTAGCGCGCCATTTTTTCGTAGTCCAGCTTGTAATTGGACATCACCTGCGCGTCGCAGCGCATGGGCATCAGGTAGGGGGTCAGGGCGATGATGGGGTCGATCTCCTTCAGCAGCCGTCCGTCCGCACGCCGTCCAAACATAGAAATCCCTCCGGTACAAACAGAATTCCGTGTTCATGTGTTTCATTATATAGCCTTTTATTCCGCCCGTCAATGATGAAAATTTTCACCGCAAGAACCGATATAAACCGGGCTGTTTTTGTTCTTTACATCCTTATCGTTTTTTGCTATGATGCAGTATGAATGATTCTGCGGCCGTAAGCCGCCGATAGAAAGGAAGCGGTCGAGTGAATATCGGAATTCGGCTCCACGACACGGCGCCGGGAACGCTGGCGGAGCGGCTGGGATTTGCCAGGGCGCAGGGCTTTTCCTGTGTGCAGCTGGCGATGAGCAAGGCAATTGACGGCTTTTCCATGCAGGACGCGCCGAAGCTGCTGACGGAGGAACTGGCGGCGGAGGTAAAAGGCGCTTTTGCTGAAAGCGGCATGGAGTGCGCGGTGCTGGGCTGCTACCTGAACCTGGCAAACCCGGACGAGGAAGCCCGGGCAAAAACGCAGGAAATCTATAAAGCCCATCTGCGGTTCGGGAAAATGATCGGCGCGCGGATGGTCGGCTCCGAAACCTACGCGCTCAAAGAAACGGTGTTTTCCGACGGCCCCGCCCCGCAGTCTGAGGAAGCGTTCCAGCTGTTTATGAAGGGCTTCCTGCCTGTGGCGCGCTACGCGGAAGAAGCGGATGAAATCATGGCCATCGAGCCGGTGTGCACCCACATCATATCCAATCCCGAACGGGCGGAAAGAATGCTGGACATCGTTAAAACCGACAAGGTTAAGATCATCCTGGACGCGGTGAACCTGGTGAGCAACAATACGGTGAACCAGGCGGAAAGCATCATCCGGGAAGCGATCCGGCGTCTCGGCGATCAGGTGCGCGTTCTGCACATGAAGGATTTTGCCGTGAACCCGGACAAGCCCGGCGACGCGCAGGTGGACTTCCGTCCCTGCGGCATGGGCACGATGTATTATAACGACCTGCTGCCCTTCGCCAAAAAGAACAATCTGCCCATGACGCTCGAAGATACCAAACCCGAAAATGCCCAGGCGGCGAGGGAATATTTGGAACAACTGGCAATGAGACTATAAAAGGGGATAGAAAATATGAATCGTGAAGAAGCCCGGAAAAAGGCGCAGGCCCTGGTGGCCCAAATGACCCTGGAGGAAGCAGCGTCCCAGATGAGTTATCAGGCCCCCGCCATTGAACGGCTGGGCGTGCCCGCTTATAACTGGTGGAACGAAGCGCTGCACGGCGTGGCCCGCGCGGGCATGGCCACCATGTATCCCCAGGCTGTCGGCATGGCCGCGACCTTTGACCCGAAGCTGGTGGAAGAACTTGGAGACGTGAGCGCCACCGAGGGCCGCGCCAAGTACAATGCCGCTTCCCGCCACGGCGACCGGGATATTTACAAGGGCCTCACCTTCTGGAGCCCC
>JAFWQM010000033.1 GCA_017509065.1 Clostridia bacterium
ATGCAGGTGCAGCACGGTGCGCACGTCGCCGCCTTCCAGCTCTTCTTCCTCGTAGGCGTTGCACAGGAACGCCAGGGTGACGCGGTCCGCGCCTAAGGAGGGCTCGATCACGTAGGGGATATAGCGCTCGTTGGTCACGGGGTCGATGTATTCCATGGATTCGCCGGAGGTGTTCTGGTGCTGGGTCAGGTCGTAATCCGTGCGGTCGGCAATGCCCCAGAGCTCGCCCCGGCCGAAGGGGAACAGGAATTCAAAGTCCGTAGTGGCCTTGGAATAGAAGGCCAGCTCTTCCTTGCTGTGATCCCGCAGGCGCAGAGCTTCTTCCTTGATGCCCAATTTCAGCAGCCAATCCCGGCAGAAGGAACGCCAATAATCGAACCATTCCAAATCGGTGCCGGGCTTGCAGAAGAATTCCAGCTCCATCTGCTCAAACTCGCGAATGCGGAAGATGAAGTTGCCGGGGGTGATCTCGTTGCGGAAGCTCTTGCCCACCTGGGCCACGCCCATGGGCAGCTTGCGCCGGGTGGCGCGCACGATGTTCTTGAAGTTTACGAAAATGCCCTGGGCCGTTTCAGGGCGCAGGTAGATTTCGTTGGCGCTGTCCTCCGTCACGCCCTGGTGGGTTTTGAACATCAAATTAAACTTGCGGATGCCGGTGAAATCTTTCTTGCCGCAGGTGGGGCACACGATGTCGTGCTCCGCGATAAAGGATTCATATTGCTCGTTGGTCCAGCCGTCGGCCTGAATTTCCTGGCCGTTTTCCTTGCCCCAGTCCTCGATCAGCTTGTCCGCCCGGAACCGGGCCTTGCAGGCGCGGCAGTCCATCAGCGGATCGTTAAAGGTGCCCACGTGGCCGCTGGCCACCCACACCATCCGGTTCATCAAAATGGCGCTGTCCAGCCCCACGTTGGTCTTGCTCTCCTGCACGAACTTTTTCAGCCACGCCTTTTTTACGTTGTTCTTGAATTCCACGCCCAGGGGACCATAATCCCAGCTGTTCGCCAGACCGCCGTAAATTTCGCTGCCCGGAAAAATAAAGCCCCGCACCTTGCACAGAGCCACTAACTTGTCCATCGTCAACTGACCCATCTTGCATCATTCCTTCCTTAAAAATATACGCTTCATTATCGCTATTTCGTGAGGTTTTGTCAAGGAAAAGTTTGTGGGGGAAACCGCTCTTTGCTGTCCGGGGCTGCCGCCCGGCCTTCACTGAAAATCATCCACTGGATGATTTTCCGGGCGTTACGGCCCCAAAGAGCGGTTTCCCCCACACCCCCTTCCGAGAAAGCCATAAAAGGAACTGGAAAAAGCTTTTCGACCTGCTTCCCTTCTTTTGGGAAAAACTTTCTCATGGGCTGGGAGCACATTTCCCCACAAAGATTTGCATTGAACAACTTTTTTTGCTATTTGGAAGGAATTCCGCGAAAAAGGGAGAATAAAAAAGATGAATGTCTATACGCTTTCGCGTTTGAAACCGAAAGAAACCTTCATGGGGAGAGAAAGATCGTGACGATCGGAGCATTGGAAGCCTACGGTGCGGATGTGAAAGCCGGCCTGGCCCGCTGCATGGGCAGGGAGGATTTTTATCTGCGGCTGGTGGGCATGACGCTGGCGGACGAAAACTTTGAAAAACTGGACCGGGCGCTGTCCTCCCACAACAGCCGGGAAGCTTTCGAGGCGGCCCACGCGCTGAAAGGGGCCACGGGCAACTTAGGGCTGACGCCGCTTTATTCTCCCCTCAGTAAAATCACGGAACGTCTGCGGGGCGCAACCTCGCCGGTGGACTTAGGGGAGCTGGAGGGTGCCTACCGTGAAGCGCTGGTAAGGCTGAAAGCCCTGGCCTGATCAGGGAATTTTCATACGAAGCGGGCCTGTTTCGCGCCGGGTCCGGCCCAAATGGAAGCGCGTGATTATAGATCAAAGGGATGAGGGAATGTTGCTTACATCTGTTCTGTATGCAGAGGTTTATTTCGTCTGCATGATCGTGGTGGGGCTGCTGCTGTTCTGGAGCCTGAGAAGCGATTCACGGTCTTCCTCCGAGCAGTGGCAGATCCGCATGCTGAGCGGTTTTCAGCTTTGTTTCTGCGCCAATTTTCTGTTTTCGCTGTTTCAGAGGGTTTTTGCCAATGCGCCATGGGGCATAAACGTGCTGTACATGCTCAAATCGCTGTATTTCGTGATGTTCGTGGTGAGCACGTATTTCTGGTGCGGCTACGCGGAAGTGGAGCTGCGCACCGGCATACACGCCAAGAAGCTGATGAACCTGATGTTTATGCTCCCCTTCGCGGTGGCCATTGCCATGGTGGCGGCGAACCTGTGGACCCATAGTTTATTTGAGATCGACGAGGCCGGGGAGTATCACCGCCACGGCCTGTACCATTGGTTCATGCTGTATCTGATGGTGTGCACCTCCCTTTGCAGCGGCAGGCATTTTGCCCGGTCCTTCCGGGAATCCGATCCCATGCGCAAGGGGCACATGCTGCTCACAGCCTCTTTCCCCGTTAGCGTGTTCATCGCCTGGTTGATTTCCCAGGTGGGGGAACAGCTCCCCGTGGTGTGCGTGTGCATCATGGTGGAATTGCTGTGCCTGTACGTGGGCACCACCAAGCAGCAGATTTCCCTGGATAAGCTGACCCAGGTGAACAACCGGCAGAACCTGATCAATTACATGGAATATAAGCTGGCGACCCACGCGAGCCGCACATACCTGCTGATGATCGACCTGGACGATTTCAAGATCATCAACGACACTTACGGTCATTTGGAGGGGGACAACGCCCTGATCCTGGTGGCCGGCGCGCTGAAAGAAGCCTGCGCCACCTATAAGCTGCGGCCCTATATCGCCCGGTACGGCGGCGACGAATTTATGGTGATCACGGAAGGCACCCGCAAGGAAGCCAATGAACTGTGCGAAAATATCCAGCGGATCATCAACGAAAAGCAGGATAAGAACGCGCCTTATCAATTGAAGGTGAGCATCGGTCTGGCGGAATGCACCTGCAACATGAAGCCCGACGACCTGATCTTAGCGGCGGACGAGGAACTGTACAAAATCAAAAAGGAACGCAAGGCCGCCAAAGCCGCCGCGAAGGCGGCGGAAGAAAAGGCCAAGGAAAATTAAAAGTGGAAAATGAAGATTTGATTTCCCGGAAACCAGAGCGACAAAAAGAGAAGCACGACCCCCAAATCCGGTATGTGGATGAAGATACTAAATCGCAATTCATTGTGTATAGTAGCCTGCCAAATGAAAAGGATCAAGGCATTGCGCTGAGAAAACTCTACGACAAGAGCAACAAATACATTGTGTTTGAAGATGTCGTAATTGGTGCGCATAC
>JAFWQM010000034.1 GCA_017509065.1 Clostridia bacterium
GGGTTACGCTGGGCGCTCCGCGCGCCCAGATCCGCAGCCTCAATCGGCGCAAGTCCGCTTACGCCCCGCGCTATTCCCTTCGGGAAGCGCGGGTTTCGGGCGGCAATCCAAGGATTGCTCGCCCTCAGCCTCGCGTTGCTCGGCGCTATTCATGCGGAGATTGCTTGTTTCGGCTGATCTCACCGCCAATGATATTTCCACCACAGGCGGTCATCGGCGGTTCGTCCTGCGGCAAGGGATTTCATCCCTTGCATCCCAATAGGCGAATTTTCTCCGTTGGTTAAACCCAACAACATTCGCCAGTCGATTCGGGATCACGGAAGATAGAGGCTTCTGGCCCAGGAAAGCCCGGGAAAATCCCAGGGGAAAGCTCGCTTTCCCCTGGTGATTTATCCCTGGCTTTCACCGGACGCGAAGCGTCCGGTCAGGCGGCTTTCAGCCGCCGAGCCAGAAGCATAACGTCGTGAGTATGTTTGTTCCTCTCTAGTATCAGCGGAAACAAAGCTGATTCATCCCGAAATGTAGTTTCCGCTATCGGTGTCCAGAGGACGAAGTCCTTTGGTTCAGGGGGTACGGGGGGCCGAAGAGGCCCCCTGCCTCGTCGTTCCTGAACGTTACATTTTCTTGAACAGCGGAATATAGTTGATCGGCGCTTTGGCGGTGATGGTCTGGCTGCCATGAACGGTTTCGCCGGTATGGATGTCCTGCCAGGTGCCTTTGGGCAGGTAGACAGCGCGCTCGAAGGTATCGGGGGTAAAGACGGGAGCCACCAGGTAATCCGGGCCGAACATGTACTGGTCGGGCAAATCCCAGCATTTCTTATCCTCCGGGAACTCATAGAACATGGGCCGGATGAGGGGCGAGCCGTTCTCGTGCGCTTCCTGATAGATGCGTTTCAGGTAGGGCTTCATGGAGACCCGCAGGTCGTATCCCTGCTTCATGACCTCGAAAACCTCCTCGCCCAGCGCCCACATTTCCGTGGGCTGGCCGGTGTGCAGGTAGCCGCCGCCCCGCTCCCGGTCGTCCAAGGCGGGGATGGTGAAGGGCTCGCGGTCGCCGTGCAGGCGCATGACCGGCGTGAATACCGCCCACTCGTACCAGCGCAGGAGCAATTGCCTGAAGGCCGGGTCGTTTACATTGCCCTCCATGAAGCCACCGATGTCGGTGTTCCACCAGGGGATGCCCGCCACGCCGATGTTCTGGCCAGCAACAATCTGGTCACGCAGGGATTCCCAGGAAGAGGGCACGTCGCCACTCCACAAAACGTTTCCGTACTTCTGACTGCCCGCCCAGCCGGCGCGCAGAAGGTTCACGGGCTGAGCGCCCATCGCGCTCATGGGCTCGAAGTAGGTGCGGCTGTACCACTGGGGGAAGATGTTGCTGCATTCCATGGCCGGGCCGATGAAATAGCGGTAGTTGTCGAAGTCGTACTTGGTCAGGTCTGGCTCGGAGTTGTCCAGCCAGAAGAAGTCGATGCCGTAATTGTAGTAGTGCTCTTTGCACTTTTCCCACACATAGGCGCGGGTTTCGGGATTGGTGGGGTCGATGGTGACGCAGTCGCCCTGGTAGTCGTATGTCTGGGCAGCGCCGCGCTCGGTGCGCATGAGCAGGCCCCGCTCCATCATTTCATTGAAGTTCTCGCTGCGCCGGTCCACGCTGGGCCACACGGACACGATCACCTTGATGCCCATGCTGTGCAGCTCGTCCACCATGGCCTTGGGGTCGGGCCAGTATTTTGTGTCGAATTTCCAGTCGCCCTGCACCGTCCAATGGAAAAAGTCGATGATGATGACATCAATGGGGATGTTCAGTTCCTTGTACTTCCGCGCGACAGTCAGCACTTCGTCCTGGGTGCGGTAGCGCAGCTTGCACTGCCACAGGCCCATGCAGTCCTCCCGCATCATCGGTGCGCGGCCGGTGACAGATGTATAGTTATACAACAGTTCCTTGGGGGTGTCCGCCACAGTGATCCAGTAGTCCATGTCCTTGCAGGCATCGGCCCGCCATTCGGTCACGTTCCTGCCGAAGGTCACCTGGCCTACGGCGGGATTGTTCCACAGGAAGCCGTAGTTCAGGTTCGACACCGCGAAGGGCACGGAGGTCTGGGAATTGCGCTGGATCAGCTCCAGGGTACAGCCCTTCAAATCCAGATATTTCTGCTGGTACTGGCCCATGCCGAACAGCTTTTCCCCGTCGTTGGGCTCAAAGCGCACGGTCAGCCGGTAGTCGCCCGCGGTGTAGGGCAGCCATTCGCGGGAAGGGCGTTTCAGGCAGTGGCTTTCCCGAGTGACGGAGCCGTCATAGAAGCGGAAATGCTCTTTTAGGATTTGCTTTCCGTCCCGGTAAAAGGTGATGACACCGCTGCGGTTCACGGTGGCTTTGACGCGCCCGTTCTCGATACTGGCCATGGGGGATTCCCAGAAGGAACCATCCCCGTTCCGGCACGTTTCGGAATACATTTCAATTTTGGCCTGCGTCGCTTCGGGCGTTTCGGTCAGCGCCCAGTCATTGCCGGTGAACCGCGGAAACATCGTGGCCCGCACCCGCAGGCTGTCCTTCCCCCAGGCTTCGATCCGCAGGGTTTCGCCGCCGCGCCGGGCAATCAGGGCGTTTTTTTCTTGCTGGAAAATCATAGGGAACCTCCTTTGTTTGTTAATCACTTAAAGTACCCTTTCACTCATAATCATAATCATCCAACATCCGCAGCAGTTCCGCGGGTTCTTCCGCCGCAAGCAGCATGCGATAATCCTTTTCTTTGAGCAGCTTATCCTGATACGCCCGTTCGAGCTGGGTGAGCAGGCCGTCGTAATAATGATTCACGTTCAGCAGGCCGATGGGCCTGTCCAGCAGTCCAGCCTGGGCGACGGCCCACACCTCCATGAGCTCGTCCAGCGTGCCCACACCGCCGGGCAGGGCGATGTAAGCGTCGCCGCGCTCCATGAGCAGGGTCTTGCGCTCGGAGATGGTTTTCGCCATGAGCAGTTCGCCTGTGCCTGGATAGGGCGGGAAATCGCGGTAGCATTCCACGTTGATGCCCACCACGAAGCCGCCTTCCTCAATGGCCCCTTTCGCCACCCGCCCCATCAGGCCCACCATGCCGCTGCCGTACACCAGCGTGCGTCCCTGCCGGGCGATGAGCCGGCCTAATTCCTCCGCCGCGTCCAGGTACGCTGCCGGACAGTCGTCCGCCGAGCCGCAGAACACTGTGATGTTCTTTCGCATTTCGTTTGCTCCTTGCTGTTGATGAAAACAAAAGCGGGCTGCGATAATCGCAGTCCGCAAATAAACCCGGTTCAATCCAGGTTCTTGAAAGGAACGTATTTGTGGATCTTTGCAGGAACGTTTTCTCTTTCCCAGAACATTTCGAGCAGGGTGTTGTACCGATGATGCTCGCGCCACGCGCCATGAGCGCCGCCGGTAGCGTTGTCGATCCGGCATCCGGGCAGGGAGGAGTGCAGCATGCTCACAATTGAATTGGAAACGGGGCCGTTGTTGGAGCCATACGCGCTGTTGTAAATGAACAGGCGGCGCAGATGGGTCAGCCCTGTCAGGGGTCTGAAATCGCTGATGCTGTTGTTTGCGATGTTCAGGTCGACCAGGCTTTCGCAGCCCGCCATGGCCGTGATATCGGTGACCTTATTGGAAAACAGCTCCAGGTACTCCAGCTCCTTCAGGGAACCCAGGGGGGTAACATCGGTGATGTTGTTTTTGCCCAGGATCAGCACCTTGAGCTGCGGCATTTCATAGAGGAAGTTCAGGTTATCAACGGCGTTGTGGCCGATGTCCAGGGCTTTCAGGTTCTTGCAGAAGCGCAGAATCTGCAGATCCGCGGTCGAATGCAGAGCGCACTGGTTGTTGTGCAGGGTGGAGAAGGCGGTCTGGTCGGTGCGGACGCGATGGGGCGTGCGCTCGGGGTGCAGGGGATTGTCGCAGGGAATCACCATCGTCCAGCCGAATTCCACCTGCGGGCAGGCGGCATGCAGGGATTCTACCTGGGAAGCGTACACGTCGGTGTTGTACATATCCAGCTTTTTCAGATTCGGCAGCTGGTTAATGAATTTCACCAGGTTATTGAAATCGTTCCCCTGGCGGCTCAGCACCACATTGCCCAGATCGACCGTTTCCGCGTTTTTTTTCACCCGGATGGAACTGCCCTTTTCCGTGGTGAAAGTAACGGTTTCTCCCTCCGTCATACCGGCGGCAGCCAGACAGAGCAGCAGCAGCGCCAGCGCAATTACAGTCAGCTTCTTCATGCGCTTCCTCCTTCATTCGTTCTTCATCCGCGCCAAGCAGGCGAATAGATCATCATTATTATAACATGGGAACATAAAAATGAAATAATTCCATGAAAATTTAACATTTTTCAGGTCAAAGTCCGTGCTTCCTTCATGCTTTTCCGGTCAGCTTCCTGCGCTCCATGCGGCGGATGCGGTTAATGTGGCGCTCGAAATCGCCGTTATCCATGAGCTGGGAAAGCACGTACTGCTCAAACGCGGGCACCGTGCAGGAATAAAAGCCCACCCTGCTTTGGAACAGCGGAACCAGGCGGAACGGCAGCACCATATAGCCCACGCGGATGGCCGGCGAAATGGTGCGGGTAAAAGTGTTCAGATAGATGACATTTTCCTTTTTCGACTGGGAAAACACGGTCTCCTCCGGCTTGCGCAGCAGGGAGAATTCCGACTCAAAATCATCCTCCACGATGAACCGTTCGCCCTCCGCGGCCCAGTGGATATATTCCCGGCGCTTCGACGCGCTGGCGGTAACGCCGCTGGGAAAACTGCGGTAGGGCGTGATATGTAAAACCGACGCGCCTGTGGCGGCGAGGGCGGCGGACTGGATGCCGTCGTGGGCCAGCGGAAGCAGGTCGCAGGTTACACCTTTTGCGCGGTAAACCTGCTCGATTTTTTCGTAAGAAGGGCTTTCAATGGCATAAATCCTGTCCCGTCCCAGCATCTCCACCACCAGCCCGTACAGATATTCAGCACCCGAGCCGATCACGATCTGTTCCGGCGCGGCGCTCATGCCCCGGTTGCGGGCCAGATAGCGCGCGATGGCCTGGCGCAGGGCTTCGCAGCCCGTGTTCGGGGATTTGCTCAGCAGCGCTTCACCGTATTCGGTCATCACCCGGCGCATGGTGCGGGCAAGTACGGAGAAGGGAAAACCATTCTCCTGCTTCGGCGCGTACAGGATCGGGGCAGTAGGATGCGGCGCCGGAAGCGGCACCTGCGCGAAGCCGTCCAGCGGACGGTAAATCACGTAATACCCGCTGCGTGGACGGGATTCGATGTACCCCTCCTGGCAAAGCAGTTCATAGCTGTGCTCCACGGTTATTACGCTCAGGCTTTCTTCCCGGGCGGTTTCACGCCGGGACGGGATTCTCTCGCCGTAAGCCCATATGCCTTGGGTAATCTTTTCCCGGAGCGCTTCGTACAGTTTGAGATACGCGGACTTCTGCTGTTTCATCTGGCCTTATGTTTTTCTCCTGTTCTGGCACTTTTATGATGGCCAATTTCAGTATATACTAAGTCCACTTTCCAGTCAAGGTTTGGCCTGAGTTCTTTGTTCCAAGCCTAAGATCAGCCGGAAAGAACGGTGAAACACCCGGAGTTCCTTATATTTTTAACTGTTATGAAGGAGATGAAAACCGATGAAGAGGCAGGACGCAAAAATATTGAACACGGTCCTGGTTGGTGCGCTGGCTGCGATGGTGTATGTGGTCACGCTGTTCCGCTTTCCGTTGCTTGGTTCCAAGGTGCATTTTGCGAACGCGGTGTGCCTGCTGGGCGGCATGCTGCTGGGGCCGACCCTGGGCGGCCTCGCGGCGGGGCTGGGTTCGGCGCTGTATGACGCTTTTAACGGCTATGACCTGGTCAACGTGCTGATCACTTTTGTCAGCAAGTTCGCCATGGCCTGGGTGTGCGGCATCGTTATGGAAGCCGCCGGCAAGCGGAAGAGCAAATTCGACCGCACGGTGCTGGCGGGCGTTGCAGGCGCGCTGACCTATGTTGCGCTGTATATGCTTAAGACCTTTATTTATCAGCGCTTCGTATACGGTTATCCCCCGGATGCGGTGGGCGTAACCATGATGAGCAAGCTGATCCCCTCCCTCATTAACGCCGGGGCGGCTGTGGTCGCCGCGCCGCTGTTCTTCCACGCCGTTCTTCCCGCCCTGCGGGCAGCCGGCATCGTTCACAGTGAAGCCTGATACAGCTAACCCGGATAAACCGGAAGAGTTTCCCCCAGACCTCCTTCCAAGAAAGCCATAATAAAGGTTTCAGACTTTTTGCCATTTTGCGAAGATTTTCACTCATAAGGGCCTAAAGATACAACTGGGGGAAACCGCTCCTTGGCTTCCAATGAGCGGTTTCCCCCAGATATTTTTTGGATATTCAGTATTACTTCACATAGGCCGCGGCCTGTTCGCCGGCGATGCGGCCAAAGACGATGATGTCGGCCACAGCATTGCCGCCCAGACGGTTGGCGCCGTGGACGCCGCCGGTGACTTCGCCTGCGGCAAAGAGGCCGGGGATGATCGCGCCATCAGCGTTCAAAACGTGGGTTTCGGTGTCGATCTTCAGGCCGCCCATGGTGTGGTGGATGCCCGCAGTCACCTTCACGGCGTAGTAAGGCGCGGTGTCCAGCGGATTCGCAAAGGACGTGCGGCCAAAGTCGGGATCGTTCTTTTCCGCCACATAGCCGTTCCATTTTTCCATGGTCGCGGCGAAGTCGTCGGCGGGGATTTCCAGCGCTTCGGCCAGCGCTTCATAGGTGTCGCCGCTCAGCATCAGGCCGCGCTTGATGTAGCCCTGGATGACGGAGGAAGCGTCCACCATTTTCTGGTCCACCACCAGCCAGGAGAAGGAACCGGGCTGGGCGATTTCGGCGGCGGACACCACGTCGCGGGTGCCCACTTCGTCGATGAAGCGTTCGCCGTTCGCGTTGATCAGCACAGCGCCGTCGCCGCGCAGGCCCTCGGTGATGAGGGAGGCGGTGTCGGCCTGCACGGTGGGATGAATCTGAATCTGCTCCATATCCACGGTGGCAGCGCCGAGGGCTTCCGCCATCAGGATGCCCTGGCCCTGGATGCCGGAGGCGTTGGTGGTCATGAAGCCAGCCAGGTCGGGCTTATATTTCACAACCATATCCAGATTCGCGCCGAAGCCGCCGGTGGCCAGGATAACCGCCTGCGCATTCACGGTGACGGTGTTGCCGGTTTTGCCTTCGGCTTTCACGCCGACAGCCGCGCCGGTTTCATCCACGAGGATTTCGGTGGCGGTGGTGTCGAGATACAGGGTGATGTTTTCGCGTTCTTTCATGGCCGCTTCCAGACGGGGCACGATGTACGCGCCGACGGAAACCACCTTGCCGTTTTCGTCCACGGGGCGATGGATGCGCTTGACGGAAGCGCCGCCGAAAGCCGCCACGTTGTTCAGATCGATGCCTACGGTTTCCAGCCAGGAAATGGCCTCCGCGCTGCCGGAGACCAGGGTCTTGACCAGCTCGGGATCGTTGATGCCCTTGCCGCCGATCATGGTATCCAGGGCGAACAGCTGAATAGAATCAAAATATCCGTCGGGGCTGGCCTGCCAGGCTTCCCACTGGGATTTGACGATATTGGCGGAGTAGGTGATCAGTTCATTGTCCGCGTAGGCTTCGGCGGCTTTCAGGGTCTTTTCCACGCCCGCGGCCTCGCCGAATTCGTTTGTATCCTGATACACGGTCTTGGCGGCATTCATGCCGCCGGTGGACTTGACGGAATTGCCGCCCACAGCGGGCTGGCTTTCCAGCACGACCACTTTCCTGCCCGCGTCGGCTGCCGCGATGGCGGCGGTCATGCCCGCGCCGCCCGCGCCGACGACCACGATATCGGCTTCCACCGTCACGTCCTCAGCCGCCTCGGCGCTGGCTTCGCGCATAAAGTCGTCGGGATTCATTCCGGCGTTCTGAAGGGCTGTCCGCGCCGCTTCCAGCACGCCCGCGCGGGTGATCTGGGCAAACGTAGCGCCGGTGTAGGTGTCCACGATGCCATTCGCGTTCACGAAGGCTTCCGGCCATTCGCTGATGATGTTGCCGCCGATGCCCGCGGTTTCGCCGTCGCCCGTCATTTCCACATAGGCGATTTCACCGTCCACCAGCGTGATGGCGACGGTCACGTCGCCGCCAAAGCCTTTCGCCGTGCCGACGCCTGTTACGGCGGTCACTTCCACGGTGACTGCCATCGCGGCGGGAACAAGGGACAGCAGCATCACCAGCGCGGTCAGCGCGGCAAAGATACGATTGCGCATAATATAGTTCCTCCTGATGCAGAATCCGAAAACCCATCCGGGTTCCAGTTGGTTTTATTATATAATACTGTGGCGCTTTGTGTCAAAGACTTCTTGATTCTTCAAGCAAAATCTTTTTTATTTTGCAGGAAAAGCGGAGCGGAATGACGAAATTTGTTTTGTTTTATTTTACTGAAAGAGAAGGTTGAAAGCTCATGTGGGTATGTCAGCGCTGTCATTCTGAAAACCAGGATTCCATGGCCGCCTGCCCCTCCTGCGGCACGCCCCGGCCTGTGCGCCGTTTTGGCTCCGCGCCGCAGGCGCATACGGCGGTGGCATCGCCGAACGTCGTCCCGGCGCAGACGGCAAACGCCGCTTCCTCTCCTGTTCCCGACGTGCGGACTGCCGCTTCTGCCCGCGCGGCCGCGCAGAATCCGGGCCGGGAAAATGAGGAGTATTATGACGATGAAGAAATGTATGACCGTCCCCGCAGGGGCGGGTCCATTTTCGGCAAGCTGGTGGGCGGCCTGCTGATCGTGCTGCTGCCGCTGCTGATTGGTCTGCTGGCCTGGCGGCAATATGACGTTCTGTCGGAAACTCTGCTGCCGCTGTACCTCACCGAAAAGGCCCCGGACTGGCTGCGCTCGGTCTTCTATGGGATGCTCACCGCCGCCGCTGTGCTGCTGTCCATGCTGCCGGGATTGTGGACGATCCTGCTGTCCAGGAAGCCGCCGAAGCAATAATGAAGTTTTGACAAGAAAAACCTCCTACTTCCTGCCTTTTTTCTTGTATGGATCATCACGAATACTTCACCGTGTTATCCTCATGGGTATGCGCGCTGCGGTGATTTCTGCGGAAAAACAGCAGCTCGATCAGGCTTTTTTCATACGGAATGAAAGTGCCGCCGTCGATCATGCGCAGGATCTCTTCCTGATCCGCCCAGCGAACCCGCTGCACTTCCTCGTATTGCAGACGCAGGGAATCAAGATTGGGGGTCTGGTTCACCAGGTAATAATCGTCAAATCCGTTTTCCCAATGAATCGTAAGCGACGGTCGCGCGCCGGACAGATCAATGGACAGCCCAAGCTCCTCGCGGGTTTCGCGCTCCGCGGCGCTCTGGCTGTTATCCCCGGCGACGGCTGATCCGCCCACGCTGATGTCCCACAGGTTTGACCAGCCGCTTTTGAACGGCTGGCGCTGCTGAATCAGCATCTGGCCTTTTTCGTTGAATATACAGACGTGAACGACCAGCCGGTAATAACCGTCCGGCGTTCGTTCGCCGCGCACCATTGTTTTTCCGGTTTTCTCTCGCTCGGCGGTATACAGGTCAAACAGTTCCATACGCGTTTCCTCCTGTTCCAGGATAGACGGAGGGCAGGGATGAACTCCCTGCCCTGTTTTGATGTGTTTTACTTCCCGAACAAAGACTTGAGCTTGCCCAGGATGCCGCCCGCGTTCTTGGCCACGTCTGCGATGTTCAGCTTGCCCTGCACGGCCTTTATGACCGCCTGGATCAGCTGATCGTCCAGCTTGATGCCCAGGATATCCGTCACGATTTTGACAGGATTCTTTTTGAACTGCTCGATCAGGCTGTTGTTGCCGGTCAGCTTTTTGACCACCTGGTCAACATATTTTGTAATGTCCTGGCTCATTCCGTTCACCTCCCTTTCTTATTGAATCACTCTGCGGACTTCTTCTCTTTTTTTGCCGTCCGCTTAATGATCGGTTCCGCAATGGAGGCCAGCGGATAAAGCAGCGCGAAGTTGTACCACACCTCCATGCCAGGCCGCTCCATGACCGCGAAAAACACCATGAAGCTGGCAATAAGCAGCATGCTGTAATCCCTGTTTTTCCATCCTCTCCATTGGCCGAATATCAGCCACGCGAGGCAGCAGGCGACCCACAGAACCCCCTTTGTGATCATAAAGGAAATGTAAGCGTTGTCCATCACGTACAGATGCTCCACGACGCCGGTCGATTTGTCCAGATAGATCTGGGTCGCAATCCGCATCGGACGGCCGAACAGCGAAAACCCGAAATAGTCCAGCGCAAGGCCGCCCTGTACGAACCTCATCGCCGTAGAATGCAGCGGCGTATTGTAGAAAGTCATCGCGACCCATTCTTTATTCAGGCTGAGAACGACTGAACCCAAACAGCAAAGAACAGGCAGCGCAATGGCGAACCATGAGATGAGTCCGGGTTTTTTCCGGGGAAGTTTCTCCGGCCTCTGCTCCCGCTTCTCCATCCATGATGTCAGCAGCGTGATCATCGGGAACGCCAGGGAGAGGAAGGCGATGGTCCTGCATCCGATCACAAAATACATAAATACCCCGATCGGCCAGAACATGGCGAAAGTCAAAAGTGGCTTTTTACGCAGGTACACGTACCAGCCCGCCAGCATTGCCTGAAAAGCGATATACCCCCATGTATTCGGATAGATGATGCCCAGAGAAGTGGAGGAGTATTGGTCGCCGACCTTTGAGAAATCCTGGGTAAAGCCTGCCAGCAATCCGAGCCCGGCGATCAGCAGGATCGTGATGGGAACAAAAAGAAGGAAGCGAAGCAGCTTTTTAAAATTTTTCCCATACGCCATCAGACACAGAAAACAGTCGATGATGACCGTGAACACAATTTTATGGTTCTTCCAGTCCTGATCCAGAAACATCAGGAAATACCCGCACAGGCAGCCCACCGCCAGGATCACCGGAACCAGAAGCAGCGGCATGTTCCTCAGCTTTTTCCACATCGCGGCTTTATAACAGAGATAAACGCCGGAACCGAGCAGCACAATATAATTGAAGAAGTTGAGGCGGCTGGAAGAGAATAAATCGCCTGTCCAATAGATTCGGTTTACGTATTCGGAAAAGACATAGCAGATGACGAGAATAATATACGGAAAATCAGGCCCGCTTTTCACCGATTCCATAAACGAAAGCGTGTTTTCTCTGATCCGAAGCCATAGCGTTTTTTTCTGTGCGTTTTCCAAAGAGACCATCCTTTCCATTGCGGCGCTCTGCGGCAGAACCGATGCAGCGTTCGTTTTCCGGCTCTTCGCCTTGAGCGCCAACACTTTAGCACAAAACAGCAACAGTGTCAATAAACCTCATTCCTGCACGTTCAGACTTGGCATGAAATCTCCCGGCAGATAGACCGTGCCGCCCAGGTTTTCCGGCTGCTGGCCTTCAACAAAAATGGCCACGCGCCTGACGCCCGGCAGGCTGCACAGGGTGTTTACCAGGCCATATATCATGCTTTCCACGGCTTTTCCTTCCATCTCTTCCGTCACAGTCACCAGCTGCCGTGAAAAATTGACCAGCAGCACGCTGCCGTCATAAGAAACGCCCAGCAGGTCATCGGCTGTCAGGCCGTTCGGCAGCACGGGCAGCAGGCCGGTTTTGCTGTCATAGCCCTGCGGGCCTTCCAGCATCTGCCGGTAAACCGCCCGCGCGTTGAAGATGTCGCCGCAGGGAATGGGCCGCAGAACCCGGTTCAGCCGCCCGGCCTCATCGAGGAAAAACAGCGGGCATTCCGCCAGTAAAAAGCCTTCAAAATCCCGGCGGGTCATCACGCCGTCCGTGAACGTCATGGTTTCGCCGACGCGGCGGTATACGCCAGAAGGCGTGAGGGATGAGATCCTCTCATCGCCGATGTAAACTTCCAGGCCTTCAATGCCCGGCAGGAAGGATGTGAACGTGTAGGTGAGCGACGCCATCATCACGGAACGGGTGATGCCCGCATCGATCAGAGCGGTGTTCATCGTGTCCTGGAAACGGAGAGACAGCACGCGGCGGCCGTTGATCTCCTCCACACCCGGCGTGTCGGCAAGCAATCCCCTGAAATCCGGGCACCGGGGCATCCGGGGCAGGCTGACCGCATCCGTAGAGAGGGCATCGAGCAGCGTCTGCGACAAAGACGCGATATCCATGGAAACGAACGCGAATGTGCGCGCCTCGCACAAAATGCCCTTGCCTGACGGCGCGGGATAATACAGGGAAGCGGTGTAAGCCCGCCGGGTCTGGGAAACAGGCGCGGACGCGCGGGACCAGAGCGCGGCGAGGTCTTCCCGCATGTTCATCTGATAGCAGCCCGCGGGCAGCGTGCCCTCCCTGTTCAGTCCCGTCTGGACGCTGTTGATGAGCACGTTCACGTACTGTATGTCCCCAAACTGGCACAGCGTATTCGCCAATGCCTGACTGACTGTGAAAAACTGTTCGCTCGACAGGGCCAGCGCGGAAGCGTCTAAATTCACTGTAGCGACGGTGCCGGACACCTCCACGGCGTCCTTTCCCGCCAGTGACAGCTGAATGCCCGCGCCGACGGCGGCGGTGGTTTCCGTGGCCGGATAGGCCAGCAGCACTTCGCACAGCATTTTTGCCATGTGCTGGCCTGCCGGCACCGCCACCCGCTGGGGCACTGTCAGCAGCCGGGTGCCGTCCAGCGAAGGCAGATACATCATCACCGTCTGCTCATACGCTTTCTCAGCGTCGGTTGTCGGCGCGTTTCCCTTCAGCGCCACGGGGGGCAGCGTCACCTGCACTGCTGCTACGCTCCCCTGGCTCTGACAGCCGGTCAGCAGCGCGCACACGCACAGCAGGCACAGAAAACCGCTCAGGCGATGGTTCATCGTTTCCATCCTCTTCCATTTGTCATTCTTTCGCCTGCATCATGGAAAGCAGGGCCTGATAATCCATTTTCCAAAGGCCCTCCTCCCGGATCAGATGCAGCGGATAACCGGTGATTTCAGCGTCTTTGGCCTGTCCCCGAAGGGTCAGGTCAGCCGTCAGCACGGCGCGCTGCCCGTCATACGCCACGCTGCCGGAAGACAGATCATAGCCTACCAGCACGCCCGCGGCTTCGAACGCTTCAAATAAACTCTGCTCGCCCGGCGCGTGCGCGCAGAACAGGGACAGCGTGTCCCAATCCTGCCGGAGCCAGGCGTTCAGCACGCATTCCGCAGTGTTGTGCGGCGTGAGCAGCACGCTTTCATCCCGCACGGCAGGGGGCAGCAAAGCCGGATCTCCGCTGCGGTTCAGGAACCCGGCCTGCAGCCGCATGCTCACTGCCTGGCCCGAATTCCGCTGCACCATCACCTGTACCCGGTCGCACAGCCCGGCCTCGGTCAGCGTGGCAGCCAGCGCGTCCAGGCAGAGCTGACGGCGCGCCGGCCCTTCCGTTTTCCAATAGCCCGAAGCGGCGTCGCCCGGTTCGTCGGAATAGCGGCCTAAAAAACCTTCGTTCATGGTGATGAACAGCGTGCCGTCCTGCGTCGCTGCGTCCACCACTTCGCTTCCCATGGGGAAAAGGGGCGTGAGCTCCGTGTTCAGCGGGCCGCTGATCAGCGCCCGCACGATGGCCTTTTCCAGGTTTTCATTCCGCTGCACGACCACAGTCCGCGGCTCCGCGGCCAGGAAGGAGGAATCCTGAAAACGGAAATACAGGGCGATCTGCTTTTCATCCGGGGCCAGCTCCGCCGTGCTTGCGCTGATCAGGCTGTGGCTGTCCACCCCGCCGCGCTTGAGCGAATCGGGCGGGGAAATGGCGCAGGCCGACAGGCACAGAGCGCAAAGAATCAGCAGAAGAAGCGCGGACTTTTTACGATTCCGGATCATTTGGGGTTCGGCTCCTCTCCCAGGCACCAGCCCTGCAGCTTGTTGATCGTCCGCTCCAGCGACCCCCGGCTGTCGCCCCAGGGCTTGTCGGCGTTGCGGTAATCGAATTTCAGGGTGAAGCCTTCGATGTCCTTTTCCAGCTTGTCCATGCTTCTCTGCGTGGTCTCCTTCAAGTCTTTCAGGAAATCCCGCAGCGTGTCGCCGCTGAGCGCTTCCTCCGCCATTTCCAGCAGCATGGCCATATCCGGCAGGCAAACGCCCCGGGACGCGGCGAACTCCCTGCGGAAGGCAGGGTCGTTTTTGTACAGGTGCAGCAGGGTGTATGCGTAGCGCCGGGTGTTTTCCTCAATGGTGTCGCACAGGATGCAGCTTTGGCTCATAGCGCGCACCTTCGCGGCTGCCGCCTGCAGGCCTTCTTTTCCCTCGCTCTTGCCCAGCATCCGTTTGAGCGCGGGGGTCTTGGCGCTCTTGTCCCCAGCGGAGGCGGCCTCATCCAGGATGGGCTGCAATTTGCGGATGGTTTCCTTTAGATGGGTGTGCATCATCAGCGCGTGGCCCAGGCGGTTCTTCTGCTCATAGAGCAATACCTGGTGATGGGCGCAGAAGCCGATGTCGTTCACCTGGATGCGGGTGTCCGGCTCCATCACCGACGCGCCTAAAAACCGCTCCACGTCGATCAGTTCGTTCCGGCGGCGCAGCGCGCACAGGGGACATTCGCCCTGCTGCTTCACGGCGTCCCAGACCGGGATGGTGTCAATGTGGTAACGCATACGTTCCTCCTGTTATTAAAGGGATTAGGGAATAGGGATTAGGCAAAAGGTAATAGGTAGTAGTGCCCTCTCCGCCTCCTTCGTCGGCGCCTCTCCCAGAGGGAGAGGTTATTACTTGGCTCCCCCTTTGGGGGAGCTGGCGTGAAGCGCCTGAGAGGGTTCCCTCGTCCCTCATCCCTAAAAGTGCTATTTCCATCCCCTCCCGCATATATTTTCCCGAAAGGGCGGTGATGCGGGTGAGGGCGGGACGGCTGGCGACAAGGCGGTACAAGGTACGCGGATACAAAGCGCAGCGGCTTCTGCTGGTGATTGTCGGCGTCGGTCTGGGGTTTGCTGCAGCAACGTACCTGCATGGCGGCGCTCAAAAGCCTCTGGCGCTGATTGAAGCCGCGCCCGCTCCTACCCTGCCGCCGGAAGAGACTCAGCCGGACGAACGGACAATCACCCTCAGCAGCCAAAGCTGGTATGCCCTCCAGACGGGCGTGTATGAGGGCGCGGCGATTGCCCGTCAGGAAGCGGAGAGCCTACGTGCGCGGGGCGCGGGAGGTTACGTCTTCCAGAAGGATGGCTGCCGGGTGCTGGCTGCGGCCTATGCCTCCCGGACAGACGCCCAGACGGTGATGACACGGCTCAAAACCCGCCATGGCCTGGATGCCGAGGTGGTGGAGATTGTATCCCCAGAAGTCACGCTGCGGCTCTCCGGGCAGAAGGGCCAGCTGACCGCCCTCAGCGATGCTTTTTCAGCGGTGGAGAAACTGTGCGATCACCTGTATCAGCTGTCCCTTTCCCTGGATCGGCAGGAAACGGATGCCCGTGAAGCGCTGGCCGCGCTGAAATCGGAGCAGGATACGCTTGCCGCGCTAAAAGAACGGCTCAAGTCCCGGTTCGGCGCTTCCGCGCATCCGGCCGTCCTCAGCCTGGAGGAGATCCTGTCCGACTGCGTCCAAAGCCTGAACGCTGCAAGCGTCGCGCCGAACCTGACCCGTCTGGGCGCGCAGGTGAAATACTGTCATCTGGCTTGCATCTGCCGCATGGCGGCCTATGCCGCCGGCTTGACGGAATAGTTACTGTGTAACGCTTGGCCGCGCCGGCGCGCCGCACTTCTGGCAGGGCAGCAGGTTTTTGTATTCCTGGCTGTTGAGCAGGTCATAGGAAAGCTCCTCGAGCGGCCACCACTGGGAATCCACGCAGCTGGGGATTTTGCTGGTGTGGTAATACTTTCCCTTGCCGGCTTTGTTGTAATATACGACGACTTTCGGCGCGTTGGGGTCTACCGTCACTGTCGGCGCTTTGGTGGTATTGATCACCATAGAGTTCTGGACGGACGCCTGCTGTTCGGCGGCCTCGTTGATTGGCACCATGTCGAGGGAGTTGGGATCGACATACCACACGTCGTTGATTTTCACCATGCGTATATTCATCCGCCGCGCCACGGTTTCGCTGCCGTCCTGGAAATAGGCGCGGTAGGTGAGTACGCGGTTATTGCCGCCGTCGCTTCCGCCGATGTTTTCCGCTGCGTAATCAATAGGGATATTGCCGCTCAGGTTCTGAAACAGCACGGTGGTAGGCGAGCTTGTGTTGTTAATCCAGAGGGGGCTGCAGTACTTCAGAATTTCCTGGATCTGATTCTTTTTCCACGCTTCAAAGAAAGCTTCCACCCGCTTCTGCGCATCGGAAATGAGGGAGGCGGGATCGGTGGTAGGCGCTGGGGCTTCGGTTGGCATAGCGTCCATCAGCGGCTGCTGTACGGCGGAAGGCGGGTTGCGCGTAGCAACGGCCCGAAGCGCCTCGGGCGACTGCTGGTTGATGAACAGCGCCAGGCCGATCACAAGGGCCATGGCCACGTGGATCACGGTCAGCGTGTTTCGCGCGCTGCGCACGAACGCGCCTAAAACCCACATGGCCAGCACCGCCAGCGCCGTGACGGCCAGAAACGCCCAGCGCAGTTCGTTGCTGGGAATGATCAGCGACACCACAAACAGCGCGGGCAGCAAAAAGGACAGCAGCACCGACAGGAATACGTGGCGCTTCATCCCCTGCGCCTCGCCCTCTTCCGGTGTCCGAGTCTGGGCCCAGCCCTGCCCCTGATTCTGAGGCTGCTGCGCGGGCTTTTTGCGCTCTCCCCGCTTGTTTTTCATATTGTATAAAGGAGAGTCATTGTATTGACCGCGGTTGGAATTCATAGCACGCTCCTTATTTAGGGATTGGGGATGAGGGATTAGGCATTAGGGAATTAGAATTTGGAAGACAGCAAAGAATCAGACATCGTGTAAACCCTAATCCCTCACTCACTCATCAATCTGCACCTTGTCCCGCCCGAACATGTCGATGAGGGAGGATACGTTCTTATCCTGGCGCTTGCCCGCGTCCGGATCGGGCGGGGGAAGCTGGGAAGCGGCCTCGAACCTCGCGTTCAGCCCGCCGCTTTGGTTGAGCGCCGCTTCGATCTTGGCCCTGTGTTTTTCGTTGGACAGCATGTTCTGGAAGATTTCTTCTCCCGGCAGGAACAGCGCCCTGTAGGTGCCGTCCTGATAACCGCCGTATTTGGCGCGGGACAGCGGGCCATAGATAGAAGGCTCTGTTTTTTTGAGCGTTTTCAGCGCGTCGTTCCACACGTCCTTGGGCGCTTTGCTGCCATCTGGCACCGGTGTTTCGGTGATGGGCGCGGGGTTGGACGCGGCGGGCCTGGGGGAGGCTTGTCCGCCTTTTTCCGCTGGCGCGGCAGCGACGCGGACGCCGTCTGCTTTCAGCGCCGCCAGCTCGTGTTCCAGCTCCGTCACCCGCTCCAGCAGGGCTTCGATGTCCTTTTCCTCGGGCTGGTCGCAGGCGCGGAGGGCGAAAACCTCCAGCACGGACCGCGCGGACGCCGCCCAGCGGGTGTCGGCCTCGGCGCGCATACATAAATCCAGCACTCGCAGCAAACGCTGCTGGGAGAACTGCTTGGCCTGGTCGGCATAGCGGCGCATATTCTCCCCGCTGGCTCCCGGCAGGGCTTCGCCTGGGCCGCAGAGCATGGCGGCCATCAGCAGCCGCAGGTGTGCGGACACATCCTTCAAAAACACCTGCACGTCCCGGCCCCCGCGCATGAGCTGTTCGATCAGGCGCAGGGCCTCGCTCCCATCCCGGTGGGCCAGGGTGTCGGCGAAGGAAAAGAGAAAGGCGCGGTCCGCAGTGCCCAGGGCCGCGCGGACATGCTCTTCCGTGATGACTTCGCCCCCGCCCATGCACATATCCAGGATGGACAGCGCGTCGCGCATCCCGCCCTCGGCGGCGCGGGCGATCAGGTTCAGGGCTTCCGGCTCGGCCTGCTCGCCGCTTTCCGTGACCACGTGTTCCAAATGCCTGGCGATCTGGTCTTCTGAATAGCGCCCGAAGTCGTACCGCTGGCAGCGGGAGAGGATGGTGGAGGGGAGCTTCTGCGGCTCGGTGGTGGCCAGGATGAACACCATGTATTCCGGCGGCTCCTCCAGTGTTTTCAGCAGGGCGTTGAAGGCTGCGTTGGAGAGCATGTGGACTTCGTCGATGATGTACACCTTGTACCTGCCGAACTGGGGCGGGTAGTCCACCTTTTCCAGCAGCTCACGGATTTCCTCCACCCGGCTGTTGCTGGCCGCGTCCATTTCGTACACGTCGAAGGACGCGCCGGATTCGATGGTTTTGCAGGATTCGCACTCCCCGCAGGGGTCGCCGTTCTGGGGACTCAAGCAGTTGATGGCCTTCGTAAGAATGCGGGCGGCGCTGGTTTTGCCCGTGCCGCGGCTGCCGCAGAACAGGTAGGCGTGGGCAATGCGCCCCGTGTTCACCTGGTTCCGTAGCGTGCGCACGATGGCCTCCTGGCCCACCATGTCGGAAAAGGTCTTGGGCCGCCAGACGCGGTACAGGGCTTGGTACACGTTTGTTCCCTCCGTGAGATGGTTTTACTCGTCCTTCATGCGTACGTAACCGCCGCCGCCAATATCAAATGTAATACTGATACACAGGGGCAGAGCTGCGGTTAGCGCCTTTTCATCCTCTGTGATGAGGCCGCCGCCCAATATGGCCAGCGTTGCATCCACTTGATCCCAATCCAGGTGCAGGCCATACCGCGCCGTTTCATCAATCACCAGAATCATTTTGGGCTGAGCCCATAGGATTTTTAAATCCTCTTCCGTGGCGGCTTCCACATGCCAGGTGTGTGTTTCGCTGCTTCCGGTGTACGATGTACTGACGCAGGTTCCGTCCGCGTGAAAATCCCAGATTTCCGCGCCGCCGCCGGCATACAGCATCCAGCGGCCAGGCAGTACCTTTTCCATCATCGAGGCCTGAAATCCTCCTGCGCTGGCTGTCAGCAAAAGGGTCAGCAGAACGGCCATGATTTTATTGATCGGCATTCCTTATTTCAGCTCCTTCATTCGGCGCTTGAGCACATCCGGCGCGGCGACGGAATAACCGAAGAAGCCGAGGGCCTGGCCCAGGGCGTAATAATTCCCGTGGTTGTAGGCCACCAGCTTGGCCTTGCTGAAATCAATGCGGCCCGCCTCGTCCATGAGGGCGGGGTTTACGCCCACCTGCTCGATGGTGCCGATGAACATGTCGTGACTGCCCAATTCCAGTACATTCGTGACCCGGCAGGCCAGATACAGGGGACATTCGCCCACGGCGGGGGCGGTGAAGCTGGGGACGGGGACGGGCGTTAAATGCCGCTCCGCGAACTTATCCACATCCCGGCCGGATTTCACGCCGCAATAGTCCAGGTCTTTCAGTTGGTCTTCGCCGCAGAGGTTGATGATAAACTCCCCGGACTGACGGATGATGGGGTGGGAATGGCGTTCCTTGCGCACGGAGACGGAGCACATGGGCGGCTCGGAGTTGACCGTGCCCGCCCAGGCGATGGTGACGATGTTGGGCTTCTGCCCCGGCAAAGCGCAGGAAACCATCACCGCCGGCACCGGGGCCAGCAGCGTGCCGGGCTTGATGTTGACGAACTGTTCAGGCATGGTGAAACCTCCTGTTTTTTAATGTGCAATTCGTAATGCGTAATTATTGCAATTCCTAAATTAGCAACACAATGACCTGTTATCAGATCCCTCCGCTCCACTCCGCTCTCGCTCCGTTCCGGTCGGGATGACAGAGGGAAAACATTGGTAAAAGTTACGGTATACGAATCAAACTTTTGAACCCCCAATCCTCTCTGTCATCCCGACCGAAGTGAAGCGAGAGCGAAACGTAGTGGAGGGATCTAAAAGCCGGATTGTGTGTTGTTCATTCTGAGAATTGTTATAATTTCGGAAGTCAAAACCATTACGAATTATTAATTTCCCGCATTTTCCCCCGCAATCAATCCGGAAGCGAAAGCGAATTGCAGGTTATAGCCGCCGCAATCGCCGTCCACGTCCAGCGCTTCCCCGGCTGCGAACAGGCCGGGGCAGAGGCGGGACTGCAAGGTCTTTGGGTCGAACTCATCTCCCCGGATGCCGCCTGCCGTGACCTGGGCGTTTTCCATGCCCCGCACCCCGATGACAGGCGCGGGGAACGCGGCCAGGGCTTTCGCCATTTCGGGCAGTGGCAGGCCTTTCAGGCGTTCGGCCAGCAGGCGCGGGGCAAGGCCGGTGAGCAGCGCCTCTTTAGGCAGGGTATGCTGCCGCTCCTTCAGGCATGACAGCAGCAGGGGAACATTGATAAAGGGATCGCCCGCTTCCACCCGGTCATAAATCCGCGGGGTCAGGCCGAGCATGGGGGAGAAGTCCAGGTACAGCATCGGGCTTTTCCCGGTGCTCAGCAGCTTACCGGCAGTCCTGGAAAGCTGCATGGCGCATACGCCGCTGACACCGTAATCGGTGAACAGCGCTTCACCCTGGTCAGCCTCTATGGGCTTTGTCCCGTCGCATAGCGTCAGCTTCGCGGGCAGGCGCAGGCCGCTCAGACCCTTTACCGCTTTCTTCTCCGTCACCAGCGCCGACAGCGCGGGCCGGGGTGGAACGAGGGTATGGCCCAGATCGGTCAGCAGCCGATATGCCCCGCCGTCATGACCCAGCTTTCCGCCCGCCATGCCGCCGAACGCGGCGACCACAGAGCGGGCTTCAAAGACTCCCCGCGGCGTAAGAACCCGGAAACCGGCCTTTGTCTTTTCGAGCTTCGTGACCGGCGCTTCGCAGATCAGGTCAACGCCCTGCCGCTCCAGCGCCAGCCGCAGCACGTCCAATACGGCGGCCGCCTGGCCGCAGGCGGGATAGATCCTGCCGCCCGCTTCCTCCACGGTCATGAGGCCCAGCCCGCGGAAAAAGCGGAGTACCCTTTCCACCGGGCATGCCGTCAGCACCGCTTCTGCGAGGGCGGTATCTCCATTGTAACGCAATGCGCTTGCGTTGGCAAGATTGCACCGGCCATTGCCGGATGCCAATATTTTTCTGCCGACGCGCGGAGCGGCTTCGAGCACGACCGTTTTTGCGCCCTGCTTTGATGCGGAAAGCGCGGCGGTCAATCCCGCCGCGCCACCGCCGATGATCATCACATCGTTCATTTGTATTGATTATTTCCAGCCGCTGATCGAGTGCTCATACGCATACTGGATCGCGCTCTGGGCTCCGAAGTAGTTGTTATAGCTGGCGTCCGGGTCCACAATATTGCTGGTATGTGTCCTGCTGTTGGTGAAGTGGACGCAGAACTGGCCGGTATAGCCGTTGTTGGCAATGCGGTCGCCGGAATAGTTGTGGGGGATGCCGTACACGGAAGCGCAGAATGTGCGCCCGCCCACGGTGACCCAGGTGGGACGGCGGCGGTAGGACTGCAGTTCCTGCTCGCGGTCCTCGATCTCCTGGGGCCTGTTCACTCCGTAGATGGCGCAGATGGCCGCGGTGTCGGCGGTGTCCACAGGCTCGCAGTCGGCGTGGTTGCCGCCGTAGAGGCGCTGCGCCTTGAAGGAGATGCCGGTGTACACGTCGGTCAGGATGGCCACGGAGCCGTTGGGCCACACTTCCTGAATATCGCCGTCGAACCAGTCGCTCTTTTCCACGGGGTAGAGCACCACGGTGGTGGAGGAACCGGCCACATACTGGCCGTTGATGCCGCCGTTGTTATTGGGCGCGGGGGTCACTCTGGAGGAGGAGGCGCCATACAGTACCTGCTGGGTCAGCGGTCCGGCGATGCCATCGGCGGTCAGCCCTGATGCCTGCTGGAACGCGCGCACTGCTGCCTGCGTAGTCGCAAGATATGTGCCGTTGACCTGGTCTCTCGCCAGATAGCCCAACTGATACAGCCTGTACTGCAGGGAGTACACCTCATCGCCGGTGGAATTCAGAGACAGGGTCCTGTATCCTTCCGGCGGAGCGGTCACGACGGTCGGGGTCTTCCGCTGGGCCTTTTCTTCTTCGGTCAGCACGTAGATGCAGTCGCCGCGGATCCAGCCGGTCACGTTGCCGTAGCGGATATTGAACCAGTAATAGTTATTGTTTTTCAGCGGATCGGGCACTGTGTACTTGCCCAGATAAGTCACTTCGGTGTTGGCCTTGTCCACCATGTAGATGTCCCGGCCGCTCATGGAAGCGCTGGCGCGGATGTTCACCTTGTCCATGGTCGTGAACGCCATATCGCTCAGGTTCTCCAGGTTCGGCGCGGTGGTGGGAACGGCAGTGGTGCCTGGCTGCGGGGTGGGCGTGGCGTTCATACTGTCGTATTCCGCGTTGCTCAGGATACGGACGAAGCTGCCGTGCATCCAGCCGACCTGGCCGGCGTAAGTCACCTGATACCAGGTCACTTCATTGGCGGTGCCTTTGCCGATGGTCTGGGTGGCGGTATACTTCATGATGCTGCCAAGCGAAACCTGACCGATGGCCGTCGCCTTGGTGCTTGGCGTCTGACGGATGTACACCTTGTCCATGGTGGTGATGATATAGCTGCTGTTGCCGGGCCGCGGCGTGGCAGGGCCGGGCGAGGGCGTGGGCACCTTGCCGGTCAGCTGGTATTCCGCCAGCTGCCACTGCGCCAGGGCGAACACGCAGTCGCCGCGCAGGTAGCCCCGCTTGCCGTCCTCGGTCTGCACGGGATACCAGTCGTAGCCGTTCTTGACCACAGGCCCGATCTGGGGCAGTACGGTGTACTTCTGCTTCACCTGGCCGACGATATCGCCGTCGGCGTAGGGCGTGGCGCGCAGCCACACGCCGGATACGCTGGTGGCCACATAGCCCACGTTGGTACCGGGATTGGAGGTGGGCAGCACAGGCGAAATGATGTTGCCCTGCGCGTCGCACTGCTGGGCCATTGTGCTCAGAATGAAGCCGAAAATGCCTTTCTCGGCCCAGTACACCTCATACCAGGTTTCCAGCGAGGCGGCGGTCGTTGTGGTGACGTTGAAGTAAGGAAGCACGGTATCCTTCGCCAGCTGGGCGACGGTTTCGCCGGCGGGAGCGGAGCGAAGGTTCACGCCGCCTTTGATCAGCTTGATATAACCCTGGCTGCCGGGCACGACGGGCGTTGCGGTGACGATCGCCTGCGTGGGCGCTGCGATGATGTTGCCCTGCGCGTCGCAGTAGCTGTAGCAGTCGTTGCGGATATAGCCGGTGATGGTGCCGTTGGTCACCTTGACCCAGGTGAAGCCATTGATCACTTCGCTGGGGCCTTCATAATACGGCATCACCATTCCGACGGGCAGCTTGGACTGGTCGGTGACGGTGAGAATCTCGCCGTCCGGGGCCTTGCGGATGTTCACCTTGTCCCTGATCAGCTTCACATACCCCTTCACGCCGGCAGGCGTAACCTCGGGCGTGGGGGACGCGGTGACCACCGTGCCGTCAGGCAGCGTGTAGTTGGGCAGTTCATAGGTGTTCAGCACCCGCAGGGACGTGGCGGGCAGATAGCCCATCACGCCTTCGTGCTTCACATAATACCAGTCGTTGGCAGTATTGTTCGCGGGGCGGGAATAGATGATGACCACGGTGTTTGCCCGCAGCGCGGCAACCGTAGCGCCGCCGGGCGTCTGGCGCATGTTCACGCCGTCCACCAGCACCAGGCCGTATCTGGAATTGCCCTGGGGCACGGCGGTCGGGGCCGCAGTGGGCACGCCGGTGGGCACATACCAGGGAGCGGGGGTGGGCGTCACGGTGGAATTGATCAGGATGAAATAATCGCCGTGGATGTAGCCGACATAGGTTCGATCAGGGTTCTGGGGCGTGCCGCCCTTGACCTTGTACCAGGTGATCTTGCCTTTCGTCTGCACGTCCATGACGGTCATCGTCCAGCCGTAGGGCAGCCGGGCCCAGAAATCGCCCGCCGTGGACATATCCTTGCGGAAGAACACGTTGTCCTGCGTGACCATGCCCAGGGTCTGGCCCCTGACAAGCGTCGGAGCGGTGTAAGCGGTAGGCTGAGGCACGGTGCCAATGACGCCGGTATTTGTACCGGTTGTGCCCGTGACGGCCGTACCCGTGTTCGTTGAGGGCTGGGAAGCGCCCGCGCTGGTCTGGCCGGCGACCTTGTAAAACCCTTCGCGGATATAGCCTTCATTTCCCTGATACGCAATCCGCAGCCATTCGTAGGCGTCCTTTGTGGCAAAGGGAACCACTTCATAGTAAGGCACCAGTGTGCCGTTGGGAACGGAAAAGCCGATCGGCGTTCCGCTGGGTTCATTGTAAATCACGGCATCGCCGTTGATGATGTATACATAGCCCAGCACGGTGCCGGTAGGAATGATCCAGGGGATGGTTTCCGTTACGTCCGTGTTCGGATCAAAGTCGGAGCGCATGCTGTTTTCGGCCAGATAGTTGGAATCGGGACGGAAGTAATTGCCCAGCGTTGCGCTGTAAACCGCTTCCTCTTCGGCGGTCATGATCTTGATAAATGTCGCCATCACGTAGCCCGTCTGATAATTGACGGGATCGTTTGCGCCCACGCCGATATTCGTCTGCACATGATACCACTGCTGGCCGCCCCTGGATTCGCTCCCCAGAATCTCCACCACCCAGTATTCCGGGAGCCGGGCGATGGGATAGTTCACGTTGTCATCCGTGTTCGGTTCGCGGCGGAAATTGACCTCCCGGGAATCGCTGGTGCCGGGAATAAGCACATAGGCGTGTTCGCCGGCAACCCAGTTGCTCGGCCTTTGGGGATTGCTCATGTTCTCGCCGGGTCGGAAGTAACTGCCGGTCATCACGCTGTAGGCGGACTCTTCTTCCGTCGACATCGTCCTGATATAATCGGCCATCACATAGCCGGTCTGGATGTTCTCCGGATCGCCCGCGCCTGTGCCGGTGTTCGTGCGTACGCGGTACCACTTCTGGGAGCCCGTGTACTCGGTTCCCAGGATTTCCACCACCCAGTATCCCGGAAGGCGGGCAAGCGGATAGTTCGCGTTATCGTCGGTGTTCGGGTCGCGGCGGAAATTCACCGACTTCTCTCCCGACGGAAGGAGGACATACCCATGCTGCACCTCAGCCCGCGCGACAGGCAGCGCTGAAATCGCCATGGAGATCAGCAGCATGACGGAAAGCAACCGCTTGAAAAACTGTGTCTGCTTCATTGCAACCAACACCTCATCCACATGTGTTTCCCCGGCCTTCGGACCGGTTCACCTTGGAATACGTCAAAAAGTGAAATTTCGACCTTTCTGTTACATTCTATTACATTTTTGTTACAAGGTCAATAGATTTTTTAAAAATTGTTACGATTTTTATAAGGTATATTAAGATTCATTTCTATTTCGTGGGGCGTGATTTATGCTATACTATATATTGAAGCAGAATACAAAGATGTGAATGGGAGAGTGCTTCGCTATGGATATTATTTCTATTCTGGAAGACAAGAAACGCGGACGGGCTCTGAGCCGGGAGCAGATCGCCTTTTTTGTCAAAGGCGCGGCGGATCACTCCATTCCCAATTATCAGCTGACCGCTCTGCTGATGGCGATCCGCCTGAATGGCATGGACGCGCGGGAGACTGCTGACCTGACCATGGAAATGGCGGCTTCGGGCGATATGCTGAATCCTGACGTGGGCGGCGTGCCCGTGGACAAACATTCCACCGGCGGCGTAGGCGACACCACCACCCTGGTGCTGGCGCCCCTGGTGGCGGCCTGCGGCGGTAAGGTGCTCAAGATGAGCGGTCGCGGCCTGGGCCACACCGGCGGCACGATTGATAAACTGGAGAGCATCTCCGGCATGAAGGTGGAGCTGCCGGAGGAAGAATTTGTTTCCATCGTGCGTTCTATAGGATGCGCGGTGGTGGGCCAGAGCGCTCAGCTCGCCCCGGCGGACAAGACGCTCTACGCCCTGCGCGACGTGACCGCGACAGTGGACTCCATCCCCCTGATCGTGAGCAGCATCCTTTCCAAGAAGTTCGCGGCCGGAGCGAAGGCCATCGTGCTGGACGTGAAAGCCGGCTCCGGGGCCATCATGCCTACGCTGGATAAGTCCATTGAGCTGGCGAAAGCCATGGTGAGCATCGGCCACCACGCAGGCCGCAATATCATCGCGGTCGTTTCCGGCATGGAGGAGCCGCTGGGCTCTCATGTGGGAAACGCGCTGGAAGTCAAAGAAGCTATTGATATTTTAGCGGGCAGGGCAGGCGGGCCGCTCAAAAAGGTTTCGCTGTTCCTGGGCAGCCAGATGCTGGTGGCTTCGGGCGTGGCGAAGACCGAAGCGGAAGCGCTGGAAAAGCTGAACGCGGCGCTTGACAGCGGCGCGGGCTTGCGGAAGCTGAAAGAAATGATTTCCGCCCAGGGCGGCGACAGCCGGGTGTGCGACGACGTAAGCCTGCTGCCCCAGGCCCCCGTGCGTTATCAGGTGAAGGCGAAAACAGGCGGTTATCTGGCCCACGTGAACGGCACGGCCCTGGGCCTGGCCGCCCAGCGTATGGGCGCGGGCCGCGTGAGCAAGGAAGATACAATTGATCCCGCCGTGGGTTTCGTGATGGAAAAGCGCATCGGCGATTTCGTGAATGCCGGAGATACGGTTTGCACGCTCCACGCTGCCAGCGAACAGAATGCGACAGAGACCGAACAGCGCATCCTGGACGCCCTCACCTTTACGAATGAACCCGCCCCCAAAGCCCGTCTGCTCTACGCTCTGGTCAAGCCCGAGGGCGTGACCGAGCTGAATGATTAAGATGTTTCATTTCGTTTTCTTTCTGAATTCCGGTTCAGATATGCCGCTTTTGCGCGCGCCTGGAAAACGGAAAGCTTATTGATGATATTTTCTGAAATCTCCACCCTCGCGTCTGCCTGAATCTTTTTTCCCGGAGGCATGACTCCCTATGCGAATCGACCTGACTTCTCCAGTTGAGCTGTGGCATTGCAGGATCCCGTCGCCGGACGATCCTGTATTGACCATGCAGATTTTTAACCTGAGCGACAAAGACGTGCGCAGCATCCAGGTGTGCGTACATTGTTACGATGCCGAAGGCGAGCAGTACGCCCGCCATGTGGAGCGCCTGCAGGGAATCGACGGCCCCGGACGGCACGTGTTTGAAGCTTCCCTCGAAGTGGAGGAAGCGGAAGATGCTCAGGATCTGGAAGTAATTATCGAAAAAGTTTGGTTCGACGACAACACGGTCTGGCGCAAGGGACTGGCCGAGCCATTGGAATACCGGCCTTCTCCCCTGCTCAGCGGCCCGCAGCTGCAGGTGATGCAGGAAATGGCGGGGCTCGACGCGGCCAGCTATCCCAGCGATCAGGGCGCGGTGTGGGTATGCGTCTGCGGCCGCGCAAACTCCGCCCGGGAGGATACCTGCCGCCGCTGCCGCCGCGACAGGCACGCCATCTTCACCAAGCTGAACGAAGCCGCCATCGAAAGCGTTCTGTTCCAGCGCCAGTCCGCCATCGAGGATGAGCAGCGCCGCCAGCGCGAGGAACAGCGCCGCCAGAACGCCGTCCGCGAAGCGCGCCAGCGCCGTCTGCGCCGCCGCCGCCGGATCATTCTGTCTACGCTCCTGTCCATCCTGCTGGTGATCGGCCTGTTCTACGCCGTTTATTTCCACGGCATCCCCTATTACCGCTACTACCAGGCGAACCGTACCCTTGAAAACGGCCAGTTCGATTCCGCCAAGGAGCAGTTCCTTGCCCTGGCCGATTACAGCAACAGCGCCGATCTGGCCCTGGAATGCGATTACCGCGCCGCGATGAACGCCCTGAACGGCGGCACTTATACCTCCCTGCGCGCCGCGCAGAACGGCTTTGACGCGCTGGGCGATTACAAGGACAGCGCCACGCGCGCCCAGGAAGCGCGCTATATCTACGCCGAAAAGCTGCTGGCCTCCGGCAACTGGGCGGACGCCATCACAATATACGAAACAGTGCCCAATTACAGCAACGCCCGGATGCGGCGCAGCCAGGCCGAATACGAATGGGCGCTGGATCTGATGAGCAAAAAGGAATACGCGGAAGCGCGGGACAAATTCATGTCCCTGGGCTCCTTCCAGAATTCCGAGTCCAACGCCAAGGAATGCCTCTACCAGCCCGCTATCGAAGCGCTCAATAACGGCGGCGACCCGCAGACCGCCATCGAGGCGTTCACTGAACTGGGCGATTACCGCGATTCTCCCATCCAGCTGCAGCGGGCATATTACGCCGCCGGCGACGCTGCGTTCAATGAATCGGATTATGAAACGGCCGCCGAGTATTTCCTTTCCGCGGGCGACTATTCCGACGCTTACCGCCGGGCCGCGGCGTGCCTGTATACGCCTGCCGTAACCGCCATGAACGAGGGCGATTATCAGCGGGCTGCCGGGATGCTGGAAAAAATCAGCGGATACCTGGATTCCCGCGCTTTGCTGATGCAATGCAACTATTATATTGGCGCTTCGCTGATGGCTGAAGGCGAATACGCCCGGGCCGTGGAATACTTCGACAAAGCGCCTGATCTGCTGGCCGCGCAGGAAGCGAAGAAGGAATGTGTCTACCGTCCCGCCCTGCAGATGCTGGAGGATGGGGACCAGGAAGGCGCGCTGGCCCTGCTGCAGACCATTTCGGATTACGGCAACGCCTCGGGCTACATCAACCAGATTTTGTATGACCGCGCCATGACGCAGATGGATCAGGGGGAATACGAAAGCGCCGTCGCCCTGCTGCGTCAGGTGGGCGAGTATCAGGACGCCGTGTCCCAGCTGACCCGCGCCTTGACGAACGCCGCGCAGGCCCGCATCGAAAACGGCCAGTATGAGCAGGCGATCACCCTCGTTTCCGGCGAAAGCGACAATGACAGCGAAGCGGTGCGGGAAGCGCTGCGCCGCGCCCGCTACCTGCTGGCGACGGAACTGAAAGATCAGGGCGATTTTGAAACCGCCCGCGGCTTGTATGAAGCGCTGGGCGAGTATGAGGATGCCCGGGCTCAGTACCGGCAGTGCGTGTATCAGCTGGCGCTGGAGAAAGCCGATGAAAACGACCTGACCGCCGCCATGGATTTGCTCGCCGGTATTGAAAGTGAAGACTCAACAGCGCTGAACAAGCTGCATGAGCTGGCGTATCAGGCAGCGGAAGAAGCCGCTGCCGCCGGGGAAATGGCGCAGGCCGCCGCTATGTTTGACCGGGCCGGAGACTACCGGGATGCCCGGACGCGGGCCCAGGAATGCGCCGACGCGTATTGCGCCGCCGCTTATGAGACCGCCCAGAACGCGATGGCGCAGAAAGATTATCTGACCGTGATCGAGGCTCTTTCTCCTCTGCAGGACGGCTTCCTGACCGAAAAGTACGCGGACATCCCGTCCATGTACAAGGACGCCTGCTATCACTACGCCAACGAACTGTACAACGACCGCAAGCCCTTCGAGGCGCTGCGTTACTATCGCCTGATTCCCGATTACAGGGACGTGGCCTCCTACCGCCTGGAAAAAACGGTATACAAGCTGATGGGTCAGTGGGAATCCGATAAGGGCCAGAAGTTTGAATTCCGCGAGGATGGCACCTGTTCGCTGGACGGCGATGAAGCGTACTACTACGTACCCAATATGTACGCGGTGAACACAGGGACGGAACCCGATCCCACCACGGCCACCTATGAAATCGTATCCATCAGGCAGAACGCCCTCACCCTCCGCCATACCAAAAACAAAACAACCTACCGCCTGAAGCGCGTGGAGGAAGAGACCATTTAATGATGGAAAACGAAACTGCCGGAAGATCTCCCCGACATGAAAGAAAGCGGTTCCAGCCCTTCCTGTCCTATCGGATGTGGCCGGATACAAAGCACCTGGACGTCCTGGACGGCGTCCGGGTGCTTTGCGTCCTGCTGGTCGGCTGGTTCCATATCTGGCAGCAGGGCTGGCTGACGCCCCAGTTCCAGGTCATAGATGAATATATCAGCCTGGATTTTTTGCTGCGCTCGGGTTATCTGTGGGTGGACGGGCTGCTGCTGCTCAGCGGGTTCCTGCTGTATCTGCCCTACACCCAGGCCGGAAACAAGCTGCCCTCCGCCGGCGCGTTTTACAAACGGCGGCTCATCCGCATCCTGCCCTCGTATCTGCTGTGCGTGGTACCGATGTTCATCCTCTCCTGCGTTCAGGGGAAATATGGCCAGACTTCCGACGCCGTGCTGGACATCCTCTCCCATCTCACCTTCACCCACAACCTGTTTTACTTCAGCTATCTGCGCTCCCCGCTGAACGGCGCGCTGTGGACGCTGGCGGTGGAGATGCAGTTTTACCTGATTTTTCCTTTGCTGGCGCGGGCGTTCCGGAAGCTGCCCATCACCACCTATGTCGCCATGGCGGGCGGCGCTTTCGTGTTCCGCTATTACGCTTCCCTGCAGTCCGACACCAGCATGTACTTTAATCAGCTGCCCGCGTTCCTGGATGTTTACGCGAACGGGTTCGTCGCCGCGTCGGTGTTTGCGGCCCTGCGCAAGCGCTTTGGAAATGAGCCGGACGCAAAGATCCGCCTGTTTTTTACGGTCACGGCGGTGCTCTGCGCGGCCCTGCTGACGCGCATCGCCCAGGCTCAGGCTTATTCTCCCAGCGGAGAGATCATCCGCCAGGGACAGATGGACCGGCGCTTCTCTCTCTCCGCCGCGCTGGCCTGCCTGATGGTCTGCGCCGCGTTCTCCCTGCCGGTCATGCGGTTTGCGCTTGGCAACAGGGTGATGCATTTTCTGTCGCTCATTTCCTTCCAATTCTATATTTACCACCAAATGCTGGCCGTGAAGCTGAAGGAATGGGGCTTTCCGCCCAGCGCTTATGACGAGCCCTGGGCGCAGGGCGATTACCGCTGGCAGCTCACTTACACCATCTGCTGCTTTGTTTTCGCCCTCACCCTCGCCGCGCTCATCACCTTCCTCTTTGAGCGCCCTATCGCCCGCGTCCTGCGCCGCAGAACAGGGGCGGAGAAGGGATGATTGAATTATTCCGGCGTAACGAATTCCAGCTTCAGCTGTTTGCCCATCCCGGCAGCCAGCCGCTGCAGCGTTCTCAGCGATGGATTGGCGTTGCCGTTTTCCAGCTTGCTGATGTCCGCCTGCGTGATACCGGTCCTTTCAGATAATTGTTTTTGTGTCAGTCCGCTGTCATTTCTGGCCTGAATCAGCGCCTTGATGATTTCATATTCCGGCTGCAGCGCTTCATATTCCCGCTTGAATTCAGGGTTTTTCAACTTCTCTTTCAGGTATTCGTCAAAACTCGTTGCCATTATCTATTCCCCTTTCTTTTCAGATAGTCGGCCCTGTACCTTTTTGCTTTTTCAATTTCAGCTTTTGGTGTTTTCTGGGTTTTCTTTAAAAAACCATTTGTCAGAACAGCTTTATCCCCAACATAGAAGAAATACAGCACTCGGGATATATTTGTGCTTACTTGTGCCCGCAATTCAAAAATCCCATCTTCCAAGTGTTCTGAATAAGGCATACGCAGTGCGGTTCCGTGATCCTCCAGCAGTTGAATTTCCATAACCATCTTCGCTTGCATCTTTATGTCCAGCGTGTCAAGAAAATCTCTTGCGGGCTCTGTACCGTCAGGCAAATCATAGAATTCCACTTTCATTTTCCGCGTATCCCTCCTTCCGCAATTTCATTATATGTGATATATCATATATTGTCAAGTAAAAACACCCCCATTCGTCCAGCCTGTTCAGGATAACAACTCCCTGTTTCCAACTGCCTATTGCCTAATCCATTGTCCCTCATCCCTCATCCCTTATCCCCACCCCCCGAATGTAAACGCGCTGTGAACTTTTTGAAACTTTCTTGACATTCTTTGCATGGGTGTGTACAATTATTTCGATCGGCTGGAAATCGGCGCTGTACCGCAGCGCCGTGAAGCTGTTTTCAGGATACAGTTTGCTTTCCTTATTCTTTTGCAGGCGTTATCGCTTTTCCATAAGGCTGGGCCGTGAAGGTATTCTGGGCCCGCCCGTTGTGTTTGGGTGTTTATGCTTGCGTGCAACCAAAGCACGCGGTATCGGGGATTCAGCTTAGCCGTGCGAAAACGGTTTGTTTTCGCGCGGTTTTTGGCCTTTAAAAAAGTACTGACAACATGACAAAAAAACAGAAAGGGAAGGAGGACGCAAGCAAAATGTCTCCCATCGTATGGATACTGCTCATACTTGTGGCGGCAGCCGGCGGCGGCTACGGCGGTTATCTTTACCGCCAGAATGTGGCGGAAAAGAAGATCGGGCGCACCGAGGAATACGCCAAAAAGCTGCTGGACGACGCCACGCGCAAGGCGGAGGACAATAAAAAAGAAATGATCCTTGCCGCCAAAGAAGAAATACTGCATCTCAAAAGCGAACTGGACAAGGAAAGCCGCGCCCGCAGAACGGAAATGCAGCGCTCCGAGCGCCGCATCGAACAGCGCGAAGAAACGCTGGACAAGCGCGAAGCGCAGCTGGATAAACGCAAGGATGCCATCACCACCCGCGAAGAAGCGCTGGACGAAAAATACGCCGACGTGCAGAAGCTTCAGGACGAGGCTGAGGAAATCAAACAAAAGCAGGTGGCCGAGCTGGAACGCATCGCCACCATGACCCAGGACGAAGCCCGGCAGATGGTCATTGACCGCGTGCAGAAGGAGGCTTTCCACGACGCCGCCGCAACGGTGCGTGAAATCGAAAGCCGCGCCAAGGAGGAGGGCGAAAAGAAAGCCCGGAATATCATCGCCCTGGCGATCCAGAAGTGTGCCGCCGACCACGTGGCAGAAACCACCGTGTCTGTCATTAACCTGCCCAACGACGATATGAAGGGCCGCATCATCGGCCGCGAGGGCCGCAACATCCGCGCTCTGGAAACCGCGACCGGCGTTGACCTGATCATCGACGACACGCCCGAGGCCGTGATCGTGTCCGCGTTCGATCCTGTGCGCCGCGAAATCGCCCGGCTCGCCATCGAAAAGCTCATCATGGACGGCCGCATCCACCCCGCCCGCATCGAGGAATGCGTGGAAAAGGCGAAAAAAGAAGTTGAAAACCAGATCCGCGAAGCCGGGGAGCAGGCCGTATTTGAAACCGGCCAGCACGGCATCCATCCCGAGCTGGTCAAGCTGCTGGGCCGGATGAAGTTCCGCACCAGCTACGGCCAGAACGTGCTCAAGCACTCCATCGAGGTCAGCCACCTGGCGGGTCTGATGGCCGCGGAATTGGGCGCGGACGTGGCGCTGGCCAAGCGCGCCGGATTGCTGCATGACATCGGCAAGGCCGTTGACCACGAGCAGGAGGGCACCCATGTGTCCCTGGGTGGCGAATTGGCCCGGAAGTTCCATGAGAGCCCCGACGTGATCCACGCCATCCTGGCCCACCACAACGACGTGGAGCCCCAGACCGTGGAAGCTGTGCTGGTGCAGGCAGCCGACGCTATCAGCGCCGCCCGTCCCGGTGCGCGCCGCGAGAGCCTGGAAAACTATATCAAACGCCTGACCAAGCTGGAGGAAATCGCCAATTCCTTTGGCGGTGTGGAAAAGTGCTTCGCCATCCAGAGCGGCCGCGAGGTGCGCATCATGGTCAAGCCCGAGGACGTGACCGACGAGGGCACCAAAGTGCTGGCCAAGGAAATCGCCAAGCGCATCGAAAAGGAAATGGAATATCCCGGCCAGATCCGCGTCAACGTCATCCGCGAAACCCGCAGCACCGAATACGCCAAGTAATGATTCTCTCTCAGAATCGCCGCCGGCGCGCCGGCGGCGGTTTTTTACTCAGAAAGGGGAAAGAAAATCAAGTGGCAAGCAAAAAATTTTTTTGAAATAATTAGAGCTGCAGTTCGGAGGGATAGACTTTCCGTCTCTTATCTGTGAACAATATCCACAATATACTGAGGATACTTTAAGAAGTTGGTACTACTTATTGCTTTCCCTATCACAAAAATAGCGGTCAAAACTGTTTTCACAAAAAGTTTACAAAATATCCAAAAACCCCTTGACAAAGATTCTTAGATGAGTTATTATATGCCTGTCACCGAAACAGGGTGCACAAAAAAAGAAACCTTAAGAAGGAGAGAACAACCATGAAAAAGATCATCGCTTTGCTTCTGGCTCTCGCTCTGGTTCTGACCAGTGTCTTCGCTATCGCTGAAGAAGTGGCCGAAGAAGTCGCTGAAGAAGTCGCTGAAGAAGTGGCCGAAGAAGTCGCCGAAGAAGTCGCCGAAGAAGAAGCTCCCGCTGCTCCGAAGGGCACTCCCAACATCAACAGCTTTGCTACCATGAAGGTAAAGTTCGTGGGTGCTCAGTTTGGCACTGCCAAGACCAGCGCGAACAACTACTACGTCATCACCCTGAGCAAGGCTGTTGACCGTCTGTTCGTCAACTGGCCCGATGGACTCGAAGAACTGGCTGTGGATGAGAACCTGGAAGCCACTTCTATCGCCTGGAATCACAAGTATATGCCCGGCACCACCCAGTACTATGCTACCTGGAGCCAGAATGGCGGTTCCATCACCATGGGTGAGACCATTAACTGCCCCGACCTCGAAACCAGCGAGTATACCTACAATTTCATTGGTGTTGTGGCGGATAATTCCCTCTACAATGATTCCGACTACTGCGATACCAGTGATGGCGTTTGGGCTCCTGTTCTCCGCGTCACTGAATATGGCCCCTATCGTTACTTCGTGCCCTCTGAATACATGACCGACGGCGAATTCGATCCTGCTAAGTGGGATGCTCTGATCGCCGCTTACATTGCTCAGTATCCTCAGTATGCGAGCTACGATATCGAACGGCCGACCATCTGCAACTATGATGCTGATGATATCGAAGACCTGCCCTCCATCCAGGGTGTCCGCGTGTTCAACCGCATCAATACTTCTTTCCAGACTGTGATTGCTACCCCCAGCCAGACTGCTTTCATCACCGTGCAGAATGGATTTGCCGTGTACTACAATCGCGCTGGCAAGATCGTTGGCATCGAGCCCTACGAAGAAGGCATGTTTGACTAACAAACAGATCGGATGAATAGACTAAATGTCTGAATCCGATCAACAGAATGAAAGGGACAGTTCGCGAGAGCTGCCCCTTTCGTTCGGTAAATCAGGCTCCCTGTTTCAACATGACATGAAGCTCCCCTTTTCCGATTTGGAAAGGGGGAGTGCTGTTTTATAAAAAGAAAAACCTGCCACTCCTTTTCGGAGGGCAGGTTCAAGGGAACTCAGAATTAAACGGCGTGCTTTACGCGATCATGTTCTTCAGCTCGTTTGGCGTTGTTGAATCGATCCAGCGTGCCAACCAGATAGCCGGTGATACGGCGGATGCGGTGGAAAGGCACATTGCCAAAATCGTAAGAAAGCTCCACAAACTCGCCGTCCACCTTAATGTCGATGCCCTGAGGCTTGGAACCGTACTTTTGTTCGGCACGGTGAATGTACGCCTGAATCTCCTCCTGCGGCAGTGTGCCGCCGGTCACATTGACTTTGCACTCCATGATTATTTCCTCCTTTGTCATGTTTTCCGCTGCTTTTCCAAGCGGATGTCGTTATCGCGCTGAGCGCGTCGTCATCTCTTTTGACAATCAGATTATACACCAGTTTATAGCTTTTGAAACAAAAGGAAATAAATTTTGTGATGAATAATTGCTTACAGTGTCCTTTACGCCGCATCGTCCCGGCGGGCGAAAAGCATATCCAATGACATACCGCAATCCAGCGCTTTCTGGATACGGCGCGCTTCTTCCAGGTAAAGCGGTGTTAGTCCCCGCATTTTCCGTCGCATGGAAGTGTATGTCATCCCGGATTTTTCGGCCAGTGTTCTGCTGTCCCAGCCCTTCATATACATCTGAACCATTACTTGCATATATACGCAATCCCCACGCACGATCATCACTCCTCTAAAAAGAACAAATGTTCCCGTATGGATATAATATACCACAATAATATTCTGCTGTCAATCATTTTAAATATAATAAGCCATTATGAGTGATGATCTTCGCAAAATGGCAAGAATTCTGAGACCCTTATTATGGCTTTCTCGGAAGGGGATCTGGGGGGAAATCTTCTTTGGGGCCGAAGCGCCTGGAAAACCTGCCCTTGGGCTGGTTTTCAGCGGAGGGGCCGCAACGTCCGGAAAATCATCCAGTGGATGATTTTCAGTGAAGGCCGGGCGGTAGCCCCGGAAAGGCCGGAAGGCTCCGGACAGCAAAGAGCGGTTTCCCCCAGAAAACTCCTCCGGTTTATCCGGGTTAGGGAAACCCCAAAGCGTTATGTAGTACTTATCGGTAGTATCTGCTGTTGGGTTTATAGGACTTTACTTTTTTCCGTTGCCCTGTCAATGAAAGCAGTTTTTTAATGATTCGGATGACAAGATAAACCGCGGCAGCGGGCAGGATCAAATAAACGATCACCAGTTCAGCTGTGATACGCGGGAAGGGATTGGGGTCGTTTTCCGCTTCAGCAATGATTGCATCGATAGAGGGGGCGATGTTTTCACGGGCCGCGATAGATCGGGACGCAATCAGCTCATATTCGATGGGCACGCCCTCGCTGCTGTAATAAGTGAGGGTACCCATCACCTCGCCGGCAGTGACAGGAGCCATCAGGTCCCGCGTAAAGTCTGTGACGGTCAAACTGGTGAAATTCTGTTTCCAGCGTTCCAGTTCTTCCTTGTTGGTGATGATCAGGTCGGACACATCTTCGCTTTTCAGCTGTATATTCAGCTTCAACTGTCCTACCAGCGGGTCGTCCAGGGCAAACCCGCGGATATCTACAGTGCGGGGATTCATACTGTATATTTCCCTGATGCTTGTGCTGATGTACTGGGAGAAGCCGTATTCCATCAGTTTCTTTGCGTCCTCGTAGCGTGAGCCGTCGGAGGTCGCACCAAAGATCACGGCGATCAGACTCACTCCGTCACGGCTGGCGGAGGCGACCAGGCAGTTGCCCGCCGCGGAGGTAGTGCCGGTTTTGATGCCGGTGGAATCAGGATAATAGCGGCCCTGCTTCTTTTCCTCGTCGGGCTTGGCAACGAAGTTGTTGCCGTTGCGGATGGTGCGGGAACGGTAAATATTATCTTTCGGCAGCGTGTATTCGCTGCGGCGCACGATGATGCGGAATTCCTCATTTTCCATGGCGATCTTGGAAAGCTGCGCCATGTCCCGCGCAGTGGTATAGTGGTTTTCATCGTGCAGGCCGTTGGCGTTCACAAAGTGCGTATTGGTGCAGCCTAATCTATAAGCCGCGGTGTTCATACGCTCTGCGAAGGCCTCCACTGATCCGTCCAGGCCCTCGGCGAGCGCGGTGGCCGCGTCGTTGCCCGATACCAGGATGGCGGCGTTGCACAGGTCGATTAGCCGCACTTCCTCTCCGATAGCAAACTTGGCGGAGCTTTCATCCGGAGCCAGATTCGCGGCGTTGGCGCTGACAGGGAACTTGGTTTCCTCTTTTTCCGGCAGGCTGTCAGCCATTAACAGAGCCAGCCACACGGTCAGGATCTTCGTGGTGGAAGCGGGATACATGCGCTCGTCCGCGTTCTTTTCAAAGATGACCTGGCCGGTATCCTGCTCAATCAGGATAGCCGCTGAAGCGGTCAGGTGCCCTTCCGCCAGATTTTCAGGATAGCGGGGATCATACTCATCCGCAAGCGCGGAGGGAATGCGCCAGGGCAGGCAAAAAAGCGCCGCCAACAGCAGCGCGCCCAGCCGCACTCTGACCTTTCGCTTCATGTGCCCCTCCTGCTTCCGTAAAAGTTTCGCAATACATTGTTGATTATATCATAACAAATATCGTTTGTACAGAGGCGGAAAAACCTGGGTTTGAATGGCTGTTACAACTCAGCCTCTGGAGATACATCGAGAAAATGACAACAACGGGGGATTGTCAAGGGGAACTCCCCTTGACTGAAATCCGCAGCGCCGACATGTGCGGCGTGAGGGGCCGAAACACCCGGAAAACCTGCCCTTGGGCTGGTTTTCAGCGGAGGGGCCGAAACGCCCGGAAAATCATCCAGTGGATGATTTTCAGTGAAGGCCGGGCGGTAGCCCTGGAAAGGCCGGAAGGCCCTGTCCAGAACATTTCAGGCGGGA
>JAFWQM010000035.1 GCA_017509065.1 Clostridia bacterium
AAATCTGCCTATCCCGTGTTGCACTTCTGTTGCACTTCGTTTTGTATACTATTATATAGATTGACACTGGTGACAGGTACAAAGTTTCGATAAAAGTAAGGAGTTGACAGCATGGCTGAACAAAAGAAAGTATCCGTATTTCGCAAAAAGACGCTGGATCGCATTTCCTCCCCGGAGCAATTGACGGATTATCTGCGCGTCACCAATCCGGGTATTTGGGTGATCCTTGCCGCTGTGATCGTGCTGCTGGCTGGCATTTTTGTCTGGTCCATGGTTGGCACCCTGGAAACCACGGCGGAAGCCCGGGTGATTATGGAAAACCATATCGCCCAGGTCGTGCCTGCCGGGGCGGAAAGCCTGAACGCGGGGATGACCCTGCGGGTCGCCGGACAGGAAACGGTGATCCTGTCGGCGGAGACAGATGAATTCGGACGGCCCTTTGGCATGGCGGAGGTCAATCTGCCGGATGGGGCTTACGATGGCGTCGTGGTCACGGAGGCCGTGCATCCCATCCAGTTTTTACTGACGAGCAGGTGATCGCATGATGAAGAAAAAAATCAACCAGCCTGTGAAAAAGGGCGTCGCCAAGGTGCCCGTGGTCATGCAGTTGGAGGAGCTGGAATGCGGCGCGGCTTCCCTGGCCATGCTGATGGCCTATTATGGGAAATGGGTGCCCCTGGAGCAGGTGCGCACGGACTGCGGGGTTTCCCGGGATGGCAGCAAAGCCAAAAACGTCGCGCTGGCCGCGATTCATTACGGCTTTCAGGTAAAGGCTTTCCGCTACAGCCCGGAAGCCATCCGGGATCAGGCTACGTTTCCCTGTATCATCCATTGGAACATGAACCATTTTGTGGTGCTGGACGGATTCAAGGGGAAATACGCTTATCTTAACGACCCGGCCCGGGGCACCGTCCGGGTGACGATGGAGGAATTTGACGCGGCTTTTACAGGGGTCACCATCACTGCCGTCCCCGGCGAAAACTTTACGCCCAGCGGCAAGCCCAAAAGCACCTTGGATTTTGCCCGCAAACGGCTCATCGGCGCGGGGGCGGCGGTGGCCTTCGTCATGCTGACCACGGCCATCAGTTATCTGTTCGGCATCATCAATTCGGTCACCTCCCGCATCTTTATGGATCGGCTGCTGACAGGGGAAAACAGAGAATGGCTGTACCCCTATATATCGCTCCTGATCCTGCTGGGAATCATTCAAATCGTGGTCGCCTGGGCCCAGGCCGTTTATACCCTGAAAATCAACGGGAAAATGGCTGCCATCGGCAGCACGTCCTATATGTGGAAGGTGCTGCGCCTGCCCATGGAATTCTATTCCCAGCGGCAGGCGGGGGATATTCAGGGGCGGCTTTCCCTGAACGCCTCCATCGCCGGAACGCTGGTGAATACGTTTGGGCCGCTTTTGCTCAACACCACCATGATGGTGTTTTACCTGGTGCTGATGCTGCGGCAAAGCACGCTGCTGACCCTCATCGGGCTTTTTACGCTGGTGCTGAACATCTTCATGTCCCGGGTCATTTCCAATAAACGCATCAACATTACCCGTGTGCAGATGCGGGACAGCGCCAAGCTGCATTCCACCGCGGCTAGCGGCATTTCCATGATCGAGACCATCAAATCCAGCGGGGCGGAAAACGGGTTTTTCCAGAAATGGGCCGGGTATCAGGCCTCGGTGAATACCCAGAGCGTGAAGGCCAACAAAACCGAGAATTTGATCGGCATGATCCCCGCCTTTTTCTCCAGCCTTGCCAATTACGCCGTGCTGGTGCTGGGCGTATGGCTGACCATGCAGGGAACCTACACCCTGGGCGGTGTGCTCATGTTCCAGGGCTTCCTGAGTTCCTTCATGTCCCCCGCCATGACGCTGATTTCCGCCGGACAGACCATCCAGGAAATGCGCACCCAGATGGAGCGCGTGGAGGACGTGATGGAATACCCGGAGGATGAAGCCGTCCGGGAGCATGAAACAGAAGGAACAGAGCTGAGTAAGCTCCAGGGGAATCTGGAGCTGAAAAACATCACCTTCGGTTATTCCAGGCTGGAAAAGCCGCTGATCGAGGATTTTTCCCTGACCCTCAAAACCGGCCAGCGGGTGGCCCTGGTGGGCTCTTCCGGCAGCGGCAAATCCACGGTGTCCAAGCTGGTATCCGGGCTTTACCAGCCCTGGAGCGGGGAAATCCTCTTTGACGGCAAGCCCCGGAACGCTTATCCCCGCGACGTGGTGGCTGGCTCCCTGGCGGTGGTGGATCAGGACATCATCATGTTTGAAGATACCATCGCCAACAACATCAAAATGTGGGATGATTCCATTCAGGATTTTGAAATGATCCTGGCGGCCAGGGACGCCCAGCTTCACGACGATATTACCCAGCTTTCCGGCGGCTATCAGCACAAGCTGACAAGCGGCGGCAAAAACCTGTCCGGGGGACAGCGGCAGCGCATGGAAATCGCCCGGGTGCTGGCCCAGGACCCCACCATCATTATTCTGGATGAGGCCACCAGCGCCTTGGACGCCCGGACGGAGCATGACGTGGTAAACGCCATCCGGGACCGGGGCATCACCTGCGTGGTCATCGCCCACCGCCTTTCCACCGTGCGGGACTGCGATGAAATCATCGTGCTGGATCACGGCAAGGTGGCGGAGCGCGGCACCCATGACGAACTGATCAAGCGGGGCGGCGCTTATGCCGACCTTGTGGCGAATGAGTAAGGAAAGGGGTCGAATGCCATGGGATGGTTTGAAAACCAAATCGAGGAACGTCGGGCTGCCGACCAGCAGCTTTTGGAAGACTCCTTTGAAATCCTTGCCGGTGTGGTGCTGGGGCAACGCACCGCAGAGCGCATCAGCGATCACCGGATCATTGCGAAAAGCGCTATTGACGAAATCCTGAAATACTATCACTGCAAACCTGTGGAGATTCCGGAGAGCATAAAGACCTCCGAGGAACAGTTGGATTATTCCCTGCGGCCCCACGGCCTGATGCGCCGGAATGTCTCGCTGACGGAAGGCTGGTATAAGGACGCTTACGGCCCCATGCTGGCCTTTACCAGGGAGGAGGGCCTGCCCGTGGCCCTGCTGCCGGGTACGATTGCGGGATATTTCTATACCGATCCGAAAACAGGCAATCGTGAGAAAATAAACGCCAAAACCGCCGCGCTGTTTGACCTTGAGGCAATTTGCTTTTATCGTCCCCTGCCGCAGAAAAAGCTGGGGATTCCTGATTTGCTGCTGTACCTGAAACGCTGCGTTTCTTTCAGCGACGCCGTCATGATCGTGGGGGGGACGCTGGCGGTCACACTGGTGGGGCTGCTCATGCCCCAGATCAGCCGGACGCTGACGGGCCCGGTCATGTCCAGCGGCCGGTCCGACGCGCTGATCGCCATTGCCATCTGTATGGTCTGCGTGCTGCTTTCCTCCCAATTGATCGGCAGCGTGAGCAGTATGATCCAAAGCAGGCTGGGGGCCAAAACCTCCCTGGGGGTGGAAGCGTCCATGATGATGCGCCTGCTCTCCCTTCCGGCCAGCTTTTTCAGGAAATACAGCCCCGGCGAGCTGACCAACCGCGCCAATTCTGTCAACAAGCTCTGTTCCACGCTGATGAATATGGTGATGAACACGGGCCTTACTTCCCTGACCTCTCTTTTGTATGTGGGCCAGATTTTCCACTTTGCGCCCGCGCTGGTTGTGCCCGCCATCCTCATCATCCTGGTTACCGTGGGCTTTTCCACCCTGACCACCCTGATCCAGATTCGCATCAACCGCAGGATGATGGAGCATGGGGCCAAGGAATCCGGCCTGACCTACTCTCTGGTGACCGGGGTGCAGAAAATCAAGCTGGCAGGGGCGGAAAAGCGCGTCTTTGCCAAATGGCTCGGTATGTTCGCGGAAGGCGCGAAGCTGACCTATAACCCGCCCACGTTTATCAAGATCAATTCCGTCATTTCCACGGCCATCAGCCTGTTTTCCAATATCCTGCTGTATTTTCTGGCGGCGGAGAGCGGCATCGGTCAATCCTCCTATTTCGCCTTTATCGCCGCTTACGGGATGCTGATGGGCGCGTTCATGTCGGTGTCCGGCGTCGCCCTGTCCGCGGCGCAGATTCAGCCCATCCTGGAAATGGCGGAACCGTTTCTGAAAACCGAACCGGAAACCACCCAGGGAAAGGAAATCGTCACGAACCTTTCCGGCGGGATCGAGCTGAATCACGTTTCCTTCCGATACAGTGAGGACAGCCCCTATATCCTGAACGACCTGTCGCTGAAAATCCGCCCCGGTGAATACGTGGCCGTGGTGGGCAGGACGGGATGCGGCAAATCCACCCTGGTGCGTTTGCTGCTGGGCTTTGAACAGCCGGAGAAGGGCGCGATCTATTACGACGGCAAGGATATGAACAGCCTGGACCTTCCTTCCCTGCGCCGGAAAATCGGAACCGTCATGCAGGACGCGGGCCTGTTCCCGGCGGAGATCTACGCAAACATCGTGATTACCGCCCCGCAGCTGACCCTGGACGAAGCCTGGGAAGCGGCGGAAAAGGCCGGGATCGCGGACGACATCCGCGCCATGCCCATGGGCATGAACACCCTGATTTCCGAAGGGCAAGGCGGCATTTCCGGCGGGCAGAAGCAGCGCATCATGATCGCCCGGGCCATCGCGCCCAAGCCCAAGCTGCTGATCTTCGACGAGGCCACATCCGCCCTGGACAACAAGACCCAGAAGCAGGTCTCCGAAGCCCTGGACAAAATGGGCTGCACCCGTCTGGTCATCGCTCACCGGCTTTCTACCATCCGCCATTGCGACAGGATCCTGGTGCTGGAGGGCGGCAGGATCATCGAGGACGGCACATACGACGAACTGATCGAAAAGGGCGGCTATTTTGCCTCACTGGTGGAGCGCCAGCGGCTGGATACGGCGGCGCAGGCATGAATCACATGGGTTTTCACTCCGGAGGCATTGATTTTGAGGCGGTTTATGACGCTTACTATGACCGTGTGTTCAAGTACGCTTATACGCTGCTGCTCAATCGCCATGACGCCGAGGACGTGACCGCTGAAACCTTCCTGACTTTCCTCCAGCGTTACCAGTGCCGGGACCCGGACAATCCAGGGATCGTGGCTTACCTGACGCGGGTGGCGCATAACCGCGCCGTCAACCTCATAACCTCCTTTGCCTATCGGAAGCGGACAGAATTGCCAAGTGAACTGCCCGATGAAAAGGATTTTACCGGCAGCCTGGACGCGTCCGATCTGGTTCTCCGGCTTTACGCGAAGCTGAAAATAGAGGAACGGGAACTGCTCAATATGCGCTATGTCATGGAACTAAAGGACAGAGAAATCGCGTCGCTTCTGGGCTTATCGGAAAAAGCCGTCAACAAGCGATACCAAAGGCTGTTGGCGAAATGCCGGGAACTGTTGGAATAAAATTCTTTGAACATTTTCAAAAAAACGTCTCCAATCGCCCTGTTCATTTGTTTATAGCATAGAAGCGCGGAAAGGAGATGAACCGATGCAATACACATGGAACCGTGCCTTTGGGGATGGACGGGAAGAACTGCTCATGGGGGGCGGCGCTGAACGATTGCTGGACGCTTCCAGGCGGCTGACGCTGGCGGGCAATCCGTCCGCCTCCTGCTTCGTGGAAGCTCCGCTTCTGGGCGCGCCGGACTATGACGCCCTGGTCATTCATAACCCCCGCTTCTTTTCTCCCGGCCGCCGGATTGCTGACCATTCTTTGGTTCAGGCTCAGGCGGCGGTGGATTGGGCGGCGGGCATGGGAAGTATGAAGCCGTATCTGCATTTTGAACTGGACGCTGCCGGGTCCGGCGTGCTTTCAGGTATCCATTGCAGGATCGAAGGCAATTTGGCCTGGGCCGAAGGCTTCTTTCAAGCGGTCGGAGAGCCGGGGCGGACAGCGGCTTTTGTCCAGCATGTGCGGAACCTTCCCAAAGGCTGGTTCTGCCGGTATACGGGGGTTTTCCCCGGACGGAAAACCGATAACACCCGCATGGAAGTGAAGATGCTGGACCCGGATACCCGGCGCGCCTTGTGCGAGCCCGGGTATCTGCAGCAATGCTTTGACCAAATCGGTTTCACAGCCTACAATGATCAAATGCTTCAGGATATTGCCCGGCTGGCGGAAGTGGAGGCGTCCATTTCCATCCAGTTCGACTTTCTGCCGGACGGCTCGTTCCTGCCGGTGCTTTCCTTCCTTTCCCTCTACGAAAGGATTCGGCCCGATTGTTCCCCGCTGTTCGCAAAGGACGGGTGGCTCAGGCGTACCTGCGAAATCTATGAGGACATGGGGATATCCGATCACCGGTGGCAGCTTCTGGAAAAATGCTTTTTCTCCGAGAGAAAAACGTACCTGACCCCGGAGGGCCTGGAGGGAAGGGCCTACCATTGCTTCCCCTGCTGCACAAAGGCCAAATGGATCGGCGCTGAACGCACCCCGGCAAAATTTTACCTGCTGCTTGACGCCATGAGGACGTTTTGAGCTTCAAGGGACCCTTGCGAAAAAAATTTCCAAAAGGCTGTCTCCAACCGCCCCGTTCATTTGTTTATCTTATGGAAGCGATGAAAGGACACACAAAAACGGATGAAAGAAAACGATGAAGGCATGGAAATGAACCATGGAGGAGAGAGCCGGTATTACATCCTGACGGACGGCTTTGCCCTCCGGGGCTGGAAGCTGCTTCCCTACGCGATCCAGGCGCTGCATTATCAGCAGACGGAGTTCTTCCTGAAACCGGACTTTGAATTGATCTCCGCCTGCGACGGGCATACCCCCATTCAGTGGGAGAAGCTTACGGAGGAACAAAAAGGCCGGTATGACCATTGGGAAAAATACGGCTTCATCCGCCGGACAAAGGGCAATGAGCGTTTGCAGCCGATGCAGGAATACCGCTTTTACCCGGCCCGGTTCAAGGAGTATGTGCAGTGGTCCATCACGGGGCGTTGCAATTACAAATGCCGCCATTGCTTCATGTCCGCGCCCCACGCCGCTCAGGGAGAACCGGCCTGGGAGGAACTGATGGCCATGCTGGACGCCTTTGCGCGCTGCGGCGTGCGCAATCTGCAATTGACCGGCGGGGAACCCATGGTTCGCGGGGACTTTTGGGAGCTGGTGGACGCCATTCATGAAAAGGGGCTGACTGTGACCATCCTGTATTCCAACGGCCTGCTGATCACCGACGCTTTTCTGGATAAGCTGGAGGCGCGGGATATGCGGCCCTCCATTCAGTTCAGCTTCGACGGCGTGGGCCATCACGACTGGATGCGCGGCATACCGGGCGCGGAAAAGATCGTGCTGGACGCGCTGAAGCGCTGCCAGGATCGGGGTATCCCCACCTCCGTTTCCATGGTGATCTGCCGGGAAAGCGCGGGCTGCATCCGGGAATCGGTGAACCTGATGGCCTCCCTGGGGGTGCTGAGCATGAAGGTGGGCAACGCCTCCCCCATGGGCGAATGGAAAAACGAGCCGGAGCATTTTCTTTCCCAGGCGGAAGCCTACGAAGCGTTCCTGGACTATATTCCCCATTACTTCGAGGACGGAAAGCCCCTGACCCTGGGGCTGGAGGGCTTCTTCAATTACGACAGGGCCAAGGAAAAGCTGTCCTCCTGGTTTGAAAAGGACATAGAGGAACAGTACTTTGGCAAGGCCCTCATGTGCGGCCATGTGCGGCGGGGCATGTATGTGAGCCCCAAGGGGAACGTGCTGCCCTGTATGTCCATGGTGGGCGGGCCCATCGAGAATCAGTTCCCCAATATGCTGGAAACGCCCCTGGAGGATATTCTGGATAAGCAGTCCGCTTATATGGATATTACCACCTCCCGGGTCAGCGATTTCATGGAGCATAACCCGGACTGCAAAACCTGCGAATACCGAAACGGCTGCTGCGGCGGCTGCCGGGCCGTCGCGGTGCGGGACCATCCCACGGATTACCTATCGAAAGACCTGGACACCTGCCGGTATTTCCGGGACGGGTGGAAAGCCAAAAAAGATGCTTTGCTGCGCCGGATCGGCCAGCTTTCAGAGCATAAATAACAAAATCGAAGGAGGATGAAACATCATGTCGGAAATCTCTAAGGAACTGCTGGAAAAGCTGACGAACGCGAAAACCAGGGAAGAAGCGGCGGCGCTGCTGAAAGCGGAGGGCATCGAGGACGCGCCGGAGGAAAAAATATGGGAGCAGGTGCAGCAGCTCCGCGTCTCGGAGGCCCAGGAATTGTCCCTGGACGAACTGGACGACGTGGCTGGCGGCGTAACGGAACGGGACTGGATGGCAAGCGGCTGTGCAGCCACCGTGGAACCGGGCAGCGACTGCTGGGGAACGGATGGCGGATGCAGTATGTGTAATATAAAATATGTAAATAAGCCGGAATGCACCTGTCCCAGATACAACAGATTCAGCGCATTTTACCC
>JAFWQM010000036.1 GCA_017509065.1 Clostridia bacterium
GCCGTCCTTGGGCAGAAGCAGCATGTTCGCGCCGTAGGAACGGAACTGCGCGCCCATCTGCCGGGGCACGTCCACATAGATGGTCACCAGTCCTGCCAGGATCGTTGCGCCGATGCCGATGGACAGCAGCGCGATCAGCATACGCGACCTTCGGCGCAGTAACGACGCGGTAATCATCCGTAAGAACATTCGTCTTTTCGTCATGGCACTTCCTCCAAATCAGGAGCTTATAACTCCTAATTCCTAACTCCTAACTCCTCAATGTCCTCCGTGCAGCACTTCCGCAGGCCGCAGCCGCAGAATCTGCCGAATGGCGGGCAGGCTTCCTGCAATCGTAACCAATGCAATCAAACCGGCCACAATCGGGGCAACCTTGGGGTTCATGTCGATGGACGAACCAAAAACACTGTGGCCGATCAGCTGCGCGAACCCGAAACCCAGGCAATAACCGGCTCCAAAGCCTATAAGAGCGGTAATCAATATCTCCGTCATGACCACACCGGTAATGGAATGATCCCTTGCGCCGATGGCTTTGAGCAGGCCGATTTCCTGGCTGCGCTCCATGACGGAGGCTGTGACCAGGTTGGAAATGCCCAATGCCGAACCGATAAGGCTCAGGGCTGTGATCAGGATCATGAGCAGCTTGGTCTTATCCAGAATGGTGCCTTCGCTTTCGGCCACCTTCCGAACGGCGCTTGCGACAGAACCGGTAATGACCTCCTGAATCTGATAGCAGATAGCGCTGACGTAGGCCGTGCAATACCAGGTTTCATAATCCCTGGAGGACAGAGCGGCCGGGTTTCTGGCCGCCCGGCGTGCCAGTTCGTTGTCCGGAGTGGTGAGGGCGGAAACCTCGATGGAAGCCACCTTGTTTTCCCGTTCGGTCATCGCTTGAACCAAATCCAGCGTGGCAAAGATTTGCTCGTCCTCGTCGCCGCCCGCGTCATAAATGCCAACGATGGTAACGTCCTTTTCCCCGTGGGAAGCGGAAATGCGCACCGTGTCTCCCGCGTGCCAGCCCATTTTTTCGGCCAGCAGCGCGCCGACCATGATTTCAGACCCGGCATTGCCGTCCTTTTCGTCCAGCCAGCGGCCCTCCGTCACGTCCCACCAGGAGCGCATGCCTACCACGCCCGCGTCCAGGCTTTCACCCGTGGGCAGGTCGAGATGGTGGTTGAACCAGGTGCCCGTCATCTTCACGTTTGAACCTTCCGGCAATGTGACGGAAGCGTCCAGGAAGGGCGTAAAGTCCACGATATTGAAGGCCCAGAAGATGGTTTTGAGCTTTCCCAATTCATCTTCCCGAAGATATGCCGTGTTCAGTTCCCCTCCTTCTCCCACGTCGTAAATATCGGAGAGAAGGGAGGAATCCTTGGGCTTTACCACGATGTTGGCCCCATAGTTTTTCAGTTCTTTGTTGACCTTTTCTTCCACGCCCAGCACCACGTTGAGCATCCCCGTGGCCAGGGACGCGCCCAGCGCGATGGTCAGCGCGATCAAAAGCATTTTGCCCTTCTGATGAAAGAGCACGCCGCGGATCATACGAAACAGCATTGCGAAGCGCCCTCCTTATCGAAACTCTTTTTCACCGGCGATAATGTCGCTCAGCTTGAAAACAAGGTTCCCGTCTTTAACTTCATAAGGCATGGGAATCGGATTGCAGCCGCCCTTGAAGCCGATGGTGTTGATGTTCATGACCACGTCGCACCGTTTGCAGATGATCTGCCCGCTGCGCTCGAAGTAACCCGCGTTGCCGCACACCTCGCAGGCGTCCAGGCCCACGCCGAAGGACGCGGAGTTAGGCTTCTTGACAACGATCCAGCGCACGTCGATATTCTTTTCGGTGCGGTATTCAAAGCGGTGCAGATGCCCGTCGCTGACGTTTTCCATGGGCACCAGGATCACGCCCGCGTCCTCGTCCACGGTGTAAGATTCCGGTGCGGACAGCTCCACCTGCTTGGTATCGTTGGTTTTCACCACGGTCATAATGACCACGCACAGGGTCAGGCAAATCACCAAGCCCACCGCCACCCGCCGCCAATGCCGGTTACGGGCCTTGAGCTTGCGCAGCTGGGCGGGGTTATCGTAGGTTTCCTTGATGATCGTGCCCTGACGGAACAGAATCACCGCCAGCACCGCGGCGATACCTGCCACGATCCAGATGAACAGCATGGAATGATTGGCGGTGAACATCATCCAATCGCCGATCCAGCCGTAGGCCGCGTCGGTGTATTTCACAGGCCATTTCAGCCACTTGGCCCGGTTTACCCAAGGGACGAAGAAGCGCCCGAAACAATAAACGGCGAAAGTCACAAGCCCTGTGTTCAGCAGCACAAGCAGCAGTCCGTAAGGCTTTATATACAGCGCGCAGCGGGAAAGCAGGCGCGAATAAATCAGCAGCAGGATCAGCGCGCCCAGCCATCCGGCCATGCGCACCAAATAATAGGACGATAAATACCCTTGCCCCATGGTATTGAAGCTGAAAGGGTACAGCAGAACGCTGGGCAGGGAATAGAAAATCAGCGTTGCGGAATAAAGCGCTCCCGCAAGGCTGAGCAGCGTGCCGCCCGCTGTCGTTCTCCGGTTTTCCTTTCGGCCAAACAGGATCGTCAGCAGCAGGATCAGCAGGGTCAACGCCA
>JAFWQM010000037.1 GCA_017509065.1 Clostridia bacterium
CTGAAATCATCTCCGAACGCGCCATGAAAAATTTTCTCTCCGTTTCTCGTTAATCGGGCTATATTGTGCATTAGCAAATGAGGCGCAAACCCTTATGTCGCTTGAGTTCGCGCCTCTTTTGCTGTCAAAGTCGGGATTATAACACATGTAATTCTGTAAAGCAAGAGGAAATGATGACTTTTAAAGTCCTCCGCGTTTTTAAATCTTTATTGTGAAATTGTTAAGATCAGCCGCATTCCTGCCGCCCATGAGATTTTCTCCTCCGAAAAGCCTTGAATTCCCGCCCGATCTGGTTTACAATGGATACTGGCATTGAATGCTCCTGTTTCGCACGGCCGAAACACACCCGGAAAGGATCGCGGACACGCAGATGGACAACACGGAGAAAAAGAAAAAGCTGAAAAGAAGACGCCGGCTGACGAATCTGCTTTTGCTGCTGATTTTTCTGGTCGGCTTGGGTCTGATCGCTTACCCGACGGTGAGCGACTATTGGAACAGCTTCCACCAATCCCGCGCCATCATCAGCTACGTGGAAAAGGTGGCCAACCTGGACACGGAGAAGTACGATGAGATTATGAACGCTGCCATGGAATACAATAAAGACCTGGCGCGGAAGGGCAACCAGTGGCTTCTGAGCGACGAGGAAACAGCAAGATATAATGAAGAACTAAATGTGGACGGCACCGGCAACCTGGGCATTATTTCCATTCCCAAGCTGAACCTGGAGCTGCCCCTCTATCACGGCACCAGCGAAAGCGTGCTGCAGACATCCATCGGTCATATCGAAGGCTCGTCCCTCCCCGTGGGCAGTCCCCACCTGAACGACGACGATTTTGACGACGTCGCCTTCGCCTCCCACTGCCTGCTCAGCGGCCACCGCGGCCTGCCCTCCGCCCGCCTGTTCAGCGATCTGAACAACATGGAAGTGGGCGATGTGTTTTACCTGAACATCATGGATCAGACGCTCACTTACCAGGTGACCGACATTTATGTGGTGCTGCCCAACGATTCGTCCAAGTCCATGCTGGAGCCGGGCATGGACCTGTGCACCCTGATCACCTGCACCCCTTACGGCATCAATACCCACCGTCTGCTGGTGCGCGGCCGCCGGATCATGAACGAAAAGAAAATCCTGGACGTGCGCATCTCGTCCGACGCCATCAAGGTCGACGCCATTGTCGTGGCGCCGTTTATCGCCGCGCCGGTGCTGCTGCTGCTGGTCATCTGGGCCCTGATCATCACGACCGGCGGGAAGCGCTATTACTGACGTAGGCCGTGAAAAATTTCTTCCTTTTTAAATTATATCATGCTGAGCGAAGCGAAGGACATCCCCAGCATCATCCTTCGTATCCAGATTCGCTCAGGTCTTTTTTTCCGCCTTAAAAAAACAAGGCAAACCGCTCCGACTGAAAAATGTTCATAAAAAATTCATAATTTTTTTGCCCCGCGCCAAAATTTTTTTCGCTTCGATCTTTTCTCCGGGTTACACATGTATCCGGTACCCCTTTTATGAGATTTATACAAGATGTTGCCAGGTTCACTTGAATATGTCCTTTCCGGACGCAAAAAAAGGATGAAAATGTATCTTATGTGCCAAGAAAACACAACATTTCCTTAATAGTTTCAACGAATTCATAACAATGCCGGGGTTGACAATTATTGAAAAATTGCATATAATTGACCCGAACTGTGGGGGTATGGAAAATGTACTTTTCTGTATTTCCGCTCTGGGAAATCTTGGGGAGAGCATCTCCGCTTTCCTGCCGGCTTTCCGGGATCGTGTTCAAAAAGAAGGGAGGGGTTCAACATCAGTGAACCAAGGCTTCCAGGCGGCGGTGCGCTGCAGTGTGTTTGAAGCCAAATCCTGAGGCTTTCCCCGCCCGGCATTCAAGGAAAGGATGAAGGGATCCTTTCAAAACGGATCAGTTCCCTTGCTCCTGTCGCTTCCCGCCCGGATTCAGCAGGACTCTCTCAGGCAGACGCGTCCGCGGCCCGGATGCGCTGCATACACGTTCCGGGTTCAATCAATCCGGCGCCGTTCCCGCAAAGCGGGAACAAAAAGAATGAAAGGATGGAAAAAGGAATTGAAACAATTCAAGACTCTCGTTGCCCTGGTACTCGCGCTGATGCTCACCCTGAGCGTTGCCAGCGTCGCGTTCGCTGCTGATGGTCCTGGCACTCCCAGCATTACGATTAATCCGCAGAATCCTGATGATACTGCGAATGTCGCTATCGATTATGTGGCATACCGCATCTTGGAAGCTTCCATTGAAACCGATCCCAAAGTAGGCCTGGATGGCGCTACTACTACAGATGGTGCTGTTGCCTACTATGTTACCACTGAGGCCCGTGTTACTGAACTTACTGAAACTGGTCTTTTCAACATTGTGCGTGTCGGTGAGACTAACAAATGGTTCGTTGAACTGAAGGATGCCTCCACCACCGCGGATGCTCTTATTGCAGCTTTCAGTGCCACAACGTTCGATCTTAGCAAGTTCGAAAAAGTTACTTTCGATAAGACTGCTACTGAAACGAGCGCTGAATCCGGTAATGTGGACGCTGGTTATTACTATATTACTTCCTCCTTGGGTTCCAAGATTGCTGTGCAGACTCTGTCTCCTGTAACGATCAACGAAAAGAATACCTATACCAGCGATACTAAAACAATCCCCGATGAAGATAAGAACGCTGAAATCGGTAAGGTAATCACCTATACTCTGACTGTGACTGTTCCTGTCACCGCCAACAAAGAGATCGTCCTGACTGATACCATGTCCCCGGGTTTGACCTTTAAACAGGTTAAGTCTCAGTCTCCTATCACAGGTAGTGTTTCTGACGCAGTCGCTGTGGATGCTAGTGATCCTACTAAAGGCACCAAGTTCACCATTACCTATACAGATGCTCAGATTATTGGTTTAGTTGAGGGCAAAACTGAAGATCAGACAATCACCGTTGAAGTTGATGTCATGGTGAACGGAGACGCTGCTATTGAAACCGGCATTCCGAATACTCTGGATCTGAACTATGGCAATGTGTATGAGGCTGTTCCTGTGACCGTCAATACCAAGACCTACGATGTGACCTTTGACAAGGAAGATAAGAATAATGTTATGCTGACGGGTGCGGAATTCAAACTGACCAAAGAATCTGCGAATACTAAAGAAAGCACTTCAGGTTGGATTCAACTGATTGAAATTGAAGCTGGAAAGACTTATCGATTGAAGACTGAAGATGATACTGCTACGGGCACTGACACAATTACAACCAACGGCAATACTGTCACCATCAAGGGTCTTGACCTTGACCTGAAATACTATCTCGTCGAAACTAAGGCTCCTACTGGCTACAATATTCTTAACGATCATGTCGAGTTGACGCTGAATGATGGAAAAACTGATTTCGTCCATCAGGATGTTATCAATAGCGCTGGCGCTCAGTTGCCCTCCACCGGCGGCATCGGTACCACGATCTTCTACATCGCCGGTGCTGTGCTCGTCCTGGGCGCTGTTGCGATCATCATCGCCCGCCGCAAGGCTGAACACCAGTAATCCAATCCATTACCTGCAATGGCTGAATAAGCCATAACCCATCCCCGTGTCAGCTTCCCGCTGGCACGGGGATTTTGCAGCCATGATAATTTGCTTGACATTTCTCCAAATTCAGGTATAGTAAATAACAAAGAGCGAACCACGCACGCGGTTGCTCCTCAATCGTGAATCTGTTTAATATGGCTTACATAGCCACACCAACCGTCACTTGCCAGAGTGATGGTTGTTCTTTTTGCAATGCGTTTCGCTGATGACGATTGATGAGCCTTACACCGGATATGGAGCGAATCAGGTTGGCGCGGGTACGGTGCGCTATATCAACAACGAATGGGAAACTGTGACTATTTCGAACCTGCCCATGATCGTGACAAAAACAAATGTCACATACGCCGCCTCCTACTATGTCGTGGAAACCGGCGCGTCGGCGGACGACGGTTATGTGCTTTCGACCACATACTCAAATAACAGCGGCACAGAGACAACGGCTGTCGGGGCTGCTGTAAACGCCAACAATTCCACCATCACCATCCACAACACGGAGACCGCGGGCGTTGTACTCCCGTCTACCGGCGGTCCCGGCACCACCCTGTACACCGCTTCCGGCCTGGCGCTGATCCTCGGAGCCGTCTGGATCCTGTTTCGCAGGAAGCGCGAACAAAACTGACAAAGCCCCGCGCCGCCGCTCCTTCTGAAATGGAGCGGCGCGGCGCGGGATGCGGACAATCAAAGAGCAGGCTCCTCGTCGCGATGACGAGGAGCCTGCTCTTTGATATTTTTTAGGCGCTTATAAGCAAAAGTATTCGCAAAATGGCAAAAAGTCCGAAACCCCCTTTGGCTTTCTCGGAAGGGGGTCTGGGGGAAACCGCTCTTTGGGGCCGAAGCGCCCGGAAAACCTGCCCTTGGGCCGGTTTTCAGCGAAGGGGCCGCAACGCCCGGAAAATCATCCAGTGGATGATTTTCAGTGAAGGCCGGGCGGTAGCCCCGGAAAGGCCGGAAGGCCCCGGAGAGGAAAAAGAGCGGTTTCCCCCAGAAAATTCATCCGTTTTATCCGGGTTGAAATATAAGAAATCGCCCTTCACTTTACGATCTCTGCCATGCTGGCGATAATCCACCCTACAATTCCATCCTCCGTGCGGATCAAATACCATTTTTCAACGGCATTAAGCAGTTCATATTCCGTCCCGGATTTCGCTACACCGAGTTTTTCTCCCCTGGTAGAGGGAATCGAACGGATCGTGGGTGATCTTCTTGGATCGACACGCACTTTTCTGATGATTTTCGGTGTCGGTGTCGGCGCGGGAGTCGGAGTTGGTGTAGGAGTTGGTGTCGGTGTAGGAGTAGGCGTCGGGGTGGGGGAGGGAGTCGGTGTAGGAGTAGGCGTCGGGGTCGGTGATTGAGTGGGGGTCAAAGTTGGCGTCGGCGATGGCGTGCTGTCCTGTATCGGTTCTGTTGAAGGCTGAGGAGTATTTTCAGGTTTCGGGGTCTTTTTCTTGGACGGACGCTCGGTCGGATCAGCGTCAGACGGTTCAGAAGACGAGTCAGCGTCGGGGGGTTCTGTGGTTTCCGCGTCCGGTGTGGGACTGGGTGACGGCGTCGGGGTGGGGGTGGGCGTTGCTGTAGGTTCAGGATACAAATGATCTACAACGCAGTTGACCAGCTCCAGATACTGGTTCTCTTCCAGAAACACCTGAACGGTCCTGCGGAATTCTCCCTCCTGCGCGATCAGGCGGAATCTCATATCGTTGTATATCCGGTAAACAGCCGTGCTGCTGCCCTGGACGATCAGATCATATTCGCCGGGCTGGATATCCGCGCCGACCTTGAGCATTCCGCCGGATTGATTCAGATTGATTCTGGGCATGCTGTAATAGTCGTCGGCAAGCATTGCGATGCAATCGGCAAGAACCAGATCGTCGCCTTCTTCGACCGTCACGATAGTATTGATATCAAATGATCCTTTCGAAATCACGTCCATGTTATCCGTGTCGACAAAAATAGCGAAGAAGCCCTTGCGGAAAGGCGCGCTGAACAAAATATATTCTCCGGGGTCAAGGTTCTTGCCTACTTTATATTTTCCCGCGCTGTAGGAGCGCGCAAGGGAAGACGGCCCGAAACCTTCCGTTCGCGCGGCGGCAAACAGACCTATGATCACAGTGGCTATATATATCACTGCAAGGATTCTTTTCATTATGTACTCCTTTAGCTCTGTCATATATAACACAGTTATATATACATCCCTGAAAGAAAACATCATTATTATACCTGAAAATTCCCTGGATGGCAAGCACGTTCCGGTGTTTTGTCAAAGAGGACGCATAAGGCTGAATGCATGAGAAAAAAGTCATAAATTTGTTAGCTTTTATCCTCGTTTTTTCTTATAAAACCGTTGACAATTCCTTGCAATATATGATAATATGCTATGGTTGCCTGCTTTGTGCGGACAACGGTGTTCTTTTTATCGGCTTCGGAGGGACAAAAGAGGATGCCCGAACGGCTGAAAAAGCGCGGAATGCGCGTGGTGGGCGTGCGGCAGACGCTGCGCGCGATCCGGGGAAAGGAAGCGGAAATGGTCTTTGTGGCCATGGACGCGGACGCCCGGATGCGGCAGCAGGTGGAACGGGAGGCCGGGGAAAACGGCGTGCCCCTCCAAATGATCGCCACCATGGAGGAGCTTTCCTCCCTCTGCCGGGTGGACGTGCCGTCCGCCGCAGCAGCGGTACTAAAGAACACACAAGCAGCGGATTAATGCATCAAGCAATCAAACTTGCCGGATGCGTCGAAGACTGGCTAAGCCTTCGATTGAAATCCGCAGGCGCGGCGTGTACGCGCCGAGGAGAAAATTTCCGGAGCATCTCCGATGCGGGAGGAAATTTTCATTCCTATCAGATTTTCCGGCCGTGACGCGCAGCGTCACAGGAAAATCTGCAAACCCGAAAAAACGGATTTGTCCATTTTTTCGGCAACATAGACTATATACCTCCGAGGGTTGCGGGGGTGTTATAGGAGGAGACCGTAAATCCGGCTCCGAAATATATAGGAGGTGCTTCCATGCCAACGATCAATCAGTTGATCCGCAAGGGAAGAGAAAAGGTTGTCAACAAGTCAACCGCGCCCATCCTGCAAGGGTGCCCGCAAAAGCGCGGCGTATGCCTGAGCGTGAAAACCACCACGCCCAAGAAGCCCAATTCGGCTCTGCGCAAGATCGCGAGGATCCGCCTGACCAATTCCATCGAAGGTACCTGCTACATTCCCGGAATCGGTCACAATCTGCAGGAGCACTCCGTCGTGCTCATCCGCGGCGGCCGTGTGCGCGACCTGCCCGGCGTTCGTTACCACATCATTCGCGGCGCGCTGGATACCGCCGGCGTTGCGAAGCGTATGCAGGGCCGCTCGCTCTACGGCGCTAAGCGTCCCAAGAAATAAGAACCGCTCCCCTGACCGTGGGCCGCTGCCTGGGCTTTAGGACAGGGACGGAACCGCGAGACGGCTGGAACATCCGTCCGCAGGCCGCCCGAACCAAAGCCTCGCACCGAGCGACGGAACGGCATGATGCTGACATGCTGTGGTCGGCCCGATGGGAAACGGTGAAAATTTGAGGAGGGAACTACATGCCCCGTCGTGGATTTATCCCCAAGCGCGAAGTGCTCCCCGATCCTGTATACGGAACGGTCGTAGTCACCAAGCTCATCAACCAGATCATGCTCGACGGCAAGCGCGGCGTGGCCCAGCAGGTCTGCTACCAGGCGTTCGAGACGATCAAGGATAAGACCGGCAAAGAGGCCAACGAAGTGTTTCAGCAGGCGCTGAACAACGTGATGCCTCAGCTGGAAGTTAAGGCCCGCCGCGTCGGCGGCGCCACCTATCAGGTGCCTGTGGAAATCCGGCCCGAGCGCCGTCAGACCCTGGCCCTGCGCTGGATCGTGGATTTCTCCCGCAAGCGCGGCGAAAAGACCATGGCGGAACGCCTGGCTAACGAACTGATGGAAGCCGCCAACAACGGCGGCAACGCTGTCAAGCGCAAGGAAGAAATGCACCGTATGGCCGAAGCCAACAAGGCTTTCGCCCATTATCGCTGGTAAGCTGAAAGCGGCTTAGCGAAAAGAAGTTGTGTAAATAGGAGAACGCAAAAAACATGCCAAGGAGTCACCCATTAGACAAGGTCCGCAATATCGGCATCATGGCCCATATCGACGCGGGCAAAACCACCACCAGCGAACGCATCCTGTTCTATACCGGCAGGACGCACCGCATGGGGGAAGTACATGAGGGCGCGGCCACCATGGACTGGATGGAGGAGGAGCAGGAGCGCGGGATCACCATCACCTCCGCCGCCACCACCTGCCAGTGGAAGGGTTATCGCATCAATCTGATCGACACCCCCGGCCACGTGGACTTTACGGTAGAAGTTGAGCGTTCCCTGCGCGTACTGGACGGCGCTGTGGCCGTCTTCTGCGCCAAAGGCGGCGTGGAGCCCCAGAGCGAAACCGTCTGGCGTCAGGCCAATAAATACCATGTTCCCCGCATCGCTTACGTCAACAAAATGGACATTACCGGCGCCGACTTCCACCGCGTGGTGGATATGATGCGCACCCGCCTTGGCACCAAAGCGGTGCCGATCCAGCTCCCCATCGGCAAGGAAGCCACGTTCCGCGGCATCATTGACCTGGTGAAGATGAAGGCGGAGGTCTATTACGACGACGAAGGCAAGGATATCCGCGAAGAGGAAATCCCCGCCGAGCTTCTTGAAGATGCTCAGACCCTCCGCGAGGAAATGGTGGAAGCGGCTGCCGAGCAGGACGACGATATGATGGAAAAATTTCTGGGCGGCGAAGAGCTGACCGAGGAAGAAATCATAAACGCCCTGCGAATCGGCACCCTCTCCTGCTCCCTGACCCCGGTGCTGTGCGGCACCTCGTACCGCAATAAGGGCGTACAGCCCCTGCTGGACGCCGTGCTGGCGTACCTGCCCTCCCCCCTGGACGTGCCTCCGGTGCACGGCTTCGTGAAGGACGGCGAAAAGGAAGTCATCCGCCACGCGGACGACAAGGAACCCTTCTCCGCCCTGGCCTTCAAGATCGCCGCAGACCCCTTCGTGGGCAAGCTGGCCTTCTTCCGGGTTTACTCCGGCACGATCAACGCGGGCAGCTACGTTTATAACTCGACCAAGAAGAAGCGGGAACGCTTCAGCCGCATCCTGATGATGCACGCGAACCACCGCGAGGACGTGGAAACGGTTTATTCCGGCGAGATCGCCGCGGCTGTGGGCTTAAAGGACACCACCACCGGCGATACCCTGTGCGACGAGGGCCATCCCATCGTGCTGGAATCCATGGAATTCCCGGATCCCGTTATCCAGGTCGCTATCGAGCCCAAGACCAAAGCCGGTCAGGAAAAGATGGCTATTGCGCTGCAGCGTCTTACGGAAGAAGACCCCACCTTCAAGACCTATACCGATCAGGAAACCGGCCAGACCATCATCGCCGGGATGGGCGAACTGCACCTGGAAATCATCGTGGACCGAATGCTCCGCGAGTTCAAGGTGGAAGCCGTCGTGGGCAAGCCCCAGGTGGCTTACAGGGAAACCATCACCAAGAAGGTCACTGCCGAAGGACGCTTCGTCAGGCAGACGGGCGGCCACGGCCAGTACGGCCACTGCGTCATCGAAATCGAGCCGCGGGAGCCGGGCGCTGGTTACCTGTTCGAAAACAAGATCGTCGGCGGCGTGATTCCCAAGGAATTCATCGCGCCCATCGACGCGGGCATCCGGGAAGCGGCCGGTTCCGGCTCCCTGGGCGGCTTCGAGGTCGTGGACTTCAGGGCCGCAGTCATCGACGGCAGCTACCACGAGGTGGACTCCTCCGAAGTGGCGTTCAAGATCGCCGGTTCCATGGCGTTCAAGAACGCGCTGGAAAAAGCGGACGAAAAACTGCTGGAGCCCATGATGAAAGTGGAAGCCATCGTGCCCGATCAGTACCTGGGCGACGTGGTGGGCGACATCAACTCCCGCCGCGGCCGCATCGACAACATCGAATCCCGTCTGGGCGAACAGAGCGTTCACTGCTTCGTTCCCCTGAGCGAAATGTTCGGATACGCCACCGACCTGCGCTCCCGCACCCAGGGCCGCGGCATGTACACCATGCAGTTCGACCACTATGAGGAAGTGCCCAGGAGCGTCGCTGAAAAGGTCGTCGGCAAACGCAACTGACAATAACTGATTGAAAATGGAGGGAAATCCCCATGGCAAAGGAAAAATTTGAGCGCACGA
>JAFWQM010000038.1 GCA_017509065.1 Clostridia bacterium
ATTATCTGCGGGCGATAAATCGGTCCATCCTGCGTCACTCAACCTTGAAATACCTCCAGTATTCCTGCGGTTTCGTTCCTTGTCTGGAACGATTTCTCATCCCGCATCTGAATTCACGATTCAATTGGGCGAGCAATAATATTATATTATCATAGAGAATCATTTTTCTTATCCCTAATATATGCTTTTCTCGGAAGGGGGTCTGGGGGAAACCGCTCTTTGGATTCCAAAGAGCGGTTTCCCCCAGTAATCAAATCTCGTAAGCGATAGCCCTGGCAGGATGAAAAAACTGGTTGCAAATTGGCCGGAGCTTTGGTATAATTGACAGCAGAAAAGATGTATTTTCATTGAAAGTTTCCTGTTTTCCGAAGGGATATATTTTTCAAAGGCGGATGTTTGCATGACACATCGCAAGGCAATGCTGCTCGACCTGGATGAACGGATCGAACGGCTGCTGTCCAGGCAGATCACGGATGAGGGAGACGCGCGTTTCGGTGGGTTTTGGACGGAGGATTTCCACGTGGAACCCCGTGAGAGCGGCTTTTTCCTGGGGGATATGGTGGCGGCGTTCGTGACAAAGGACAGCCGCTGGTATCTGCATGAGGAGCTGAAAGCCGCCATCCAGCGGGATTTATCGTATATGCAGCGCCATCAGCGGCCGGACGGCTGCTTTGACCTGACGCCCTGCAACTTCGCTTCGCCTCCGGACACGGCCTTCATGGTGAACGCCATGCTGAACGGCTGGTGGCTGCTGGAAAAATGCGAAGCCAAAGAGGCTGACTTTATCTGCCCGCCCATGTACGCCCTCATCGACAGCGCTTCGCGCGGCATCGCGGCGGGAGGCTTCCACACGCCCAACCACCGCTGGGCAATTTCCGCATGCCTGCTGAACTGCGAAAAGATCACCGGGAACAAGGCCCTTGGCGACCGCGCCCGGCAGTATCTGCGCGAAGGGCTGGACATCAACGCGGACGGCGAGTTTGCCGAGCGCAGCGCCGGGAACTACAACCAGGTCAACGACGACCAGATGATCCGGCTGTATCTGGCTACGGGGGATAAAACATATCTCGAAGCCGCCGCCCGGAACCTGGAAATGATGTACTGCTACTTCGATCCCGATAATTCCGTGTTCACCAACAATTCCACCCGGCAGGACATGGGCAAAAAGGTGTACGCGGACACTTACTATATCCTGTATCTGCTCGTGGGTTATCTGTTAGGCCGGGAAGACCTGGGCCGCATGGCCGGGTTCATCTGGCGGGACTGCCGGCGGCGCGGCATCGTGCCGCCCGGCGTGGAATGGGTGCTGCTGTTCCCGGAAATGGACGGCTTTGGCGAACAGGAGGGCTTTGAACCGCCCATCACGCGGATCGACCGGCTGTTCCCCGACAGCGCCATCGCCCGCATCCGGGAAGGACATTGGAGCTGCTCCCTGCTGAAAGGCAAGCCCAACTGCCTGTACTTCCAGCACGGCGCGTTCAGCATGTACATGACCATCTATTCCAACCTCTGCGACCGGCGCAACTTCCTGGCGGACACGCTGGAAAAGACGGAGAACGGTTATGTGATGCGCGCCCACGCTGCGGGCTGGTATTACCTGCCCTTTGATGAAAAGCCCGCCACCAGCGATTGGTGGGCCATGGACAATCCACACACCCGGAAAAAGACCGAGGGCCTGCCGCTGGATACAGAGCTGGAAATCGTGAAGTCGGAGGACGGCATCGACCTGTACATCCGCACGGCGGGCATTGACCAACTGCCCCTGCGCTGCGAGTTTTCCTTCCTGCCCGGCGGCTATGTGCGCACAAACCACTTTATCCAGCGGGCGAAGCCGGGGGAGAGCATCAACGTGCTGGACGGAACGGTGGAAGCCGCCGGGCCGGGTGGAGAAACCATATTGCTCGACAGCGCGTTTGGCGCGCACGATTTCCGGGACCGCATGGGCGGCGCGTATCCGCTGAGCGAAAACCATTATACTGTGCTGTTCACCGCCTACACCCCTGTGGATAAAAAGATTTCCATCCGCGCCGCCAGGATGGACAGGCACGTTTGATAAAAAGGTTTGTCCACTTGCTTGAACCCAATCCGCATCAATTGCGGAAAAATAGAAAAAGGAACAAAAAAGGAGGAACCCGACATGAAGACCCGGAAGATCATTTCCGCCCTGCTGGCGCTGGTGATGCTGCTGACGATGGCATCCTTCGCGTCCGCGGAATCGGCCTACACCCAGTCCCCCTACCTGGACGGCCAGGACCTGCCCGCCGTGGAAGACCGCCTGCCCGCCGCCTTCGACATTATGGTGGAGAACGTGGCTGACATCGGCCAGTACACCGATTCCATCACCCTGATGCAGGGCGGCTCCTCCAAGTGGGGCCCCGGCAAGCCCACCGAAGAAGCGCTCTTCCGCTTCCGCACCGACGGCACTGTGGAGCCCAATGTGGCCAAGGGCTTCGACGTGAACGAGGACTGCACCGTGTGGACGATCTATCTGCGCGAGGGCATGAAGTGGTCGGACGGCGTGCCCTTCACGTCCGAGGACTGCCGATTCTTCTATGAAAACTGCCTGCTCACCGGCTTTACCGGCAAGAGCGCCTGGGAAGCCGTGAAGGCCGCTGATGAGAACGGCGAAATGCAGGTGGCCAAGCTGGACATCATCGACGACTATACCTTCACCATGACCTTCGCTTCCTCCAAGCCCGAGTTCCTCCGCGAGCTGGCAATCAACGGCAAGTGGTTCTTCGCCCCCAAGCACTGGCTGGAAGAGCACGTGGCCGTGTACAGCGATGAAACCAAGACCGCCGAGGGAAAAGACGCCTACGCCCAGGCCCTGGGCTTCTCCGATATGAAAGCCCTTGGCAACAGCTACACCTATTACTACTGGATCGTGCCCGGCCGGCCCACCCTCCGCGCCTGGCAGATCGACGGCGATTTCAACGCCGAAATGTGCGTGTGGAAGCGCAATCCCTATTACTGGAAGGTGGACGCCGAAGGCAAGCAGCTGCCCTACATTGACGAGCTGCACTTCCGCCGCTACAGCGACGATTCCCAGGCCCTGCTGTGGATCATGGACGGCACCGCCGACATCGGCTCCGTGGCCCTGGCCGACGTGGACACCATCCTGTCCTCCGACGCGGACGTAAACCTGGTCGAATGGTCCTCCACCGGCTGGACGAGCCAGTCCATGCAGCTGAACCTGGCCGTGAAGGATGATCTCAAACGGCCTCTGTTCCAGGATGTGAACTTCCGTCACGCCCTGTCAATCATCGTGGACCGTAACCAGATCGCCCAGCTCATCGACAACGGCTACACCGAGCCCGCCCAGTCAGCGCCCGGCGAAGGCGCCCAGGGCTATGACCCCGAATGGACCGCCAAGTGGACGGAGCAGGATATCGAAGGCGCGCAGGAACTGCTGGCTCAGTGCGGCCTGGTGAAGGGCACGGATGGCTTCTGGACCTTCGCGGACGGCACGAAGCTGGTGCTGAACCTGCAGTACCAGAACGAAGCGGACGCCAGCCTGGCCGAGCTGCTCAAGAACGACCTGAGTAAAGCCGGCATCGACTCCACCACCCGCATGTACGACCGCTCCATCATGGAAGAAATGCGCGCCGCCAATGAGCATGAAATCGTGCTGAACTACGAGAACTTCGACACCTTCTCCATCTCCCTGCGGCCCGACTACTTCGTGCCGCTCCGCGACTACTGCGTGTGGGGCACCGCCTTCGGTCTGTGGTATCTGAACAGTCTGGACGGCAAAGGCCGCGAAGGCGCTGTGGAACCGCCGGAAGACGTGAAGGCCATGCTGGAGATTTACACCAACATGAAGAATGCCACCACCTCCGAAGAGAAGGAAGGCTTCGCCCTCCAGCTGTTGGAATGCTTCAAGGAAGGCATCTATGAGATCGGCTTCACCTCCTCCAACCCCGCCGTGTACGCGGTGAACGCCAAGATGCACAACTTCCGCGAGGACGGCATCGCCTGCGATGAGTTCCGCGATCTGGGCCTTGCCAACTTCCCCTGCCTGTGGGTGGAAAAGTAATCCCTCCGCTTCCCTGCGGAAGTCATTGTAACCAAACGGGGCGGGAAGGCGTAAGCTCGCCTTCCCGCTTTTCCTGTTTACGAGGCAGGGGGCTTCTTCAGCCCCCTGTACCCCTGAACCAAGGGCCTTCGGCCCCTGGACCCTTTTAGGCGATAAAGTAAGCAGGGGAAGACAAACAACCTCCGCCTGCTGCGCTGGGGCTTACGAAAGTTAGAGGCTTCTGGCCCAAGAAAGCCGGGAAAATCCCAGGGGGAAAGTTCACTTTCCCCTGGGGATTATTCCCTGGCTTTCCCCGGATGCGAAGCATCCGGGAAGGCGGCTTCGCCGCCGGGCCAGAAGCACAATGGCACCAAGCCTGGCTTCCACGTTCCTCTATGCGACAGCGGGAACCAAGATTGTATGCCCCTTCAAGCAGCATCCGCTATTGCGGGTCCAGGGCGGTCACCGCCCTGGTGGGGTGCGGGGCAACGCCCCGCCGTTTCTTTTTGTTTCTTCGCCCTTTGCAACGTGGCTGTGAATCGTATGACTCAACCAAGGAGGCAAGCGCCTATGGGCAATTACATCCTCAAGCGCGTCCTGACGTTCATTCCCATCCTGCTGATCATGTCGCTGGTGATATTCTTTATCATCCAGCTGCCGCCGGGCGACTATCTGACCTCCTACGTGGCGGGGCTGAAGGCGGAGGGCCAGATCGTGGACGAAAGCGAGCTGGCCAGCCTGAAGGAGCGCTACGGCCTGGATCAGCCCTGGTTCGTGCAGTATTTCAAATGGATGGGGAATATCCTGACCCGGTTCGATTTCGGCTACTCCTTCAAGTACGAAGCGCCGGTGTGGAGCACCATCGCGTCGGTACTGCCGATGACGATCGTGGTGTCGCTGGTGACGATGCTGTTCAATTATCTGGTGGGCATCCCCATCGGCATTTACAGCGCCGTGCACCAGTATTCCGTGGGCGACTACTGCTTTACTTTGCTGGGGTTTATCGGCATGGCGGTGCCCAATTTTCTGTTCGCTATCCTGCTCATGTACGGCACCTACATCTGGACGGGCACGGCGTTCATCGGCCTGTATACCAGCGAGGTGCTGGTGGGCCTGCAGCAGGGAACCATGCAGTGGTGGGAAGTGCTGGGCCGGGGCGATTTCTGGGGCCGCATGGCGATTCCGATCATCGTGATCGGCACGTCGGGCACCTGCGGCACGCTGCGCTCCATGCGCGCCCAGATGCTGGATGAGCTGGGCAGGAACTATGTGCTCTGCGCCCGGGCCAAGGGCGTGTCTGAAAAGCGCATTGTGTACAAGTATTGCCTCCGGGCGGCGCTGAACCCCACGGTATCCGGCCTGAGCGGCGTGCTGTCCCACATCTTCAACGGCTCCACCATCTCCGCCATCGTGATGAATCTGCAATTGGTGGGCCCCATGCTGTATGAAGCATTGAAGGCCCAGGATATGTACCTGGCGGGCACCATCCTGCTGGTGATGGGCTTTCTGATCGTTATCGGCACGCTGCTGTCCGATATCCTGCTGGCGTGGCTCGATCCCCGCATCCGCTTTTCCGGAAGGAGGGCTGATTGATCGTGACAGATATGGATAAGAAAGCCCTCCGCGCGCGGAAGAAAGCGGAGAAAGCCCGGCGGAAGGAAGAAAAATACTACCTGGCATCCCAATGGCAGCTCATGGCCCGGAAGCTGGGCAAGCATAAGCTGGCCCGAATCTCCCTGGTCATCCTGGGTTTCCTTTATTTCGTGGCGCTGTTCGGAAACTTTCTGGCCCCCTACAGCCTGACGGAGTACGACGCCAATTCCAAAGACCTGCCGCCCACCGCCATTCATTTTAATCATGACGGCCAGTTCATCGGCCCCTTCGTGTACCACGCGGAGCGGCAGACCGTGAAAATGAGCGTGGCGGAAAAGAGCGCGGCGCAGAAGGCGGCCAAGGAGCGCGGCGAAAAGTACACCCCGCCCACCCTGATCGTTACCGACGACACCGAACCCATTCCGATCCAATGGTTCGTGCACGGCTCCTCCTACAAATTCCTCGGCCTGATCGAAAGCGACCTGCACCTGTTCGGCGTGGAGAAGGGCAAGGTGTTCCTCTTCGGCGCGGACAGCATGGGCCGCGACCTGTTCAGCCGCATCATCTTAGGCAGCCAGGTGTCGCTGACCATTCCCTTCGCCGGCACGCTGATCAGCTTCGTGCTGGGCTTGGTGATCGGTTCGGTGTCGGGCTACTTTGGCGGCTGGGTGGATAACATCATCCAGCGCGTGATCGAGGTGCTCAACTCCCTGCCCTCCCTACCCCTGTGGATGGCGCTGTCCGCCGCCATTCCCGCGGGCATCCCGCCGGTGCAGATGTATCTGCTCATCACGGTCATTCTGTCCCTCATCAGCTGGACGGGCCTGGCTCGTGTGGTGCGCGGCAAGTTTATGTCGCTAAAAAACGAGGACTACGTGATGGCGGCAAAGCTGGCGGGCGTCAGCGATATGAAGATCATTATGAAGCACATGGTGCCGGGGTTCATGAGCTATCTGATCGTGAATCTGACGCTGGGCATTCCCTCCATGATCATCGGCGAAACCAGCATGAGCTTCCTGGGCCTGGGCATCCAGAGCCCCGCCACCAGCTGGGGCGTGCTGCTCAAAGAGGCCCAGGACGTGACCAGCATCGCCCTGCATCCCTGGTGTCTGATTCCGCTGTTCTTCGTGGTGCTCACGGTGCTGGCGTTCAACTTCCTGGGCGACGGGATGCGCGACGCGGCCGACCCCTATAAGTAAGGAGGCGCCTTGCATGAGTGAAATCAACGAACCCATCATCCGGGTGAAGGATTTGCGCGTAAACATCAAAATGGACGAAGGCACCCTGACGCCCGTCCGCGGGGTCTCCTTTGAGATCAGGCCCGGAGAAACCCTGGGCCTGGTGGGTGAATCCGGCTGCGGCAAGAGCCTGACCAGCAAGGCCATTTTGGGCATCAACGAAAAGAAATGCCAGTCCAGCGGGGAAATCCTGTTCCGGGGCGAGGACGGCAGGGCTATCGACTTGCTGAAACTGAACCCCCGGGGAAAAGAAATCCGCGCCATCCGCGGGAAGCAAATCTCCATGATTTTCCAGGAACCCATGGTGGCGTTTTCCCCCATGTATACCATCGGCAACCAGATCAACGAATGCACCATGCTCCACATCACGAAGGACAAGAAGGAGAGCAAGGCCATCACCCTGGAGATGATGAAGAAGGTGGGCATCGCCAACGCGGAAAAGCGCTACGACCAGTACCCCCACGAGTTTTCCGGCGGGATGCTCCAGCGGGCGCTGATTGCCATGGCGCTGGTGTGCAAGCCCCGGCTGCTCATCGCCGACGAGCCCACCACCGCCCTGGACGTGACCATCCAGGCGCAGATATTGGAACTGATGCAACAATTGCAGCAGGAAATGGGCATGGCCATCCTGTTCATTACCCACGACCTGGGCACAGTCGCCAAGATGTGCGACCGGGTGGCGGTCATGTACCTGGGTCGCATCGTGGAGACGGGCACGGCGCGGGAAATCTACAAATCCCCGCAGCACCCCTACACCCGCGGCCTGATGGGCAGCGTGCACAAGATCGGCAGCCGCAAGCTGGACAGGCTGTATTCCATCGAGGGCACCGTGCCCCTGGCCCTGAACCTGAAACCGGGCTGCGGCTTCTATGAGCGCTGCGACGCGCGGGTGGAGGGCGTGTGCGACCAAGCCGAGCCGGTTTTGATCCGGCTGGAGGGCACCCACTGCGCCGCCTGCGTCCACTGCCGGAAGGAGGGGAAAGCGGAATGAGCGAACCAATGAAAGACCCTGACGTGATCCTGCGGGTCAGCCATATTTCCAAGCGCTTCACCTCCAAGGGGGTGTGCGTCCGCGCCGTGACCGACGTATCCTTCGACGTGCGCAAGGGCGAAACCATCGGCATCGTGGGCGAGTCCGGCTGCGGCAAAACCACCCTGGGACGCTGCGTGGTGCGAGCCATCGAAGCCAGCGAGGGCGAAGTGAAGTACACTGCCCGGGACGGAATCACCTATGATTTCCTGACGCTGAGCAAGGCGGACATGAAAAAGGTGCGCAAGGAGATCCAGATGATTTTCCAGGACCCCTATTCCTCCCTGGACCCCCGCATGACCGTGATCGACATCATCGCCGAGCCGCTGAAAGCCAACTTTCCCAAGATGCCCAAAGCGGAAGTGGAGCAGCGGGTGATCGAAATGGCGAAGCGGGTGGGGCTGAACACCACCTACCTGAAACGCTATCCCCACGCCTTTTCCGGCGGCCAGCGCCAGCGCATCGGCATTGCCCGCGCATTGATCCTCCATCCCCAGGTGATCGTGTGCGACGAGGCGGTCAGCGCTTTAGACGTGTCCATCCAGGCCCAGATCATCAACCTGCTCAAGGATTTACAGAAGGAACTGAATCTGACTTATCTCTTTATCAGCCACGACCTGTCCGTGGTCGAGCACATCAGCGACAAGGTGGGCGTCATGTACCTGGGACGGTTGGTGGAGTTTGGGGAAACCGATAAACTGTTCTCCCGGCCCCGGCATCCCTACACCGAAGCGCTGCTCTCCGCCGTGCCGATCGCCGACCCGGACATTCAGAACGAACGCATTCCTTTGCAGGGTGAAATCCCCAATCCCGCCAATCCTCCCTCCGGCTGCTATTTCCATGAGCGCTGCCGCTACTGCCAGGAAAAGTGCGCCAAGGAGGTGCCAGACCTGCGCGAGGTGGACGGCCGCACGGTCGCCTGCCACTTCGCGGAAGAACTGAGATTGAGGGGATTTGATTACGAGGAAGCATAGAACGAAGAAGATATCAGAGTACAGAGTGCAGAGTACAGATGTATCGTGTTCAAGCCGAACAGCGCGCCTTGTGTGTACACTATTCCAACTGTACTCTGAACTCTAAAAACAATCGGGGTGATGAACCATGCCGTTCACCAAGCGAGACCTTGCCATTTCCACGATGTGGAATTACCGGAAAGCTTCCTGCGGGGAAGAATTGATGGATCAGCTGCTGGCGCTGGGCTTTGACAAAACGGAGCTGAATTACCGGGTGAAACCGGAATGGCTGCCCGGCATCGAACGGTATATCCGGGAGGGGATAATGCAGGCGGTCAGTGTGCACAACGTGTTCCCGGAAACAAAGGACAAGCGCTTCGACACGGATTCCGTGCTGCTGGGCTACGCGGATGAATCCCTCCGCAGCCAGGCGGTGGAGCTGAGTAAGCGCTCCATTGACTGGGCCTGCCGCCTGGGTGCAAAGGCCGTTGTGTTCCATCCCACCGAAGTGCCGCTGCCGCCGGAGGAATACGATGTTCCCCTCAAAAAAATGATCGCCGCCCATGAAACGGACAGCGAAGCGTACAGGCGCCTGCGGGCGGAAATGATCGAAAAGCGCACGGCGGAACCTTACCTGAACCGGATGCTGAAAAGCATCGGAGAGCTGTGCGATTATGTAGAGAACAATCATCTGCCCGTCCGGCTGGGCATGGAGAACCGCGCTATGTGCCATCAGGCGCCTATTTTCAGCGAGTTTGAGATCATCGCGGAGCATTATGAGGGCAGCCCCGCGGGCATCTGGCTGGATACGGGCCACGCCATTATGATGATGGAAATGGGTTTGCAGGCCCTGCCGCTCAGTGAGCGGGTGAAGCGGAACATCGTGGGCATGCATATCCACGACGCTGCGGACGGGCTGGATCATTACGCCCCCTGCACCCTGCCGGGGAACGTGCTGGAGCCTTTCCGGGAATACATAGCGATATCGCCCATCAGGGTGCTGGAGCTGTCGGGCCGCCTGTCCGCCGATGAAATCATCACGGGAACGGATCGTTTTGTGGAACAGTACGGCGGAATTTCATGGCGAACGCATGAGTTAAGAAAGTATTAAATTTATTACAAAAGTATTACCAAAAGGATTTTTACCCCTAGCTGTCGAAGAAGACAGAGGGGGTGAGAGAAATGATGGAATGCTTAGAGGGATTAACTGATCCGCGGCAGGAAAAGAAGGTGCTGCACAATTTCATCGAAACAATCATGCTGGTGATCTGCGCGGTAATAGCGGGCTGTGA
>JAFWQM010000039.1 GCA_017509065.1 Clostridia bacterium
CAGCATCCGTATGATCGTTTTGCGCAACTCGTGCTGCCCTTTCCTCCCCATGCGTAATGCATTGGCCTTCAGTTCCTCTTCCATGTCTCTATTATATCACATGAATACTAAATGTTCAAGATTAAATTGGTTTATCAATAAATAGCTGGTTGCTGGCTATATTTACGACTGATTCTCCATAACTCCAACAGACTTGAACAATGTTCGGGCTACGCTTCCCGTTACAATTCTTATGATGCTCTCCTGAGAAGCCCCAAAGGACAGCAAATTGACACTGCCGTACCAAACGATCTTTTCATCAATGACAGCGAATTTCTGGTGGATTGCATTTTTGCAGGAAACAGTTGCTCCACGACGATCCTGTAGATTCTTTCCACTTCGTTTTCGTCGTTCAGAATCTGGTACAGCGCGCGTTTGATTTTGTTTTCCTTCACCGGATGATTGCGGAACCCGTCCTGCTTGGCGTGGAGGACGGCTTGATGCAGCTTCAGCGCCAGTTCTTCATTTTCGCCGCAGTTATCAAAGAATGCCCGTGCCGCGCCGCTGGCCCTGATGGATTCGGGGTATCTGCTGTTTTCTTCCGGCTTGGTCACATGGCTGGCCAATTCCATATATTTCCGAATCAGTTCTTTATAGGCAAGCACGCCTTTCCGCCGGTCCAGGATCAGTTGCTCCAAAACCGCCGACATTTTGGCGTAGTACGCCGGATTGATAATCAGCCGTTCCACTACCTTTTTGCGGATATTGTTTTCAATGGTTTCGGCGGCGCTTTCCTGATCCTTGGGGTTCTGCTCATTATTCAGTTTTTCTTCCTGGGCCAGGATGAAGTTCAGCAGCGTGAAATCCTCAAAAGCGCCGATTTTCTGCGCTTCGTCCGCTGAAATATAGTTGTCGATCAGGAAACGCATGCCCGGCTCATAGACCTTCATATCAATGAAATCGCCGCTGGCACGGCCCATGGCGTCGCGCAGGTTCAGATAGAAGGTGACTTTTTCTTCAAACTTCCTCTGCTGTTCTTCCGTATATCCCGCATCGTCAAAGCGCGGCTTCATTTCAGCGAACGCCCTCGCAAGGCGGCTGACCAGCCGATACAGTTTTTCCCGCAGGCAGGCAAAAGCCTCGTCCGCTTCCTCGTTTTCCCCGCTTTCGCCGCAGAAATAATGCTGATATTCCAGTTCGGAACGGGGTGACTCCACGCCCTCGCACAGGGCTTCCAATTCATCCAGCGTGTCCAGGAAAAACCGATTGGCTTCCTCTGTGCGGTCTTTCAGCAGCCCTTCCACGTCCTCCGCGTCGAAGCCCTCAAAGGCGTCGGACGTATACTTGTTGATGGCGTCGGTCAGCCTGCCGAAAAGCTGCCGATAATCCACGATATAGCCAAAATCCTTGGTTTCGTCGTCCAGCCGGTTCACGCGGCAGATGGCCTGAAACAGTCCATGATCCCGCAGGGGCCGGTCGATATACAGATAGGTGCAGGGCGGCGCGTCAAAGCCGGTCAGCAATTTATCCACCACGATCAGCAGGTTCATATTGGCCGGTTCTTCGATAAACTTGCGCTTGGCCTCCGCTTCAAAGGCTTCCACCTTGGCGGCGATATGCCGTTCATCCTCGCCGGGCAGAACGCCGATCATGTTGAGATACGTGGTGTACTTGATGAAGGTCTGGGTATCTTCCTCGTCGCTCACGGTATCCGTGCGCAAATCCCCCGCGTTGGGCTTATAGGAGGAAATGATGGCGCATTTGCGGAAGCCCTTGCTCTGGAAGATTTCATAGAATTTGCAGGCGTTGTATACATTGTACGCCACCAAAATGGCGTTTCCTTTGCCGTCCGCCAGCCTGTCCTTGATTTTGAAATCGAAAATGATGTCGTTGGCGATGCGTTCCAGCCGGGAGCGGGAGGAAAACACCTTCTGCATGTTCCCCCAATAGCCTTTCAGCTTTGCCTTGGCCTTGGGAGCCAGCCCCCGGGTTTTCACATCGAACCACAGATCAATTTTATCCTGGGAGGTAATGTCCTGGGGAATATCCCGGGCTTCATACCGCAAATCCAGGATCACGCCGTCCCGCACGCCGTCATTGAATTTGTAGGTGTGAATATATCCACCGAATACTTCCAAACTGGTCTTTTTGTTCTTTTTCAGCAGCGGCGTGCCGGTAAAGCCGATAAAGACGGCTTTGGGCAGAATGGCTTCCATGGCCTTATGCAGCTTGCCGCTCTGGGTGCGGTGACATTCATCCACGAACACCACCATATCCCCCTTGGCGGAAAAATCCTTGGGCAGGGAGGATTTCAGTTCCTCGATGTATTTGTCGTAATCCTGATCCGATACTTCTCCGGTTTTCCGGCCGAACTTATGCACCAGGGAGCACATGAGCCGGTCATCGTACCGGTTCAGCCTCTCCACCAGATCCCGCCCGCTTTTGGTGCGGACGATGGTTTCATCCACGCCTTTATAATTCTTTTCGATGATTTCCTGGAAGATTACTTCTTCCGCTCGGGCTTTGCAGGTGTTCATGATGCCAACCCACTTCATCTGATCGGTTGCCTTGAGCGCTTCCGTGGCACCCGCCGCTTTCGCTAACGCGGGGACAATCACTTCCAGTCTGCTTTAGGCGGCATCCTCCGTCTCGATCAGGTGGTCAAACAAGGTTCCATTCTGAACCATGAGGCCAAACAGAATCGGACGATGCTCTCGCAGATACTCCCTCCGCATCCGGCCATATTTCCCGATGGGGCGGGTGGTATCGCATCCAACTACGACATTAGGGATCAGGTAACCGTTCTCTTCGTGATAGGTGATTTCCATCTTCTGTTCCTCCTTCAATTGCTGAACGTCTTGTAAATGCTTGATTTCCTTAGGTTTAGCACTACGGTCAGTCGGCTTATTGTTGAAGCTTTCAGAAGGGGTCTTTATCACCATCTATCCTTGGGCTGGTTTTCAGCGGAGGGGCCGAAACGCCCGGAAAATCATCCAGTGGATGATTTTCAGTGAAGGCCGGGCGGTAGCCCCGGAAAGGCCGGAAGGCCCTGTCCAGAAAATTTCAGACGGGAGCGAAGACGACCAGATGAAATTTTCCTACCTTGCGGTTTTTCCGCCCTGGAGCGAAGCGAGAGAAAAAACCGTGCGGGGACGAACCGCCGATGACCGCCTGTGGCGGGAATATCATCGGCGGTGAGATCAGCCGAAACGAGCAATGTCCGCATGAATAGCGCCGAGCAACGCGAGGCTGAGGGCGAGCAATCCTTGGATTGCCGCCCGAAACCCGCGCTTCCCGAAGGGAATAGCGCGGGGCGTAA